>JAUPUN010000001.1 GCA_030917555.1 Patescibacteria group bacterium
TTCATCTTTAAGGGCAAAGCCCCTCACTTGAAAAAGATTGGCTATTACCAAAAACCAATAAAATTGATCTGTTTCAAGTGAGGGGCAAAGCCCAGTACTTTCCTAGTGAGAAGGAGCGAGGTATATTCCTGTCTAAGAGTAATCCTTTTCTCTTGAGCGACATAATATAAATTCAAAATTCAAAAATTAATCCTTCGACTACACTCAGGATTAATGGTGAGCAAAGCCGAACCATCAAAAATCAAAATGACAAGTCAAAATCCAAAATTTGAAAAAAGAGCGAGCACACTGGGCGAGCGAGCGGGTCGAAGAAAATATATTCCGAGCGATTGTTGCCTTTGGCGGAATATCAGGAGCGAAAGAGAAAAGGTGAACGATGAGTTATTTTTTACAAAGAAGTGAGTCTTGCCTTTTGCGAATAATTCAGGAGAAGGATCAAAAAAAGGGTCTGCTTTAGCAGACCCCTAATAAACAGAAAGAGGTGTAACATGTTCCTTCTCTGCTAAATGAGCCAAAGGCAAGATGAACGGTAAGTTAGCACTCTTGACATCTGACTGCTAACGAGTATAATAAGAAAGATTGTTTAAGAATAACCTATGAAAGAGATCTTGAAAGAACGACAAAAATGGATTCTGGAAATGGTAGTTAAATCATATATCGAAAGGGGGGAACCCATTGCCTCTCAATTTTTAGTAGTTCATTGTAATTTTGGTTTAAGTCCAGCTACTATTAGAAATGATTTTCAAGAATTGGCAGAAGAAGGCTATCTTTATAAGTTTCATATTTCTAGTGGGCGGGTTCCTACTGATAAAGCTTGGAAATATTTTGTAAAGTTAGTTTTGGAAGAGAAAGATTTATTAGAGCAATGTGAAGAGCGATGGAAAAGACTACTCAGGCAGAAAGTACAAAATCAGAATTGGGATCAAATAATAGAATTTCTTTCCGAAGCTAGCCAGTCCTTGGGATTTTGCTATTTGCCAGCGACTAATGAAGTAAAAAAATCAGGTTTGAAATATCTATTTTCAGATGTAATCACTAATCCTTTTTTGATTCCTCAGATAGCAGAATCTTTGGATAAGCTAGATGAAGAAATTAAAAAAATTAAAATTAAAACTCAGCCTTTAATTTTAATTGGACACGAGAATCCTTTGATAGCATCCGATAATTTTAGCGCTTTATTAACTCAAAGTTTACGTTCTGCCAATGTTTTTGGCATTTTAGGACAGAAAAGGATGAGTTACGAAAAGAACATCGCTCTCCTTAACGCTTTAAGGGAACAATTCTAATTTATTTAACCATATGCCTAACGAAGACCAGACTCAAAAGACCTCAGAGTCAAAAGAGCAAAAAAAAGGTGATTTTTCTGATGAATTGCAGAAATTAAAAGAAGAATTAGTTCGAGTAGAAGAGGAAAAGAATCGTTATATTAATGATTGGAAAAAAGCTAGAGCAGAACTGATTAATTACAAGAAAGAAGAGGAAGAAAGATTGAGAGGAGTAATGCAATTTGCCAACGAAAGATTAATAAAAGAGCTAATTGGTATTTTGGATAGTTTTGATTTAGCTCTTCAAAGTTTAGAGAGTTCTACTGATAAAAATGATCCTATTAAGGATAATTATTTAAAAGGTATTTATCTCATCAAAAACCAACTAGAAGACTTATTAAAGAGAGAAGGATTAGAAGAAATTCTGGTAGAAAAAGGTCAATCACCTAATCTCTTATTTCAAGAAATTGTAGCTGAAATAGATAATCCTAAGTTAGCAGCTGGTACCGTAGCAGAAATTTTCCAGAAAGGTTATCTCTTAAATGGTAAAATAATTCGCCCCGCCAGAGTGGCGGTAGTAAAAAAGAAAGATAAAGATAATGAATTAAAAAATTAAAAATTAAAATTAAAAATTAAAAATTATATTATTATGTCTAAAGTTTTAGGTATTGATTTGGGAACTTCAATTTCTAAGATGGCTTCCATTATTAATGGTGAGCCTAAATGTCTCGAAAGCAGAGAAGGTTCTATTTTAATTCCTTCGGTAGTTGCTTTAGCTAAAAATGGTGAACGATTAGTAGGTGATTTAGCTAAAAGACAGGCAGTCACTAATCCCAAAAACACGATTTTTGAAGTAAAACGGTTTATTGGCCGTAAATTTAGTGATTCTGAAATTCAGAAAGAAATTAAAAACTTGCCTTACGAAACTAGGGAAGGTAAAAATGGAGAAGTAGAAGTTAAAATGGGTGACAATTGGTATAGTCCGATTGAAATTTCTTCAATGATTTTGCAAAAAATCAAAATAGATGCGGAAGAAAAATTAGGTGGAAAAGTTGAAGCAGCTGTAATTACTTGTCCTGCTAATTTTGATGACTCCCAGAGAAAAGCAACTAAAACAGCTGGTGAAATAGCTGGTTTAAAAATTTTGAGAGTAATTAATGAGCCTACCGCAGCTGCTTTGGCTTATGGTTTGGGTAAGAAACAGTCTCAGAAAGTTTTGGTATATGATTTTGGTGGTGGTACTTTTGATGTTACTATTCTAGAAGTAGCACCTGATACAGTGGAGGTATTAGCTACCGGCGGAGAAGCTCATTTGGGTGGCAAAGATTTTGATCAGAGAATTATGGAATGGGTATTACAAGAATTTAAGAAAAGCGACGGAATGGATTTATCTAAAGATCCTTTAGCTTTACAAAGAATTAAAGAAGCCGTAGAAAAAGCAAAAATAGAGTTATCTTCAACAATTGAAACAGAAATTAATCTTCCTTATATTTCAGCTGATGCTTCCGGACCAAAACATTTATATTTAAAGATAAATCGAGCTAAATTTGATGAATTAACTAAGGATTTAGTAGAAAAATCCATCGAGAGAGTAGAACAAACATTAAAAGAAGCTAAGTTAGATAAGAAAGATATCGAAGAGATAGTATTAGTAGGTGGTACTACTTTAATTCCGGCAGTAAGAGATGCAGTCAAAAATTATTTTGGTAAAGAGCCAAATAAATCTATTCATCCAGAAGAAATCGTAGCTATTGGTGCTGCTATCGAAGCTGAAATTATTACTGCTGCTGAAGAAAAAAGAACTCCGGAAGGTGAAATTAAAAATGTTTTATTGCTAGATGTGTTACCACTCTCATTAGGTATTGAAACCTTAGGGGGTATTAATACTATTATGATTCCTAAGAATACTACTATTCCCGTTTCGAAAACTCAAATTTTCTCTACTGCTTCTGATAGCCAAACTTCAGTAGAAATTAATGTCTTACAAGGTGAAAGACCAATGGCTAGCGATTGTCGCAGTTTGGGTAAGTTTATTTTAGACGGTTTGCCTCCTGCCCCTAGAGGAATTCCTCAGATTGAGGTGACTTTTGATATTGATGCTAATGGTATTTTAAGCGTGACTGCTAAAGATAAAGCTACCGGTAAGACTCAATCAGTTAGAATAGAGGGGTCAGCTAGTCTTTCTAAAGAAGAGATAGAAAAATTAAAGAAAGAAGCTGAAATGTATGCTGAAGAAGATAAGAAGAAGAGGGAATTAGCAGAGTTAAAAAATAATGCCGAAACTATCCTCTATACAGCTGAAAAAACTCTCAAAGAGAATGGAGAGAAAATACCGGCTAACTTGAAAGAGCAATTAGAAACTAAAATTAAGGAACTTAAAGAGTCAAAAGAGGGGAATGAGGCAGAAGTTTTGAAAGAAAAATTAGATAGTTTGTCGCAAACTTTATCTGAAATAGGTCAGAATTTGTATCAGCAAAGTGGTAAGTCAGAGGATAAGCCTCGAGAGGAAGAGAAAAAACAAGAGCCTCCTGGTGCTCAAGATGCGAATTTTCAAGAAAAGTGATATACTGAAAGAAATTAATAAAATATTTGCGGCATGCCTCACGATTCCAATTTTTATCGTCTTTATCAGTTAGCTTATCGGGATCGCAGTGAATCATTAAAAGCTTTAGTGCTCTTAGTGATTTTACTCTGCGGTTTTAGTTTTGCTTCTCTCTTGTTTCTAGGGGTAGTAAGGAATTTCAATTGGAAACTATGTTTAATAACTAGTATTCTTTGGCTTGTAATTTTTTCCTTACTACCCCTTTTTGATTTAGTAGTGCCTAAAAGTCATTTTTATTTTGGTAATTTACTTTTCAGTTTCTTTTCTTTTTTGCCTTTATTTCTTGCTCAACAAGTTAATCTTACTCTCTTTTATCTCATTGGCATTCTTACTGTTATTTTATATTTTGCTGGTTGGCGACTTCAAGCTGAGTCGCAAAATTTAGTGGGTTTAAATTTGGCTAGAATTATTTCTAAAGGTGCCTTAGCGTTTACTCTGGCCTTGCTAATTATTTTGGGCTCTTTATTATACTTAAGCAGAGAATTAAATTTGGGGCAAGAATCTTTACTTCATTTAACTAGGGGGCTTCCTTTTAAGCAGCCAACCACCAGGACAGTGGATAGCCTGCTTCAGCCCTTAATTGAAAAACAACTTAATTTATTAGCTGATTCGAAAACTAAAGGAGCAGCTTCAAACCTGATTCTGGAACAAACGCGGCAAAGTCTTTCGCAACTAATAGGTATACCACTTTCTGGTGAGGAAACGATCGGAGAGGTAATCGTATCTTATTTTAAAACACATTGGTCGACTTTTTCTCTTTTAATAAAAACAATCTTTCTGCTACTACTTTTGTCACTAGTTTTTAGTTTAGTAAATATTTTTAATTTCTTTTTTTCTACCCTCGTAATTATGGTGAGCTGGCTGTTGCTAAAATTATTAATTGCCACTAAATATTGCCACATTAAAATGGTAGGAATAGAAAAAGAAGAGCTTACTTTAGTGTAAGCAGTGTTTTATGAATTGGGAGAATTTATTTCAAGCAAATGATATTCGAGGCATCTATCCAGAAGAATTATCAGACGAAGCAGCTTTTAAAATTGGTCAAGCCTTAGTTTCCTATCTTCAACCTCAAGAAATTTGTATTGGTAGAGATGTAAGACTTTCTTCAGAGTCCCTTTTTCGAGCTTTAAGTCAAGGAATCATTCAAAGCGGGATTGAGGTAATAGATTTAGGAGTTATTTCTACTGATGCTTTTTATTTTGCAGTAGGAAAATATAATTTTGAAGCTGGGGTAATGATTACTGCTAGTCATAATCCTTCCCATTACAATGGTTTTAAAATTTGTCGGCAGGGAGTAAAAATGCTTTATGAAGACGAAGGATTAATGGAATTAAAGAATATTCTGAAAAATCTTCCTCAGCTCTCGCAATCAACAAGGAAGGGTAAAATTGTTTCAAAAGATATCAGCGGAGATTACCTCAATCATATTTTGTCTGTTTCTAGCCACTTTCAGTTAAAAGATTTTAAAATAGGGCTTGATCTTTCTAATGGTGCTTTAACTTGGATTATAAACGAAGTCTGCCAGCGCTTACCGATAACTACGTTTCTTATAAACGAAGTTCCTGATGGCACTTTTCCTCATCATCTTCCAGATTCATCTTTGCCAGAATCTTGGCAAGAGATGAGACAATTAATTTTACACAATGATTTAGATTTCGGGGTAGTGTTTGATGGTGATGGTGACAGGATTACTTTTTTAGATAACGAAGGAAAAGCAGTAGAGGCTAGTGTAATTTTAGTAATTTTAACTAGATATTTTCTTTCCAAATATCCTAACTCAGCTGTAGTATATGATTCTGGTTCTTCTCCCATTGTCTTAGAAAATATTTTAAAATTAGGCGGTAAACCAATTAGGTCTAGAATTGGCCATTCTTTTATGAAAACTATGATGAGAGAACATGAGGCAGTAGTGGGGGGAGAGCATACCGGTCATTTCTATTTTAAAGATCATTATTACTCAGATTCTGGTTTAATGACTTTAATGTTTATTTTGGGCATTTTATCTGATCTTAAAAAGCCACTTTCAGTTTTACGACAAGAAATTTATCCCTATTATCATCTGATAACTGAATTAAATTATCCTAAAGTTAAAAATTATGAACAGAAGCTACAAGAAATAGTAAATTATTATCAAAAAGAGGGAGCTCAAGTAGAAAATTTCGATGGTTATATAATTAAGGGTAATCACTATTGGATTCAAATTCATCCGGCTAATACTGCACCAGTAATTAGGGTAAATCTTGAAACTGATGAGAAAAAAGTATTAAATCAGAAAGAACAGGAAATAAAAACGCTCTTTAAGCAATTAAACTTTTCTTAAAAAAATGAAAGACTATTATGACATTTTAGGAGTTCCTAAAGATGCTTCTCAAGACGAAATTAAGAAGGCTTTTTATAAATTAGCTCATAAATACCATCCTGATAAAGGAGGAGATGCAGAAAAATTTAAAGAAATTAATGAAGCATATCAGGTTTTGTCTGATCCTGAAAAGCGAGTCCAGTATGATAAATTTGGTACTTCTTTTGAGGGAGCTGCTCCAGGTGGGCAGGGTTTTTCTGGTTTTAATTGGCAAAATATTAATTTTGATGATGCTTTTGGTTCTCCTTTTAGCAATTTTGGAGATAATTTTGGCGAAGATTTTGATTTTGGTGATATTTTTTCCGAATTTTTTGGTGGCAGTGCTAGGCCTAAAAGAAAAACTAGCACTCAAAATAAGGGCCGAGATTTAGAAATTACTACTGAAATTACTCTCGAAGAAGCAGCTTTTGGCACTAGAAAAGAAATTTCCTTTAAAACTTATCTTGTTTGTGATCATTGCCATGGCAAAGGTTACGAGCCTAATTCTGAAGTAAGGGTTTGTCCTCAATGCAAAGGAGAAGGGGTGGTGAGAGAGGCAAGGCGCACTATGTTAGGCACTTTTACTCAAATTATTGAATGTCCTAAATGCCACGGCAGAGGCAAAATTCCAGAAAAACCTTGTCAAGTTTGCGGAGGAGATGGTCGTTATTACGCTACCAAAACAGTAATGGTGGATATTCCTCAAGGAGTGAGGCAGGGAGAAACTATTAAAATAAAAGGTGAAGGGGAGGCCGGTATTTTAGGTGCACCTAATGGCGATTTATATCTGAAAATTAATTTAAAGCCTCATCCAGTATTTGAGAGAAAAGGAGATGATTTATATCTTACCTTGGATATTAGTTTTCCCGAAGCAGCGTTAGGTACTGAAAAAGAAATTAAAACGCTGGACAAAAAAACTTTAATTTTGCGTATTCCACCTGGCACTGATTCCGGAGAGATATTTAGATTAAGAGGTAAAGGTATTAAGCATTTTAATACTCTGGGATTTGGTGATTTATACATAACTATAAAAGTTACAACCCCTAAAAATCTTTCCCGCCGAGCTAAAGAATTATTAGAAGAATTAAAAAAGGAGTTAGACTAAGTTTATTTAAAAAGGTGTGCTAAAATTATTAAGAAGATACTATGTCAACATTTATATTGGTATTAATTGGGATAGGTCTTGGTGCTGCTCTAGGTTTAATATTTTATTTTCTTAGCACCAAGGGAAAACAACAAGAAAAGCCAGAAGAACAGGCGTTCCTCTTACTGCAGAATCAAATTCAGGAAATTATTAGGACTCTGGATAATAAATTAGGAGAATCAACTCAAGTGTTTCAGCAGCAATTTGATAGAAGTGCCCAGATTATTAAAGAAGTGACAGAGAAATTGACTAAATTAGATGAGACTAATAGACAGGTAGTGAATTTTGCTGATCAATTACGAAAATTAGAAGATACTTTAACTAACCCCAAACAAAGAGGAGTACTAGGAGAATATTATTTAGAAACAGTACTTAAAAATGTTTTACCTCCTGGGACTTATCAGATGCAATATGCTTTTAAAGATGGAACAGCCGTTGATGCTGTAATTTTTGTGAGAGATAAAATTATTCCTATTGATTCTAAGTTTAGCTTAGAAAATTACAATCGGCTTTTAGAAACTCGAGACGAAACAGAAATAAAAAGACTGGAAGAGGCGTTTCGTAATGATGTTAAAACTAGAATTGATGAAACCTCAAAATATATTAAGCCAGAAGAGGGAACAATGGATTTCGCTTTTATGTTTATTCCTTCAGAGGCAATTTATTACGATTTATTGATTAATAAAATTGGTACCGTTAAAGCTAATACCCGAGATTTAATAGAATATGCCATGGCTGAGAAGAAAGTAATTATTGTTTCTCCTACTTCTTTTTTAGCTTATTTGCAAACAGTACTTCAGGGTTTAAAAGCTTTGGAAATAGAAGAATCAGCTAAGGAGATTAAAAAACGGGTGGAAGAATTAGCACGTCATTTAACCAGCTATGAAAGCTATCTCCAAAAATTAGGTAGTCATTTAGGTACTACTGTGAGTATGTACAATTCTGCTTATAAAGAGTTTTCAAAAATAGATAAAGATGTGTACCGAATTTCTGGTAAGAAAATTGGGGCGGAACCCTTAACCCTTGAAAAACCACGAGATGATTTTGAGGAGGAATTAAATATGGAACAAGATAAGGAACAAAATGAGGAATAAAATAGTAATCGTTCTTTGCTCATTAATTGCGCTTTTAATTTTAGGATCTTTTTTCCAGTTAACTCCCAGAGAATTTCAAGTTAATAATTCCAAGAGTCCAGCTTCCACCATTCTAGTTCCTTCGCTTAGAATTCTCTTAGTAGGGGATATTATGATGGCTCGAGGAGTTGCTGCTTTAACTGATCAATTTGGTTTAGCCTATCCTTTTACTAAAATTGAGTCGCTATTTTCTCACTCAGCTTGGGATTTTATTTATGGTAACCTTGAGGGTCCAGTGAGAGCCGAAGCTTTGCCAGTAGCTTTTCATGCTATGAGTTTTGAATATTCTCCTCAGATTTCTCATTTTTTAGCACAATTGGGTTTTAATATTTTAAATTTAGCTAATAATCACGTAGCTGATCAGGGCAAAGAGGCGGTTCTTCAAACTCGTGATTATTTACAAAAAGACGGAATTATTCCGCTTGGTGATCCTAATGATTGTAGTTTGAAATACGGTTTTCAAAAAGAACCGCTTGTTTTTTTAGGAGCTAATTTAGTCTACCAAAATAAAACTTGTGTTTTGGAACTAATCGAAAGTATCACAAAATTAAAAAAACAAAATCCTTCTCTTTTTGTGATTGTTACTCCTCATTGGGGACCGGAATACCAAAAGGAGCCAGATAATTTTCAAAAACAGACAGCTCATCAATTAATTGAGGCAGGGGCTGATTTAATTGTGGGACATCATCCTCATGTGGTGCAAGGCATCGAAGAATATCAAGGTAAATTAATTTTTTATTCTTTGGGTAATTTTGTTTTCGATCAATATTTTTCAAAAGAAACTCAAGAAGAATTAGCTTTAAGTTTAGATTATCAACCGCAACAGCAAATTTTTACTTTAATTCCTCTTGAAAGCCAAAAAAGTCAATTAAACTTTTTGGAAGGAACAGAACGCCAGATCTTTTTTGATAAATTAGCCCAAATTAGTTCTCTTTCTCTAAGAGACGAAATTCAGAAGGGAGTGATTATAAGACATAATTAATTATCCTTGTCTTTCTCGATTGGAAAGGATCACCAACTTATTAGATTGAAGGGTTGACAATTTTTTTCTCTTGAGTAAAATAACATTTAGCAATTAAGGTCGAGGAGTGCTAAGATTAATAAATTATCAAAAAGTAATAAAAAATATGAATATTAAACCTTTATCAGACCACATTTTTGTGGAACCATTAAGTGAAGAAAAAACTACCAAATCTGGCATTTATCTTCCAGAATCAGCAGAGGAAAAACCAATAGCAGGAAAAGTAATTGCAGTAGGTCCCGGAAAAATTACAGAAGAGGGAAAATTAATTCCTTTAACAGTAAAAGTAGGGGATAAAATTCTTTTTACTAAATATGCTCCTAATGAAATTAAAATTGATGATAAAGAGTATTTAGTGATTCGAGAAGATGATGTTTTGGCAATCTTAGAATAGAAATACATCAAAATTCATTGTTTAAAAATTAAAAATTACAAAATTAAAAATTAATTACACTATGGCTAAAAATATTATTTTTGACGAGAAAGCTCGTCAAGCATTAAAAAGAGGAGTCGATAAATTAGCTCAAGCAGTAGTAGTAACTTTGGGTCCAAAGGGCTCTAATGTAGTTTTAGATCGCGGCTTTGGTGCACCTTTAATTACCAATGATGGTGTCACTATTGCTAAGGAGATAGAACTGGAAGATAAAGTGGAAAATATCGGAGCTGAAATTTTAAAAGAGGCTGCTGAAAAAACAAATGATGCAGCCGGTGATGGCACTACTACTGCTATTTTGTTAGCGTGGTCCATGATTACTGCTGGCCTGAAAAATGTAGCTGCTGGTGCTGATCCTTTGAGTTTAAAAAAAGGAATTGAAAAAGCAGTAAAGGCAGTAGTGACTGAGCTCAAGAAGATTTCTCAAAAAGTAGAAGGTCATGATGCAGTAGCTGATGTAGCAACTATTTCTTCTAAAGATCCAGAAATTGGCAATTTAATTGCTGAAATTATTGATGAAGTTGGTAAAGATGGGGTAATTACTGTAGAAGAGGCTAAAACTTTGGGTCTCTCTAAGGAAATAGTAAAAGGTTTGCAGTTCGATAGGGGTTATATTTCTCCCTATATGATTACCGATTCAGAAAAAATGGAGGCAGTTTTAGAAGATCCATATATTTTGATTACTGATCAAAAAATCACTAATATTAGAGATATCTTACCTTTATTAGATAAAATTCTGCAAAGTGGTAAGAAAGATTTATTAATTATTGCCGATGATGTTACTGGTGAGGCTTTAGCTACTATTATTTTAAATAAATTACGTGGGGTCTTTAATGCGGTCACAGTAAAAGCTCCTGGTTTTGGTGATAATAGGAAAGAACTAATGGAAGATATTGCTATTGTAACTGGTGGGAAAGTAATTTCTGAAGAATTAGGACTCAAGTTAGATAAAACAGAACTTAATGATTTAGGTCAGGCTCGAAGAGTAGTAGTTGATAAAGAAAATACTACAATTGTAGATGGAGCTGGCTCTAAGGAGGCAATTGAAAAAAGAATAAAACAAATTAAGAATGAATTAGATGTTACTGAATCAGAATTTGATAAAGAAAAACTTCAGGAAAGATTAGCTAAATTATCTGGCGGAGTAGCAGTGATTAAAGTTGGTGCTCCGACTGAAGTAGAGCAAAAAGAAAAACAACATCGAGTAGAAGATGCAGTCAGAGCTGCTAAAGCTGCTCTTGAAGAAGGGATTGTACCTGGAGGAGGTATTGCTTTCTTGAAAACAGAGTCAGCTTTAGATGCTTTAGAAGTAGAGGGCGATGAAAAAATTGGAGTAGCAATTGTAAGAAAAACTCTAGAAGAGCCCATCAGAAAAATCGCAGAAAATGCGGGACAGGATGGAGCTGTAATTTTGGGAGAGGCCAAAAAGAGGGGTAATAACGAAGGTTTCAATGCCCTAACAGGTGAATTTGTAGATATGATTAAGGCTGGAATTATTGATCCAACTAAAGTTACGAGATCAGCTTTGGAAAATGCTGCTTCGGTAGCTAGCATGATGTTAACTACCAAGGCAGTTGTGTATGATTTACCAGAAGAGAAAAAAGAACCAATTGAGCCTGTTTTGCCAGAAGAATATTAAAAATAAATAATTCAAATTATGACAATTTTTTTACTGGTGATAGTATTGCTAATTCTGCTTGGAATTGGTTTATATAATAGTTTAATTCAGAAGAAATTTAGAGTAAAAGAAGCGTGGTCTGATATTGAAGTTCAACTAAAAAGACGGTACGATTTAATTCCTAATTTAGTGGAAACAGTTAAGGGTTATGCTGGCCATGAAAAAGATTTATTAGAAAAAATTACCCTAGCTCGCAGTCAGGCTATGCAAGGGAATGGTTTAGAGAAAATGAAAGCTGAGGATAAGTTGAGTGGCGCTTTGAAATCTCTATTTGCGGTAGCAGAAAATTATCCGGATTTAAAAGCTAACTCTAATTTTATAGAATTACAGCAAGAGTTAGTGGATACCGAAGATAAAATTCAAGCCGCAAGGAGATTTTATAATGGGGTGGTGAGGGATTATAACACTGCTTTGAAAGTATTCCCCTCCGTGCTTATTGCTAAATTGTTGCATTTTAAAGAAGAACCGTTATTTGAGATTGCTAATGAAGCAGAAAGAGAAGCAGTAAAAGTACAATTTTAGTAGCTCTTATGACTCTTTATACTCAAGCCGAAACTAATATTAGGCGAACCTGGTTTTTTATTTTCTTTTTTTGTTTGCTTGTGATCGGAATAGGGTGGTTTTTTAGTTATCTTTTTGAAGCACCTTGGCTTTTAGTTTTTGCTGTAATTTTAGCTTCTACTCAGAGTTTTTTAAGCTATTGGTACTCTGACAAAATTGTTTTATCTTCAGTGAAAGCTCAAGGTCCCCTTACTAAAGAGGATAACCCAGAATTATATCGAATAGTAGAAAATCTGTCGATTACAGCTGGTTTACCAATGCCTAGGATTTATCTTATTAATGATCTTTCTCCTAATGCTTTTGCTACCGGGAGAGATGCGCAGCATGCAGTGATTTGTGTTACTAGCGGGCTTTTAGAAAAGTTAGAAAAAGTAGAGTTGGAAGGAGTAATTAGCCATGAGCTATCTCATATCGGCAATCGTGACATTCTCTTAGATTCGGTAATTGTGGTTCTGGTAGGAGTAATTAGTCTTCTAGCCGATTGGTTTCTAAGAGGACTGAGATATAGTTCCAGAAGAGAAGAAGATAATAATGCTAATCTTTTATTTTTACTTGTAGGAATTGTGGGCGCTCTCTTAGCACCTCTAGCAGCTACTCTTTTACAATTAGCTATTTCTCGCCGGCGAGAATTTTTAGCCGATGCTACTGGTGCTTTATTGACTCGTTATCCTGAAGGTTTAGCTCGGGCTTTAGAAAAAATCGCTCAAGATCCGCTTCCTTTAAAGTCAGCTACCACTGCTACAGCTCATCTTTTTATTGCTGATCCCTTAAAGAAAAAACAAACGAGTTGGTTTTCTAAATTATGGCTGACTCATCCACCTATTGAAGAGAGAATTAAGGCTTTAAGGGAAATGAATGCCTAAGAGACAGGAGAATGAGAGCTATAATTTATCAGTTTTAAACCATTGAGTTATTGAAAATTAATAAACCAAGAACAAAAAGCATCAGTAAAAAAATTATTCCCTGAGGCGTGACAGAGCGAGTTGGTATTTTCTTGGACAATTTGATATAATTTTAAAAGGTCGAAATAAAAGGTAAAAAATTTTAATAATAAAAAATACATTTATGGCGGAAGAAATCAAGCCAGAGGAAACAAAGACAGAAGAAAAGAAAGAAACCTCATCAATAGATGAAAATAAGCTTTGGGGGATTTTAAGTTATATTTCTCTTCTCTGTCTTATCCCTTTACTTACCAAGAAAGACAATGATTTTGTTTATTTTCATGCCAAGCAAGGGTTAGTTTTATTCGGAGCAGAAATAATAGTTTATATTGTTTCTAGCATTTTGAGGGCTAGTATTTGGAGTTGGGGAGTTCTTTCCATTCTCAACGTAGTTTTTACTTTACTTAATTTAGGGTTGGTAGTTTTAGCTATTCTTGGTATTGTTAACGTTATTCAGAATCAAAAGAAAGAGTTGCCCTTGATTGGTAAATTGGCTCAGAGTTTAAAGATTTAATTTTTCCCCTATTACTAGGGGAAAGGAGGAGTCGCATAGTGGACTAGTGCGGTTGCTTGGAGAGCAACTGTGTCCTTCGGGGCACCGTGGGTTCGAATCCCACCTCCTCCGCCCCTCACTTGGAAAGTTTCAGAGGCAAAGCCTCTCTTTTTAATTCTCTCGTATAAAGAGAATTAATAACAAAAATTTGAGTTTTTCAAGAAATTTAATACTTTATTAGTTTCTTCAAAAACTTTCCAAGTGAGGGACTCTTGCATTGTTTATCTATGAATTGGTAGAAGAGGTTGAGAGCTCGAAGAGATATCTCAGAGAATAGAAAGATAAATAACCAATAAGGAAGCCGATTATTAAACCGCCCAAAATGTCAGAAGGATAATGAATTCCAGCTGCTACTCGAGCTAGGGAAATTAAGAAGGCAGCTAGAAACAATCCTAGTCCCCATTTTTTTTGAAAAGAAAACACTATGGTAGCTAGAGCAAAAAAAATAGTGGCATGACGAGAAGGAAAGGAAGAAGAATTTTCTGTTAATAAATTATTAATAGGAAAAGAAAGAAATGGCCGAGGACGCGGCCAGAGAAAACGACAAAAAGAGGTAACTCCAAGACTTAAAATAAGCCCAAAAGCAAGAGTAAGAAGTATTTGTTTTTGTAATTTGCGAGATAAACGATAAGACCAGAGAAAAAAAATTATGCTCAGGACAACGAGATAAGGTAAATATTCGGCCAGGAAAATAATCAAAGAGTCTAACCAATTGGATTTCCCTGCTAGGCTATTAAGAGAAAATAATAAAGTTAAGTCTAGATTCATATCTAAACTATTATAGCAAGTAATTTTTATAATTCAATTAGCTAATTGAGGATAATATTTATTTGACGAACTTAATCGTACTATGATACAGTGGTTTAGGTCGGCAAAATAATAAAAAAATAATAAAACTTATGAAGGGATACATAACTAATATTGAAGCAGCAACTTTAGAAAATGAAAATTTTCGCAAGGTGCTCTATACAGCTAAACATAGTCAGTTAGTTTTAATGAGTTTAAAACCACAGGAAGAAATCGGGATGGAGGTTCATCCTGATAATGATCAATTTTTCAGATTTGAAAAAGGTCAAGGTAAAGTTATTATTGATGGCAATGAGTACGAAGTTAAAGATGGTTTTGCAGTGATTGTCCCAGCTGGTGCTCAGCATAATGTCATTAATACTTCTGAAACTGAAGCTTTAAAGCTTTATACGATTTATTCACCAGCTCATCATAAAGATGGGGTAGTAAGATTAACAAAGGCAGAGGCTGAAGCTGATAGTCCCGAATTTGATGGCGTAACCACAGAATAAGAGTCATAAGTTAAAACCGAGAAGTTTCAAGAAGAGAAGGCAAATTAATGCCTTTTCTTTTAGTTTAATTCAGCTTTTGTGCTTTAATTTTAGCAAGAGTTAATTCTTTGAATCTTTAGCTAATACTAGAGGTTAACTTTTTAATTGAAATTAAGTTATTTTTGAGGGGTTGATTTTCGCTTTAAAAAGGCATAAAATAAGATATCAAGTAAAAATAATTGATGGCAAACTATAAATTAATTATTATCGGTGGAGGACCGGCTGGTTTATCAGCAGGGGTATATGGGGGGAGAGCTAAATTGAATCCTTTAATTTTTACTGGTGTAAAAGGTAAGGGAGAATTAGCTTTAGCTCTAAATATTGATGATTTTCCCGGCTTTCCACAAGGGATTAGCGGCCTGGAATTATTAGAATTAATGAGGCAGCAAGCAGTAAAGTATGGCTGCGAATTAAAAGAGCAAGAAATTATCAAGGTAGATTTTTCTAAACAACCATTTAAAGTAATCAGTCAAGATGGTCAGGAATATCTCAGTGAGTCAGTAATTGTGGCTACTGGTGGTAGACCCAGAGTATTAGGTTTAGAAAAGGAGCAAGAGTTGATTGGTAAAGGTATTTCTTTTTGCGCTGTTTGTGACGGTTGTCTTTTCCAAAATAAGAAAGTAGCAGTAGTGGGTGGAGGAGATGTGGCCCTAGAAGACGCTCTCTATCTAACGAAATATGCTGAGAAAGTTTATTTGATTCATCGCAGGGAAGAATTTCGAGCCGCTCCTAGTTTACAAGAAGAAATAAAAAATAATTCGAAAATAGAAATTATTTTTGAGAGCGAAGTAGTAAAACTATTAGGTGATAGCTATTTGGAAGGAATAATTATCAAGAATAATCGCTCTGGCAAAGAACAGGAAATACAGATTGCTGGTCTTTTTCTAGCTATTGGATTTGAACCAGTGACTGATCTTTTTCAAGATTATTTGGAAAAAGGAGAGGGTGGCTATCTAAAAGTTAGAGAGAATGTAAAAACTTCACGAGAAGGTATTTTTGCAGCCGGGGAGGTGTGTGATAATAAGTATCGGCAAGCCATTACTTCTGCTGCTTTTGGAGCAATGGCTGCTTTGGAAGCCGATCGCTGGTTAAGAGAGCAAGGTCATAAATAATGAAACAAGCTGAGTTTTTAAAGATTAAAAATTTAACTGTTACTCTTCAAGAAAAAGCAATTTTAAAAGGGGTGAATTTAATAATTCGAAAAGGGGAAACCCATGCTCTTTTAGGACCAAATGGGAGTGGCAAATCAACTTTAGCACAGGTGATCATGGGTTTACCTCCTTATCGAATTAAAAATGGTTCTTTAATTTTTGAAGGACATAATCTTACTAAATTGTCACCGGAGACTCGGGCTAAATTAGGTATTCAATTAATTTTTCAAAATCCGCCCCCTTTAAATGGCATTAGTTTAAGTACTTTATTACCTTATTTTCAGAATTTACATAAAGATAATTTTGTTTCTTTTCAGCCGTTTATTTTTGAAAAAGAAATTCAGCCTTTATTAGACAGAGATTTAAATAAAGGTTTTTCTGGTGGTGAAAAGAAAATAGCAGAACTCTATCAAATAGTTCAACTTCAGCCAAGGTTTCTTATTATTGATGAAATAGATTCTGGTCTTGATCTTGAGAAATTGAATAAAGTAATTGTTTTTTTAAAAAAACAATTTTTAGCTCCAGATAAGTCTTTATTAATTATTACTCATCGAGAAGAAATTTTACGTTATTTACAACCGACAACGACCCATATTATGAAAGATGGTCAATTAGTTTTTTCTTCTCCGAATTGGAAAAAGATCTGGCAACAAATACAAAAATATGGTTACAAAGCGTATTAAACCTATTATCAAAGAAGCTCCTCAGAGCAATTTTTTCTATCTCAATCATAGTTTGGAGAATCTTTTTGCGCCTCCTGGCATAGAAATTTTATTATCAAAGCAAGCCTATCAAAAATACTCTTGGGTGAGGCAATATTTTTCAAAAGAACCACAGGAAGGTTATTTTATTTGGGTTAAAAAACAACCACTTTTGCCCCTTACTACTTGTATTGGAATTTCCCAAAATAAAATTAGCCAGCATTTGGGAAACCTTTTAGTAGTAGAACCTAATTTGGAGGTTTATAGTAATGTGACGTGCAATGCTTTTGAACTGGATCTTTGTGCTAGTCATGAAGCCCAAGGTAAAATTATTTTAAAAAGAGGAGCTAGTTTAGTTTATGAGCATCTTCATTATTGGGGAAAAGGAGATTATGTAGAACCAAATTATGAATTTTATCTCGCTCAGGGGGCGCGGTTAGTGTATAAATATCAAGTTCTTAACCCTCCTAAAACTCTAAAAATTAAAACAAAAGCGGAATTAGCACAGGAAGCTCAAGCTGAATTGAAGACAGTGGTTAAGGGTCATCATTCTAATATTAATATTGATGAAGAAATGATTTTGAAGGGTACCAAAGCGCAAGGCTCTTTGTTTTTACGTTTGGCAGCAGAAGCTCAGACTTTTATTGAAGGACTCAGCCATTTAAGGGCCGAAGCTGAGAGTAAGGGCCATTTAGATTGCCGTGGTTTAATTTTAGATAGTACTTCAACTATTCAATTAGTTCCAGCTTTGATTAACAAGGATAAAAAAGCTCTTTTAACTCACGAGGCTTCAATTGGTAGAGTTAATGAAGAGGAATTAAATTATCTTCGAGCGAGAGGCTTTTCTTTAGAAGAAGCTGTTAATTTAATAGTAAATGGATTTTTACAAGTTACATAGACAAAAAGATTATTTTTTGATAAAATAAAAATAAATATCAAAATAAAAATATGTGCGGTCCTTTATGTGCCATCGGAATTGCCGGTGGGTTAGGTTTATCAAAGTTATTAGGTATTGATGACTTAACTTTAGGTATTTGGATTGGGGCTTTAATTTTATCTTTTTCTGTTCAGTTCAATCGTTTTTTAGTTAAAAGAAAGAAAAATTTTCCTTATAGTTTTTGGGTAATTTTTGTAGGAACCTGGTTTTTAAGTTTTTTGCCAATTTGGTCTCAATTAACTTGGGGTGGCCCCCAGAGTTTTTGTGGTTTTCCTAGAGTAATCTTTGGTTCCTTCGTAGGAATGGCAGTTTTATATTTTAGTGATTGGGTTAATAACAAAATTATTAAACGACATCGAAAGGTCTACTTTCCTTACCAAAGAACAATTATTCCGATTGTTTGCTTAATTTTAGTCAGTCTTTTAGTAGAAACTTATCTTTGTTAATTAAATCTTATTAATTAATTTTGAAATATGGCTCAAGAAGAAAAATTTGCTGAAATTTTAAATAAAATGCAGGAATTAAAAAAAGGCAATAATCCTTTAGATTTATCTACTAAGGAAGATTTGGCGATAGGTATTATGAATTTAATTTCCTTAGAAGAACATTTCTTTTTTACTTATAATAAAACTCAAGATAAAAAGTATCTGGATTTGTTAAACGAAATTAGATCAATGAGAAAAGATTTGTTAAAAGAGATCGTTCAGAATCCAGAGGGAGAAGTTTGGTGTATTTCTAAGCATCTTTTAGCAGCTAGTATGAGATTAATGGAAGTAGGTACTAAGAAATTATCTGATGGGAGACAAGAGGAAGCAGAAGGACTGTTTCATAAATCTTATGATTTATGGAATATCTTTTGGGGCTTAAATTTAGGGTTGCTTGAGGTTAAAGATTTAAAGAAAACAGAGGAAGATTCAAAAGAAGCAGAAACACTAACTGTTCAAAGTAAGAACAAAGAGAAGCACTTAAGTGTTTTTACTAAATTAGGAGAGATCATCCAAGAAATTTTGGATTGCTGTAAGGAATAAACTAACACTACCCATTCTCTTAAATTTAATTTAGTTATGAGATAAGGGGTTTCTCGCGTTTTTTACGCTATCTCTTCGTTTTAGGAATGAACAGATTTTTGAGTTTTCGTCTATGGATCTTTCTTTGTTTGATTATTATTTACCAAAAGAGCTAATTGCTCAAGAACCAATCGAGCCGCGAGATTATTCACGGTTGATGATTTTAGAGAGAAAAACGCAAAGCATTAATCATGCTTTTTTTTATCAATTACCAAACTTTTTAACTCAGCAAGATGTTTTGGTTTTTAATAATTCTAAAGTAGTGCCAGCTCGCTTAAAAGGTAGAAAAAAAGATACTCAAGGGAAAGCAGAATTATTATTAATTAAGCCCGCTTCCGGAGTAGCTTTTGATCTTACTGTTTGGCCTAGTCAGTGGCAAGCTATGGGGCAGCCAGCTTTAAAAGAAGGACAAGTCATCTTATTTCAAAATAATTTAGCAGCGAAGGTTTTAGCTAAAGAAGGATATGAATTAATGGTAGAATTCAATAAAGAAGGGGAGGAATTAAAAAATGATATTTTTAACCAAGGAGAAATGCCTTTACCTCCTTATCTTAAAAATCCTACTCCCAAAATTTCAGACAAATATCAAACAGTTTATGCTAAAAAAGAAGGTTCAGTAGCTGCTCCCACTGCTGGTTTTCATTTTACGCCCCAATTGCTAAATCAATTAAGAAAGAAAGGGGTTCAATTTGAAGAAATAACTTTGCACGTTGGGTTAGGAACATTTTTACCAGTAAAAGAACGGCAAGTGGAAACTCATAAAATGCATTCTGAGTATTTTGAAATTTCCCCAGCAGTAGGTCAGCGTTTAAATGAAGCCAAAAAATTGGGTAAAAGAATTATCTCAGTAGGAACGACAGTTGCTAGAGTCTTAGAAAGTTGTGCTGTGGAAAAAAATGTAATTAAGGCTCAAAACGGTTGGACTAATCTTTATATTTATCCCGGTTTTGAATTTAAATTTATTGATGCCCTGATCACCAATTTTCATCTTCCTAAATCTACTCTATTAATGCTGGTTTCTGCTTTTGCTGGAAGAGAATTTATTTTGAGAGCCTATCAGGAAGCAATTGAGCAAAAATATCGTTTTTTCTCTTTTGGAGACGGAATGCTCATTATTTAAATAATCTTAAATTTTTAATTTTGTAATTTTATAAATAAATCTTTAATTTTTCAATTTCTTAAATGTTTAGACATTAAATTATTAAAACATTCTTTATCAAATTAACAATTGGAAATTCAACATCATAATTCTTGAGTTATAAATTATAAGTTGGAAGTTATTAAAATCATGTTTCAAATTATTAAACAATCTGATACTAGTTTGGCTCGCTTAGGAGAAATGACTACTAATCACGGAATTTTTAAAACCCCTGTTTTTATGCCTCCCGGTACTCAGGCTACAGTAAAAGCACTGGGGCCTGATGATTTAAACTCAATTGGCGTTGAGATTATTTTAGTAAATGCTTTTCACTTACATTTAAGACCAGGAGAAGATTTCCTTCAAACTTTTGGAGGAATTCATCGATTTATGGGCTGGTCTAAGCCGATTTTGAGTGATTCTGGCGGCTTTCAAGCATGGAGTTTTCATCACAAAGCTAATTTGAGCAGGATTAGCGAAGAAGGGGTAGAATTCGTTTCTCCTTATGATGGAACTAGAGATTTTTTTACTCCAGAAAAAGCCTTGGAAGCAGAACATAAAATAGGTTCTGATATTATTATGACTTTTGATGAATGTGCTCCTGACAATGAAGATAAAGAATATGCTCAAAAGGCTCTTGAAAGAACCAACCGTTGGGCTGAGAGATCTTTGCGGAAACATCAAGAACTAAGTCATAGAGAAATAAGCATGGGTCAGAATCCTCCTTTACTATTTGGCATTATTCAGGGAGGTATTTTTTCTGATTTGAGAAAGGAGGGAGCTAAATTTCTAGCGAGTCTTCCTTTCGACGGTTTCGCTCTGGGTGGTGAAACTATTGGTTATAATATGAAAAGAACTCTGGAATTACTAGAAGAATTAAAGCCACTTTTACCGTCTGATAAGCCTTTATATACCATGGGATTAGGGGCTAATCCTTTCGATGTTCTTGACGTAGTAAAAAGGGGAGTAGATATGTTTGATTGTGTTAATCCCGCGAGAATTGCTAGACATGGTGGTTTATATAATGGAGAATTAATAATTCAAAAAGAAGGTGTTTTCTTTCAATCAGAGTTTAAAAATGGTATTCTTAAACTAGCTAATAGTCGTTTTAAGAACGATAATTCTCCCATAGATAATTTTTGTGATTGTTATACTTGTCGTACTTTTTCGCGAGCTTATTTAAGACATTTATATTTTTGTCAAGAACCTCTTTATTTAAGATTAGCTACTCTTCATAATTTAAGATTTATGATGAGATTAGTGCAAGCTCTAAGAGATAATATTTAACTTATGTTCCTTCTTCATACTTGCTGCGCTCCTTGTGCTCTTCCTTTAATAGATTCTTTGTTAAGAGAAAGAAAACCCAAAGATTTTTGTCTTTTCTTTTCTAATAGTAATATTTTTCCCGACGAAGAATACCAGAGAAGATTTCAAGCGGTTCAAACCTTAGCTTCTTATTATCAATTAACTTTAGTAGAAGATCAAAGAGAACACCAGGAGTGGTTAACGTATCTCAGACAAAATCTAGCTAAGCCGCCAGCTAATTACCAAGAAAATCAAGCAAGATGTTTGCGTTGTTTTGAATTCCGCTTGCAGAGAACTGTTCAATTCGCTCAAGCTAATCATTTTCAGGAATTTGCCACTAGTTTAAGTATAAACCTTTATAAAGATACCAATTTTATTAATAATTATAGTCAAAAATTAGCTCAACAGTTTGGTTTAAAGTATTATCAGTTTTCTCTTACCCCTCAATTAGCTCATCAAAAAGAAAGGGTGCTTAACCAAAAACTTCATTTATACCATCAAAAATATTGCGGCTGTGAATTTTCTTATAAAAATTGATATAATAAAAGCATGATAAAAGATTCCAATTTTTTACGTAAAAGTTTTCTAGAGTTTTTTCAAAAGAAAGGGCATAGAATCGTGCCTTCTTCTTCTTTAATTCCTGATAATGATCCTTCAGTTCTTTTTACTACTGCTGGAATGCAACAGTTTAAATTGTATTATCTTGGAAGTAAAGATCCCTTTAAAGATCTTCATCCCTTGCTGAATGAACCTTTAAACACTTTGCAAACTGCTACTTGTCAAAAATGTCTTAGGACTAGCGATATTGAATCAGTAGGAGACGAAAGTCATTTAACATTTTTTGAAATGTTGGGTAATTTTTCTTTCGGTGGTTATTTTAAAGAAGCAGCAATTAATTATGCATGGGAGTATTTGACTCAGTCTCTCAAAATTGCTCCAGAAAGAATGACGGTAAGCGTTTTTAAGGGTGCAGCTGAGGTGCCTTTTGATCAAGAATCTTACCAATTTTGGTTAAAGTTGGGTTTTCCTAAAGAAAAAATTATTTTAGGCGAAAAAGAGGATAATTTTTGGGGTCCTACTGGTAAAGAAGGTCCTTGCGGTCCCACTACTGAAATTTATGTGGATGGTTTAGAGATTTGGAATCTAGTATTTAATCAATATTACAAGACTTCGGAAGGAATTTTAAAACCACTTAAAATCAATGGAGTAGATACTGGTATGGGCTTGGAAAGATTAGCTTTAGTTACAGAATTTCCTCAACAATCCGAGAAAACAATTTTTGAGACAGATCTTTTTAAAGATTTGATGCAAAGTCTCAAAGAAGCCAGTAGCTTGCCGCAAGAAAAACTTTTAAGAATTATCGCTGATCATTATCGAGCCTCTATTTTTCTAGCTGCTGCTGGTGTTGTGCCTTCCAATACTGAGAGGGGATATATTCTGCGGAGGCTGATGAGAAGAATTATTCGTTTTGAAAAGGTGATTCAATTAAAGGAGGAATGGTATCTGAAAGGTTTTGAGATTCTTCAAAATAAATATCGCAATTTTTATCCAGAATTAGATAATCAATCAGAAATTCTTAATACTTTTTTTCAAGAGAGAGACAAATTTGAAAAAACCTTGCAAAATGGGATTAGGGCTTGGGAAAAATTACTGAGAAGAATAGGGGAGAAAAAAGAAATTCCTGGTCGGGAAGCTTTTTATCTCTACGAGAGTTATGGATTTCCTTTGGAAATACTTGAAGAAATGGCGGAAGAGCAAGGTAAAGTTGTTAATCAGGAAGAATTTCGACAAGAATTTGAAAAGCATCAAGAGATTTCTCGTATCGGGCAGGAGAAAAAATTCGGTGGTCATGGAATTAATACGGTTGCAAATGAACAAGATAAAATTAAAATTACCAAACTTCATACCGCTACTCATTTATTATTAGCAGCTCTCCGGACAATGTTAGGGCCTCAAATAGAACAACGTGGTTCTGATATTACTCCGGAAAGGCTTAGATTAGATTTTCCTTTTGCTCGAAAATTAACAGTCTCTGAACTTCAAGAAATTGAAAATTTAGTAAACCAAATGATTCAAAAAAATCTCAAAGTAGAACATTATGAAACTACTTATGAAGAAGCTCTTAGTCAGGGAGTGATAGGGACTTTTAAAGATCGCTATCCAGAAAAAGTAATTGTTTATGAAATTAAGGATTCAGATACTGGTCAAATTGTTTCGGCTGAAATTTGCGCTGGTCCTCACGTTACTACTACTCAAGAATTAGGTCATTTTAAAATTTTAAAAGAAGAAGCAGTAGGACAGGGCGTGCGGAGAATTAAAGCTATCTTAGAATAAAAATTACTTATTATTTAGGTATGCCAAACTTAACAGATCTTCAGCTAAATCTTATTAAAGATTCCAGAAATGAAGATACTTTAGAAGTAAAAATGAAAAGCAATAATCTTGAGGTATCTGCAAGTGTTCCTCGCGGTAAAAGTAGGGGAGAAAAGGAGGCTACTTTATTGGAACCGAAGCTAGCTTTAGAAAGATTTCCTCAAATTAAATCCTATTTATTAAGAGAAAATTTTTCTTCTTTAAGTCAATTTGATTCTTTTTTAATTAGTTTAGACGGAACAAAAAATAAGGCTAACTTGGGCGGTAATTTAACTTTAGTACTTTCTCAAGCTTACGCTCGCCTTCAAGCTCAATTCCAAAATTTATCTTTATGCCAATATCTTAGAAAAGAATTAGTACAAAAGGTACCTTCTTTAGAAAGAAAACTGCAAAAAACACCGCCACCTTATTTTTTCTTTAATCTAATTAATGGTGGCAGTCATGCTCCCTATGGACCCAAGATTCAAGAGTATCTGTTTATTCCGGTAACAAACAAGACCAGACTTTCTCTTGATTTAGCCACTGTTTTTTTTGCTAATTTGAAAGAATATTGTTTAGTTAAATATGGAAAAGTTGAACAAGGGGATGAGGGTGGTTTGTTAGTTCCAGAGAACAATTATGAGCAACCTTTAGAAATTCTCAATTACTTAAGGCAAGAATTAGGTTTGCAAAAAGAAGTTAGATTTGGTTTAGATGCAGCTGCTTCCACTTTTTATCAGACTACTAGCGGGAAATATGAGATTCTGCCTGGTCATTTTTATTCTCAAGAAGAACTTCTCTCTCTTTATCAAAGCTTAAATTCTAAATATCATTTCCTGTCTCTAGAAGATCCTTTTAGCGAAACTGATTGGTCTGGTTTTCAGTTAATTACTAAACGTTTAAAAAGACAAACCGAAATTATAGGAGATGATTTAACAGCTACCAATCCAGAACTTTTAACTCTGGCTTATCAAAAAGAAGCTCTTTCAGGGGTCATTATTAAACCAACCCAAATTGGCACTATTACTGAAACTTTAAATACGATTGCTTTGGCTCATCAATTGCAAATAAAAATCATTGTTAGTCATCGGAGCGGAGAAACGCTGGATGATTTTATTGCTGATTTAGCAATAGCAACAGGTGCGTGGGGGTTTAAGGCTGGAGCTCCTCAACCGCAAGAAAGAATGATAAAATATCAAAGAGTAGTAGAGCTTACTGCTAATTAACAACTAACAATTTATACTCTAATTACTTAAATTTCTTTGAAGTTTAAGCGGTTAAATAACTAATAAAAATGTATGCCTAAAATTGCTTTTTTAGAAACTACTAATTGGGAAAAGGATTACTTGAAGAAAAGACCAGAGTTTTTAAGCCAGATAGAGTTATTTGAGGAACCATTAACTTTGGCGAATGTTTCGCAATTTAAAGATTATGAAGTAATATCTTGTTTTATTAATTCCCAATTCACTAAAGACATTTTAGAGCAACTACCTAATTTAAAATTGCTGGCTACCAGATCAACCGGATTTGATCATATTGATTTAGCTACTTGTCAAAAAAAGAAAATTTTAGTTGCTTACGTGCCGGCTTATGGTTCTCATACAGTGGCAGAATATACTTTTGGTTTATTACTTTGTTTAGTAAGGAAAATTTACCAAGCTTATCATCAAGTTAGAGAAACTGGTAGTTTTTCTCTTGAGGGTTTAAAGGGTCAAGAACTGTATGGTAAAACCATTGGAGTAATAGGAACTGGTAGAATTGGAATAAACGTGATTAAAATTGCTCGGGGTTTTGAAATGAACATCTTAGCCTATGATAAATATCCTAACGAAGAATTGGCTCAACAACTTGATTTTGAGTACGTTCCTTTTGAGAAACTTTTAATGTCTTCAGATGTGATTACTTTTCATGTTCCGTATAATTCGGAAACCCATCATCTTCTAAACAGGGAGAAGATCAAGTTAGTAAAAAAGGGAGCAGTAATCATTAATACTTCAAGAGGAGGGGTGATAGAAACTGAAGCTTTGTACCAAGCTATTAAAAGTGGTCAACTTGCTGGTGCTGCTTTAGATGTTTTAGAGGAAGAGGGAGACATTAAAGAAGAGCAAGAACTCTTAGTAAAAGGAGGAAACTTATCCTCTGAGAAATTAAAAACTGTTTTATTAAATCACATTTTTATCGATTTAGATAATGTAATTGTGACGCCACATAACGCTTTTCAAACCGAGGAAGCTCTAGAAAACATTGTTGAAACTACCCTGGATACTATAAAAAGTTATTTAGCTGGTAAACCAATTAATATTGTAAGTCAAACAAATCTTTAATAAATTATTCTACTATGTTAAAAGATGATTGTGTTTTTTGTAAAATTATTAAAGGAGATATTCCCTCAAAAAAATACTATGAGGACGATAATTTTTTAGCTATTTATGATATTAATCCTATTAGCGAAGGTCATTTAGTTTTGTTTTCTAAAAATCACACTACTAACGTTAGTGAAATGCCAGAAGAAGAATGGCAAAAAATGATGAGTTTAGCTAGAAGATTAGCAGAACAAGAAATGAAAGAATTACAAGCTGACGGCTATCATCTTTTAATTAATCAAGGAGAAGCTGCTCAATCATTAGTGGCACATCGTCCACACCTTCATATTATTCCTCGTCGCTTTGGAGATAGTTTTAAAATAGATCCTCGTTAAAATCTTATGTTTTCTTCAGGAATGGCGATACCTTATTTCGCCCAATTAATTGCGAATTCAAAAGTTGTTCGTTTTGCTTTAGCTTTGCCTAGCAGTTCTTTTTCCTATCTGATTGCTTTAATTTTGGGTCTTTTTTTTGTAAGATTATTTTTTTATGTTTTTTATGCTTCTAAAACTTGGAAAAAGAAAGAAGATTTAACTTTTCAAGATTTAAATAACCTTTGTGTTAAAACCAACCAAAAACTGCCTTTTTTTACTATTTTAATTCCAGCTTTAGAAGAAGCTGAAGTAATTGCTAGCACTATTCAGAGAGTAGCTCAAATTAATTACCCTTCTGATTGTTATCAAATTAGAGTAATTGTAGATGAAAAGGAAAAATTACGAGCTAAATCAAATCAAATTACTACTCGTCAAGTAGTGGAGGATTTAATAAATAAATTTCGTAATCAGCCTCAGTGTCCCAAGTTAAATTTATTAGAAGTACCTTATGATTTTGATGGTTACTTAAATGGCCAATGCTTGAGCAAAGAAGTACCTTCTACTAAAGGTCGGGCTTTAAATTACGCTTTATCTCAAAAAGATGAAATAACAGATTTTTATGCTTTTTTTGATGCTGAAGCTGGTCCCAATCCTGGTTCTTTTTTAGCGGTAGCTAAATCTTATCTCTTGAATAATAAAAATATTGTGTTTCAATTGCCGGTGTATCAAATTAGAAATTTTTGGTCTTTAAATGCTTTTTGTAAGGTAGCAGCTTTAAGCCAATGTTTTTCACATCAATATGTTTTACCATTTATTTTTATCTTTATGCCTTTTATTGGTGGAACTAATTTATTTATTCATCGATCAGTGATTCTTAAAAACGGGGGCTTTGATAATACTATTTTAACTGAAGATATTGAATTAGGGGTGAGATTATATGTAGAGCAGGATTTATGGCCGATTTATTTGCCCTATCCTTCTACCGAACAAACTCCTCCTACTCTTTCTGCCTATCATAAACAAAGATATCGTTGGGGGTTTGGTTTAATGCAAACTATGCAAAAACTTTTTAGACAATTAAAAGAAACTCAAGAGCAAAAATCCAAAGAGAAGCATCAGCGTATTAAGAAAATGATTTATAGTTTGAGTGTTCATGGGCCGATTGATTGGATTCTTTATTATCCTCTCACTTTAGCTGCTACTTTACTTTTTTTGATGAGAGTATTTAAATCCGCTTTTATTTCTTTTATTTTGTACCATTTTTCTACTCTCACCCTCGTTCCCTGGAATCCTCTCAATGATGCTTTAAGCTTAATTTTAGTGTTTATCCCTATTCCTACTTTAGTATTTTTAATTGTTTTATTAAAGCATTATTGGTCATATATTAATCATGCTACAGCTACTTTTACTGACAAAAGAAAACAACTTATTAATTTAGCCTTTTTTGTTCTTTTTGGGGCACCCCTCAGTATGTCTTATTATGTTTTTCCATATGTGCACGCCTTTTTTAATTTTGTATTTCATCCTCATCAACAAACTGTCTGGATTAAAACCCAAAGGACTAAAGAAGTTTTAACTTAAATTGTTTAAAGTGCTTGAAACATCTTCCAATTATCTGTTATACTTTAATAGTAAATTAAGGTACGTTTATGAGTGATTCCCCAAAGAAAAAAGTAATCGATATTTATCCTCCCAAAAGCCAGAAGGCGGTTTTTCAATTAAAAGAAGAAAGTGTTTTAATCAAAATAGAATCATCCCAAAAATCCCTGGAGCAATCTTCAGAAGTGCTTCCTACCGAGAGAGAAGCTTTGGTAGAGGAAGAGCCTGAAAATATTTCTGCAGAAGAAGATAAAACCTTAGAAGAATTGTTAGCGACGGTGGGAGAACCGACTGAAAAACAATTACTTCTTCCTCATCGTTTCAATTTAAAATCTTTTCTTTTGCACTTTATTCTACCAGTAATTTTGATCGGATCTGTTTATTATTTGGGTTTTGTAGCTTTTACTAAAGCTGAGGTCACGATTAGTACTAAAAAATTAACCCTATCTTTGCCTAATATTAAAGTTCTAGTAGATAAAAACATCACAGCTGTTAACACTTCGCAGAGAGTATTACCAGGAACTCTTTTCACTTTTTCTAAAACAGTAGAGCAAGAATTTAAAAGTACCGGCCAAGGCAAAGATGAAGAAAAAGCTAAGGGCACCATTACTATTATTAATAATTTTTCTACCTCACCTCAAATTTTAGTAGCTAATACTCGTTTTGAGACTCCTGATGGTAAGATTTTTCGTTTAGATTCAAGAACAGTAGTACCAGGAGCTACCTTAAAAGATGGACAACTGCAGCCAGCTTCAATAGAAGCTCAAGTAACTGCTGATCAAGCTGGACCTGATTATAACATTCCGCCCTGTAATACTAATTGTAAATTTACTATTCCTGGTTTTGAAGGAACACCGAAATTCGAAGGTTTTTATGCTATTAGTAACGAAGCTATGAGTGGGGGTAGTTTTGGTTCAGTTCCTTTAGTCACTATAGAAGATAAAACAAATGCTGAAGCCGCTGTTCGGGAAGAGATGGAAAAGCAGTTGAATGAGGATTTAAAAAATCAAATTCCCCCTGATCTAGTAGTTTTAAATGAAGCTAAAAGTAGTTTAAATATTAAGCAATTAGTTATTGATGCTGAAGTAGGAGATGTTAGGCAAAGTTTTAAAGTAACTGCTACGGGAGAGCTAATGGTAATAGCGTTTAAGCAGCAGGATTTAATACAAATTCTTCAAGCTCAGTTTGAGCCTCAAAAACCAGAAAAGTATGATTATTGTCAAGAGCCTACTATAGAATATCTAGATGTATCACCTAAATTTTCAAGCGGTACTCTTCAGTTGACTCTTACTGTAAGTCAAACTCTTTGCTATCGTTTATCTCCAGAGGAAATCAAAAATACTTTGGCTGGTAAAAACCAAGAAGAATTAGATGTGTATTTAAAGAGTCTAGAAGGAGTAGAGCAGGCTCAAGTAAAGCTTTTTCCTTTTTGGCTTAAAAAAATACCTACTAATCCTCAAAAAATTAATTTAAAGATTAATTAAACTTTTAAAGAAGTTGACTTCTGCTCGTTATTTTGATAAACTAATTGATGTTTTATGCCTATTGAAAAAGCCTTACGTAAAGAAGGAGTAGTAACAGAAGCTTTACGCAACGCTATGTTTCGAGTGCAGCTTAATGAAGGCGAGGAAGTTTTGGCTCATCTGGCAGGTAAACTGCGCTTAAACCATATTAAAATTTTAGCCGGAGACAAAGTAATAGTAGAACTTTCTCCTTACGACTCTAAACGGGGTCGAATTATTTATCGTTTGTGAAATTAAGAATTATGAAAGTAAGAGCTTCAGTTAAAAAAATTTGCAAAAATTGTAAAATAGTAAGACGTAAGGGTCGACTTTACGTAATTTGTTCGAATCCTAAACACAAACAAAGGCAAGGATAATTTTTATATGGTTAGAATTTTAGGTGTAGATATTCCTGATAATAAAAATATTGAAGTTTCTTTAACCTATCTTTATGGAATAGGGCCCTTTTTAGCTAAAAAAATTCTTGAGGAGACTAAAATTAATTCTCAAAAAAAGGCTAAAGAATTGACCAGTACGGAAATTAATGCCATTAAAGAATATTTAGAAAAAAATAAAATAAAAATAGAAGGTGAGCTTCGACAAGAAATAAAGGCAAATATTAAAAGGCTGATAGATATTAATGCCTATCGAGGTATTAGACATATTCGAAGATTGCCAGTGAGAGGTCAAAGAACGAAAACCAATTCCAGAACAGTAAGAGGAAATGTCAGGAAAACAGTAGGTTCTGGCAGAAGAAAAGCTGCTTCTCCAACCTAAAGATAATCCAAAAACCAAAATGACAATAAATTGTCAATGATTCAATGTCTTTAGGTTTAAAAATTGATAATTGATAATTATTAGTTAATAAAAATATTATGGGTAAAAAAAGAGTTGTTACTAAATCAGGAGAAGATCTTTCCAAAATTGAGGAAAAAATTTCTACTTCTCAAGCTAAAGCTCCTAATGTCCAATTAGAAAAGGGGAGAATTTATATTACTGCTTCTTATAATAATACCATGGTTTCTGTAACTGATTTGAGTGGCAGAGTAATAGCTTGGAGTTCCGCTGGTCTTTTAGGTTTTAAAGGCCCTAAAAAAGCTACTCCTTTTGCGGCTTCCAAAGTAGTAGAAGCAGTTTTAGAACAAGTAAAAAAAAGTGGCTTAAAAACTGTAGAGATTTATGTGAAAGGAGTAGGTGGTGGTAGAGATTCAGCTATGAGGACTATAGCTAGCCATGGTTTAGATATAGATTTAATTAAAGACGTAACTCCTTTACCGCATAATGGACCAAGACCTCCCAAAGTAAGAAGAGTATAAAATAAACGCATATGAAAAAACCGTCATGTAAACAATGTCGAGCCAAGGGGGAAAAACTATTTCTTAAGGGTGAAAAATGCTACACTCCTAAATGCCCAATGGCTAAGAGAGGTTTAGCTCTTCATGGTAAAAGTAAGAGGCGACCTGCTTTAACGACTTATGGAAAACAATTAACAGAAAAGCAGAAAGCTAAATTAATTTATGGGGTTAGAGAAAGACAATTCCATCGCTATTTTGATTTAGCAGATCAGAAAAAAGGAGCAACACCAGTTATTCTTTCCCAGTTATTGGAAAGAAGATTAGATAATGTAATTTTTAGAGCTGGGTTTGTTTCATCACGGGCTAGTGCTAAAAAACTAATTTCTTATGGTCATTTTTTCTTGAATGGCAGAAGACATACTATTCCCTCTACTTTAGTAAAAAAAGGCGACGTTATTTCACTTAATCCTGTTTCTTTAAATAAGGCACCTTTTAAAAATATTAAAGAGCGATTAGAAAAAAGTAAACCCCCCAAGTTTCTGGAAGTGGATTCTGATAAATTAACGATTACTATTAAAGAAGATCCTGAAGTAGAGGAATTGGATCTTAATATCGATTTTCCGTCTATTGTAGAGTTCTATAGTAAATAAAGTTCTTGCCTAAAAACTACCTAAGTTTTTGTTTGCCTGCCAAAATTTCTTTAAAATTTAGGCGGGTGAATAAACCTGAGGCAAGTAAACAACTAAATAAAATTATTTAATCTTCTATGGTTCAACTTCCTACTGCTATTCAAAAAATAGAACAATTAAAAAATTACGGCAAATTTCAAATCGAAGGACTATATCCTGGTTACGGAATTACTATTGGAAATGCTCTCCGAAGAGTTTTGATTTCTTCAATGGAGGGAGCAGCTGTAACTTCTTTTAGAATTGAAGGGGTACAACACGAATTTAGTCCAATTCCTAATGCCAAAGAAACAGCTCTAGATTTAATGCTAAATTTAAAACAATTAAGAGTAAAACTCTTTTCAACAGAACCCCAAGCGCTTACTTTAGAGGTAAACGGCGAAAAAGAAGTTACTGCTCGTGATTTCAAAAAGAATCCTTTAGTAGAAATTTTAAATCCCGATCTTCATTTAGTTACTTTAACCGATAAAAAAGCTCAATTTAATTTAGAAGTAACAGTAGAAAATGGGGTAGGTTACGTTCTAGCAGAAGAAAGAAATAAAGAAAAGCTACCTATTGGTACTATTGCTCTTGATGCTATGTTTAGCCCGATTGTGAAAGTAAATTATAAAATAGAAAATATGCGAGTAGGGGAGAGAACTGATTTTAATCGTTTAATCATTGAAATAGAAACTGATGGTTCTTTAAGTCCGGAGGAAGCCTTAGGCACAGCAGCTCAAATCCTCAAAGACCATTTTGCCTTAATTGAGAAGCAATTTTTGCCTTTAGGCGAAGAAAATAAGGTAACTGCTACTACTACTTTTAAATTAGAGAAAAAAGAGCCAAAGGAAATTTTGATTGAAGATTTAGATTTGAGCCCTCGAACTAAAAAGGCATTACTAACTAACGGTATTAAAACTTTGGCTGGTCTGTTAAGATATAAAGAAGAAACACTAAAAGATCTAGATGGTTTAGGTGAAAAATCATTAGAGGAATTAAAAGAAGTTTTAAAAAATTTGGAGTATACTCTTAAATAATTGTGTTGTTATGAAACATTTAAAAGAGGGTAAAAAATTTCATAGAAAAACCGGACCAAGAAAGGCTCTACTCAAAAGCCTAACAGTAAATTTAATTATTAATGGAAAAATACAAACGACTAAAAGCAAAGCAAAAGAAACGCAGAAGCAAATTGAAAGATTAATTACCATTGCGAAGAAGCAGAATTTAACTGCTTTAAGACAAATTAAGGAAGTTCTTCCGGATAAAATAGCTAATAAACTCTATTATGAGATTGCACCTCGTTATTTGAAAAGAAGAGGAGGTTATACTAGAATTCTCAAAACAACTACTCGCAGAAAAAGAGATGCTACCGAATTGGTAATCTTAGAGTTCGTAGAATAAATGAATTAACCTTTAGAAAATTAAATTAATTTGACTTAATTTGTATGCCTAAATCTAATAATCATACCATTACTATCGATGCTACTGGACAATCACTAGGAAGATTGGCTTCTCGCGTTGCTGTTTTACTCCAAGATAAAAATAAAGCTGTTTTCGAACCTAATAAAATAGGTGAAAATATTGTAGTAGTTAATAATTTAAGTAAAGTTAAATTTAAGGGCACTAAAACAAAAACTAAAATGTATCGTCATCCCACTGGTTATTTAGGCCACTTGAAGGAAACTTCCCTTGAGGAATTATGGGCAAAAAACCCTAAAAAAGTTTTAATTTTAGCCGTAAAAGGAATGTTGCCCAAAAATAAATTACGAGAGCGTCGCTTGAAACATTTAATTATTAATTTGTAGTTATGGTTACTAAACAGTCAAAAGAGCAAAAAGAAACAAAAGAGTTAAAAGAAAAAACTCTTCAATATTATGAAGCAGTTGGAAGAAGAAAATCCAGTGTTGCTCGCGTAAGGATTAGCCAAGCTAACCCATCTTTAACTATTAATAATAAAACTTTGGAAGAGTATTTTGCTGACCCTGTTTTAAAAGAAAAAGTATTAAAACCTTTAAAGGAAACTAATTTAGAAAAGAAGCTTAGTGTTTCTGTACAAGTTAAAGGTGGCGGGACTACTGGTCAAGCAGAAGCTATTAGTCTGGGTTTAAGTCGAAGTTTAGTGCTGTTAGATGAAAAATTAAGAACCTCTCTGAGGCAAAAAGGACTTTTAACTAGAGATAGCAGGGTGGTGGAACGAAAGAAGTATGGTTTAAAGAAAGCTCGCCGAGCTCCTCAGTGGCAAAAACGTTAAGCTGTTGCTGCTTAGCAATTTATTAAAAAGCGTCTTGCGGGGCGCTTTTTTAATAAATTGTGAAACCACTTTTATAAATTGATTTTAGTTAAACCTTGAGACGTCAGAAGAAAGAGATAGTTTAAAGAACGATCATACAGAAATTGCCCATTTTTTAAATCGTTAGTAATAGGCCAGGTTTCTTTAGAAAGAAAATTATAAATTTTTAGTTGAGTATTATTAGTTAAGAAAAATGATTCATCATCTAAAAACCATTGTGGCTGAACATCTGTATATAATTCTAAGTCAGTGAGTAAATTGTCTGTTAAATGATAAATTGCTAGTCGCTTATCGTTTCGATAAATTAAAAGATTCAGTCCGTTAGGAGATAAACTGCAATTCAGAACATTACTAGTGATTAACTTGGGGAGATCAGTTTGATTATTATTAAAAAGATATAACTGTCCGTTAGGCTTGATGCTTAGAAGTGAATTGTGATGAGGTAGCTTGATTATTTTTACTTGTTCTAAGTTTTCCTCTTTGTCTCGAAATGAGAAAAAAGAAAGCTGTTGAGAAACATTTTTTTCTAAATCAAAAGAAGTAAGAAGACCATTATCTTTAACGAAATATAAAATTTCATTATCTATCAAAAAAGGAGAAGTTGGCGAATCGACTAAAAGAATTAGAGATTTATCTAAATAATTAAATTGATAAATACCCTGATTAGTTCGTATTAACAGGTCATCATTTGAAAAATCAGATAAAAATTCTACTTGTAGAATTGCTAAATTATTAAGAGAAACTGTTTGAAGACCTGTTTCTTTAAGGGCTTCTTTCAAGCGATTGGTGAGATTGATTTCTTGTTCTACAATACTTTGGGGTAAAAAAATAACTCTCCAATCATGAGGAGGCAAAAGTGATATAATTTTTTTGCCATCTGGAGCAAAAAGGATTCGTTGGGGAAGTGAAGGAGATTGATAAAATTTGGAACTTTCTTTGGTAGTGCGATTATAAAGTAGCCAGTCATATTTATTATTAGCGAGCGCTTTAAAATAAATTAAAAAATTAGTAGTAGGACTGGTTTTAAAATCACTTAAATTAGGATCTGCTACCAAAACCTCTTCTTGAAAAGATTTGGGGAAGAGATAAATTTTACCCAAGTCTATTGTTTCTTGAGAGCGAACAGTTACGTTCTTTTTGACCACAGAATAACCGGGATAGCTAAACACTAGGGTATATTGATTGGGTGGTAGTTTTAAAATGGCGACTCCTTGATCAGCCTGATAAATTTTCCAACCAACCGAGATGGTAGCTTGAGGAGGAGAGAGAGTAACTTTAATAACTCCTAGCTGACGAGAATTTTGATTGTGCCATTGAGAATAAGCAAGGCCTAATAAAACACAAACTATCAGAATAATAATAAGAATAAGTTTTGATTTGGTCATACCCTTCCATTATAGCAAAAAATATTATACAATATAAATATTAGGAAGTATGCTTCGTAAAAAGAAATATCGCAAATCGTTATTAATTTTAACCTGTCTCTTAGTGATAATAGGCTTATTAGCTTTGATTAGTGCTTCCTCGATCAAAGGGGCTGAAGAATATCGCGATGTTTTTTATTATGTAAAAAAACAATTGCTTCAAGGGGTGCTCGGTGGCTTTTTCTTAATGTGGTTAATTTCTGTAATTAATTATAAAATTTGGCAGAAATTTGCCTTAGTACTTTTCATTTTAAATATAATTTTAGTTGGTTTGTGTTTTGTAAGCCCATTTAAATATGTAATTAATTCTTCTCATCGTTGGTTTAAACTTGGTCCTCTAGTATTTCAGCCTTCGGAATTTTTAAAAATTACTTATATTTTATTCTTAGCTCAGATTTTAAGTAAAGCATCTCCTCAAAAACTTCAAAGAATTTTTGGGGCTCCTTTTTTGACTTTTCTTTTTTCTTTAGGTTCGGTAGGGTTACTTTTAGGTTTACAACCTTCTACTGGTACCTTCTTAATCTTGGCGTGTAGTGCTACTGCCATGTACCTAGCAGCTGGTTTAACTTTGAAACAATTTGTAGTTCTTATAATGTCAGCTAGTCTACTTCTAGGAGGCTTGATTATTCATAGTGATTATCGGCTAGCAAGAATTAAGGGTTTTTTTGATACCGAGGAAGATCCGTTAGGCAAGGGTTATCAAAGCCGACAGGCTTTAATTGGAATAGGTTCTGGAGGTTTATTTGGGGTAGGTTTTGGTAATTCAGTTCAGAAATTTAATTATTTGCCAGCTAGCCATACCGATGCCATTTTCGCTATTATAGCTGAGGAGACTGGTTTAGTGGGGTCTTTTTGTCTCCTTGTCATTTATCTTCTTTTAATTTCACTTGGCTTTGGTTTAGCCAAAGAAATTCCTAATTTATTTGGAAAATATGTGACCATTGGTTTAATTACTGGGATAGGTAGTCAGGCCTTTATTAATATCGCAGCTATGTGCAAATTAATGCCAATTACTGGTATTCCTTTGCCTTTTATTAGCTATGGTTCTTCAGCTCTTATTACCAATTTAGCAGAAATAGGGTTTCTTTTAAACTTCAGCAAAAACTCGACTTAAATAATTTTAATTATGGATTTATCATTTCTTCGTCCTCAGAAAACTTTTGCTCAGAAGTTGCGTGTAGTCTTAACAGGAGGTGGTTCTGGCGGCCATACCTTTCCCTTAATTGCAGTAGAAAGAGAGCTTAAAAAACAAGCTAATCGGCAAAATATTCAATTGGAGATTATGTATCTTGGTCCTGCTGATTTTACTGTGCCTTATTTAGTTCGGGAAGGAATAACCATCAAAACTATTAAAGCTGGAAAATTAAGAAGAGAATGGTCGTTTCAGAATCTGGTGGATTTTTTTAACACTTTGGCTGGTCTTTTTCAGGCGATGTGGCATTTGTATTTCTTTATGCCAGATTTTATTTTTTCTAAAGGTGGCTACGGTTCTTTTCCGGTAACTTTTTGGGGGTTTTTATTTTTTATTCCTACCTATATTCATGAAAGTGATAGTATCCCTGGTTTGGCTAATCGTTTAGCTGGTAAATTTGCTAAAAAAGTTTTTCTGTCTTTTGAAAGCAGTGGGCGCTATTTTCCTGCTGCTAAAACTATTCTTACTGGTAATCCGATTAGAGAAGATATTTTTCTTGAATCTTATGATCCTCAGGCTACTAAAAAACTCTTAGGTTTATCAGAAAGACCTTTAGTGACAATTATTGGAGGCTCTCAGGGTTCTCAACATATTAATGATTTTATTTTGGATATTTTGCCAAAATTACTAGAAAGACTAGAAATTATTCATCAAGTGGGAACTAATAATTTTTCTCAAGTTCAAAAAGAACTAGAGATAATTTTTCAAGAAATTGTTAAAAATGCTGAATTACAACAATATTATCACCCAGTGCCCTTTTTAGAAGAAAGCACTACTCCTAGCCTTAATTCTCTAAAAGATGTATTATTAATTAGTGATTTGATTATTGCACGAGCTGGAAGTGGGTTAATTTTTGAAATTGCTGCTAGTTCGAAACCAGCTATTATCATTCCTTTACCATGGGCTGCTCAGGATCACCAAAAGCAAAATGCTTATGAATATGCCAAATCTGGAGCAGCCATAGTAGTAGAAGAACAAAATCTAAAACCTAATCTTTTCTCTGATTTAATTTTCCGATTATTGGATAATAAAGAAAAATTAGCAGCTATGAGACAAGCTGCTCAAGCTTTCGCGAAACCTAAAGCAGCTGAGCAAATTGCTCAATATCTTCTCCAAGAAACACAAAATCTAATAACCAATTTCTAAGAACCAAATAATTATCATTTTCAATTTAGATAAATTTTCAATGATTTAATGTCAAGAATTACAAATTACTTAATTGAAAATTATCTTCTATGCTTGATCCCAAAACTCCTCAACAATTATTTGCCCCTCGAGTCAGATTAGCTCCTAGTCCTACCGGCTGGTTTCATTTTGGTACGGCTAGGACTGCTCTATTTAATTATCTTTTTGCTAGAAAAAATGGGGGAAAGTTTATTTTAAGAATAGAGGATACTGATAAAAAACGCTCTCAAAAAATTTACGAAGAAGACATTATTAATGGTTTAAAATGGTTAGGATTAGATTGGGATGAGGGTCCGGAGAGGGAAGGGGATTTTGGTCCATATCGTCAAAGCGAAAGATTGGATCTTTACGAAAAATATTTGAAGCAGCTTTTAGCAGATGGAAAGGCTTATTATTGTTTTTGTACGCCAGAGGAAATAGAAGCTCAAAAGCAAGACCTCATTTCTAGGGGTTTACCACCTAAGTATTCTGGCAAATGTCGAGATTTACCACCTCAACTAGTAGCTCAATATCTTGCGGAAAAGAAACCGGCGGTCATTAGGATTAAAATGCCTAAAACCACTCTGCAATTTGACGATTTAATTAGGGGAAAAGTAGAATTTAACTTGGATTTACTAGGCGATCTGGTTATTGCTAAGAGCCTCAGAGAGCCTTTATATAATTTTTCTGTGGTAATTGACGATTATTTAATGCAAATTACGCACGTAATTCGCGGAGAAGACCATATTCCCAATACGCCTAAGCAAATAGTTATCCAGGAAGCTTTAGGCCTTCCTAGGCCTATTTACGCGCATTTGCCGATGATTTTAGGCCCTGATAGGTCTAAATTTAGCAAAAGACACGGCGCTACTGCTTTAGTAGAGTATCAAAAATTGGGGTATTTACCTGAAGCAGTTGTTAATTTTTTGGCTCTGCTAGGTTGGCATCCTGCTGATAATGAAGAGATTATGGACTTAGAGACCTTAGTTAAAAAATTTGAGTTAACTAAAGTGCAGAAAGGTGGAGCTATTTTTAATTTCCAAAAATTAAATTGGTTTAATAATCAATATCTTAGGATTTTACCAAAAGAGAGAGTTTTTAATTATTTTGCAGATTATGTTAAAAAATATCCTCCTCCCTTCGATTTATCAGAAATTAATCAAGAGTATCTTAACAAGATTTTAGAAATAGAATTACCAAGAATTAATAATTTCAGTGAATTATTTCAAACCTGTGATTTTTTCTTCACCAAAGAGCTTAAATATCCTCCTGAGTTATTAATTTGGAAAGGAGAATCGGTAACAAATACTCAGCAGGCTTTGACTGATGTGTTAAATATTATTAACCAAATTTCTGATGAGGATTTTAATCGGATTAATCTCCAATCAAAATTCTATACTTTTATTGATAATCACCTGGAATATCAAGGGAACAGAGGAAAATTATTATGGCCTTTGAGAGTGGCTTTATCAGGAAAACAAGCTTCAGCTGGACCTTTTGAAATAGCTGAGGTTCTTGGTAAAAAAGAAAGTTTAAGAAGAATCAAAGAAGCCATAAATAAGCTTGAAGCATAAAATTCAATTTCATTATTGATTATTTAAGATCCCCTTGTCTTTTAGCGCTTATTATGGTATAATATAGATAGTGTTAGAAAAATATATGGATTGGACTCAAATTTACCATAGTCTAATAGAGTTAATTAATAAAATTACCAATTCTGGAATTTGGTCTCAATTGTTAGTAATTTTAAAGGCGCTTGTGAATTTTTTAATCGTGGTACTTGAAGCGTTAGTCACTTTTCTTAAAACTCTGGTGCAATAGGGGAGAATCTTCTATTGATACATTTCTTTATTATTGTTATTATATTTTTAGTAACTTAAAAATATTTTTATTTTTAGAATTTATTTTAGAAAGGGAGGTGAATAATGAAAACGGGAAGGATAGAAATAATCACCGGTTGTATGTTTTCTGGTAAAAGTGAAGAATTAATTCGGAGAATCAGGCGTTGTCAAATTGCCAAATTGAAGATTTTGGTTTTTAAACCAACTCTGGATACGAGATTTTCTTACCAGGAAATCGTCTCTCATAGCGGTCAAGCAGTGAAGGCTTTCTCAGTGGAAAATGCCCAAGTAATAGCTGAAATGGTTGGTAATTATCAAGTTATTGCTATCGATGAGGCGCAATTTTTCGATGAGACCTTAATTCCTTTAGTTAGACAATTAGCTAAAGAAGGGAAGCGAGTAATTCTGGCTGGTCTGGATATGGATTTTAGAGGAGAACCATTTGGTCCGATGCCACAGTTAATGGCTTTGGCTGATGAAGTGCTTAAATTAACTGCCATTTGCTCGATCTGCGGTGAAGAAGCTAATATGACACAACGGTTGGTTAATGGCCAACCAGCACATTGGGGTGACCCCTTGATTGTAATTGGCGCAGAGGAGAAATATGAGGCTAGATGCAGAAAACATCACGTGGTCTTGCCTTAAATTTATTTATAAAAGGTCGGTCTTACCGACCTTTTTCATTAGGGAAGAGAGCTTGACAGGTTTCACAGACCCTGTATAATAAAAGAAGTTAACTTCGCATAATGTAGCTTTAGCGAAATTAGTCCTAGTATTTAATTAAAGAAATAACTCTTCCCTCTTTTTATGAAAAAAAGTTCTCAGCCCATTATTGATTACTTACCAGAATTTTTTGAATATTTAGATTTAGAGAAAGGTTTAAGCCATAACAGTCAAATTACTTATAGCAGATTTTTAAATAAATTTGTCAAGTGGCTGAAAGAAACTAATCGTACTTCCCTCTTACCTCATGAATTAACTAGCGAAGAGATTTATCAATATCGGGTTTACCTGGCAAAAACTTATAATCAAAATACTCAAGAACCATTAAAAAGGAGTTCTTTGAATTATTATCTTATTGCTTTACGTAACCTTTTAAATTATTTTGCAGAAAGAGATATTTTAGCTTTACCAGCCGAAAAAATAAAATTATTTCCAGAAAAGAAAGAAAAAAGTCTTAAATTTTTAAACCTAGAACAGATAGAAGAATTATTAAAAGCGCCGGATACTACTAATCTCATTGGTCTTCGTGATAAAGCAATTCTAGAAACTTTATTTTCTACTGGTTTAAGGGTGGCAGAATTAATAAGCCTCAATCGCAGCCAAATTAAGTTTACTAATTTAAATGAAGATTTAGAAGTAAACGTAATAGGTAAAGGTGGTCATTTACGGCCAGTCTATTTTTCTCCTCGAGCTCTAAAAGCTCTTAAAGATTATTTAGATAAGAGAACTGATGAAGAAGAAGCTTTATTTATAAGTTTTAAGGGTTCTGCTAGCAAAGACCATCGTCTTACTACTCGTTCGGTAGAAAATATTGTGAAAAAATATGTGGCTAAGGTAGGAATTTCTGTTCTAGCTACTCCTCATACTTTACGTCACAGTTTTGCTACTGATTTATTAA
>JAUPUN010000004.1 GCA_030917555.1 Patescibacteria group bacterium
ACCGCTAATTAGGGCAACTAGCAAGAAAGAAAGGAGATATTTACGAAAAAGTTTGTCTTCCATATTTTTAATATAATTATAAAAACAATTATATCATAAAACAAAGAACAATTAAAGATTGCCCAGCTAAAATTTGACTACACAATATTACTAACGACCAAAATTCCTTTTCCTACGTTGAAATTCTTTGAGAGCTAAATCTAATTGTTTCTCATCGAAATCAGGCCAGAGCACTTTAGAAAAATAGAGCTCTGCATAGGTAGATTGGAGAGGTAAAAAATTAGAAAGTCTCATCTCTCCTGAAGTCCGAATTACAAAATCTACCTCAGGTAATCCTTTGGTATCTAAATAATTTAAAACTAGTTCTTCAGTAATTTTCTCGGCAGGTACTTGATCTTTAATGATTTTTTTAATAGCCCTCACTATTTCATCCCGCCCACCATAATTTAAAGCAATATTAAGAATCATCTTATCATTTTTTTTGGTGAGACGTTGAGCTTTTAGAAGAGACTTCTGCAAATTAGAAGGCAAACGATTTAAATCACCCAAATGCCTAAATTGAATTTTCTTCTTATAAAAAAGAGGGGCATATTTTTGACTAAAATCCACAAAAATTTTCATCAAATGGTTTACTTCCTGCTCTGACCTTTTCCAATTTTCAGTAGAAAATCCATAAAGAGTTAAAACTTTGATTCCTCTTTTAAAAGAATGGTTAATAATCCGCACTACCATCTTAATGCCAGCTTCATGACCTGCTTCTGGAGGTAAACCTCGTTTTTTAGCCCATCTTCTGTTACCATCAATCATAATAGCCAAATGTTGAGGTAATTTTTCTGGGTTTATTTTAGTTGTCATATCAGCTAAGAAAGAGGATTAATTCTGGTTCTCCTAAAGCCAGTCCCAGCAGGAATTAAACGACCAATAATCACGTTTTCCTTTAAACCCCTTAAATAATCTACTCTGCCCTCTAAAGCTGCTTTCACTAATACCCTGGTAGTTTCTTGAAAAGAAGCTGGTGCCAAAACACTAGAAGAAGTTAAAGCTACATTTTTAATTCCTAAGACTATTTCTTCAGCTTCAGGTGGTTTTTTCTTCTCTGCTTTTAGTTCTCGCACGGCTTGCTGATACATTTCTTTTTCAATTATTTCTCCAATAATAAAATCACTTTCGCCTGAATCAATAATTTTAACACGAGAAAACATCTGCCTAATAATAATTTCCAGATGTTTATCATTAATTTTTTCTCCAGCCAAATTATAAACCTTCTTAATCTCTTTTAAAATATATTTTTGGGTAGCTTCTTTACCGGCTAATTTCAAAAGTTTTTTCAGATTTAAATTACCCTCGCACAGCTGATCTCCTTTTTTAACCTGATCTCCTAATTTTACCCAGAGAGTAGTAATTTCTGGCACTGAATATTCTTTAAGATCTTCGCTCTTTTTGCGATTTCCTGATTTAGCATTATTTTCTTTACTGTTATTATCATTGCCTTTAATTCTTACTACGATCTTTCGCCCACTCTTCTCTATCTCTATCACTTCTCCATTAATCTCACTTAAAGGAGCTTCTCCTTTAGGCGCCCTAGCCTCTACTAATTCCTCCACTCTAGGTAAACCCTGAGTAATATCTACTGCCTGAGCTACTCCACCAGTATGAAAAGTTCGCAAGGTAAGTTGAGTGCCTGGTTCTCCAATGGCTTGAGCTGCTACTACTCCTACTGCCTCACCTAAATCTATCGGCTTTAGCCAACCTAAATCCAGACCGTAACATTTTTGACATAAACCATAGGAAGTTTCGCAAGTTAAAGGCGAACGAACCATTACTTCTTGGCATTTTGTCCCTAATTCCGTAGCTAATTTTTCATCAATTAAAGTATTGGCTTTGGCAATTACCTTGCCTTTTTCATCTAAAGCATCTTGAGCTAGATAACGACCTCTAATTTTATCCTCCATCTTTTCTCCCAGTTCTTCTACTTCAGTCTTTTTTACTAGCAATCCTTGATGAGTTCCACAATCTTCTTCTCGAATAATTAATTCCTGACTGACATCAACTAATCTTCTAGTAAGATATCCTGCAAAAGAAGTTTTTAAAGCAGTATCAGCTAATCCTTTTCTCCCGCCATGAGAAGCAGCAAAATATTCCAAAACATTAAAGCCTTCTTGGTGAGAATGAATAATAGGAAGCTCAATAATCCTACCAGCCGGATTAACTACCAAACCTTTCATACCCATAATCTGAGCAGCTACTCCCCAATCACCACCGGCACCAGAATTAAAAATAATAGAAACTGAATCAGTAGGAGTAAGCGCTTTGGGCACTAAATCAGCAACTCGAGAAATAGCGTGCCTCCATTGTTCTTCTGATAAGGACTTCTTTTCATTAGAAGTAAGTAAACCATCTTGATATTGATCAGTTATTTCATCCACTTTTTTTTGAGCTTCTTTAAGAATGTCCTGCTTTTCTTTAGGAATCTGTAGATCAGTTAACCCCCAGGTAATTCCAGAAAAAGTAGCATAAGAAAAACCTAACTCCTTAATTTGGTCCAAAATCTCAGAGCATTTATTAAAATCTTTATACAAATAAATTAAATCATGGCAAATCTTTTTTAAATCTCTAGCTCCTAATTGTTTATTAATAAACGGAAAATCAGAAGGTAAAATATTATTAAAAATTAATCTACCAGGAGTGGTAATAATTAAATCACCAACTTTTTCTCCGGTAGCAGCTGGTTTTTCTAATCTAATTTTAAGATACTCATGAAGACCAATTTTTCGATTATCTAAAGCGATTAAAACTTCATTACTATTAGCAAAAATTTTAGCTAGTGCTGGGTCACGATTAGTTGGCACATCCATAGTGAGCCAATAAATGCCTAGAATCATATCCTTACGTGGCAACATCACTGGGTCACCATCAGCTGGCTTTAATAAACCTAAGCTAGAAAGCATTCTGTTTTGAGCCTCCCTTTGAGCTTCTTCAGTAAGAGGTAAATGAACAGCCATTTGGTCTCCATCAAAATCGGCATTAAAAGGCTGACAAACTAAAGCAGGAATTTGAATAGCCAATCCTTCAATTAATTTAGGCTGAAAAGCTTCTACGCTTAAACGGTGAAGAGTAGGTGCCCTATTTAGAAGCACATATTTTCCCTTGACCACTGTCTCCAAAATCTCCCAAACTATTTCAGGTCCTTCTTCTATTAAACGATTAGCAGCTCGAGGATTAGTCACAATTTCTCTTTTAATAAGTTCTCCAATCACAAAAGGTTTAAAAAGCTCTAAAGCCATTTTTTTAGGCAAACCACATTCGTGAATATGTAAATCTGGACCAATTACAATCACTGATCTTCCAGAATAATCTACTCTTTTTCCTAAAAGATTCTGACGAAAACGACCTTGTTTTCCCTGGAGGATATCTGCTAAAGAACGCAAAGGACGATGTTGAGCTGCTTGCATCGGAGCGCTTCCTGAAGATTTTCGGATAGAATTATCAATTAAAGCATCTACTGCTTCCTGAAGCATGCGCTTTTCGTTTTTAATAATAACCTCCGGAGCTTTTAGCTCTAATAATTTCTTGAGCCTGTTATTTCTATTAATTACCCGACGATATAAATCATTTAAATCAGATGAGGCAAATCTTCCACCGTCTAATTGAACCATCGGTCTTAATTCTGGAGGCAAAACCGGCAGGACAGTTAAAAACATCCATTCGGGGCGAACCTGAGCTTTCAACATCGACTTTACTAATTTTAAGCGAGCTAAAAGTTTTTTATCAATCTGGGATTGCTTTTTTGTTTTGGTTATTTTTTCTTCTAATTCCTGCTTTAATTTTTCCAAATCAATATCCTCTAGCATTTTCTTAACTGGTTCACTGCCAGTAGCAGCACTAAAAATATGAGCGTATTCTTTAGATAAACGCAAATAATCAATTTCAGAAAAAATCATTTTTGGTTTCAAACTTTCTAACTCAGCCTTTACTTGATGATATGATTCTTCCAATTCTTTCCTTTGGTCTTTAGACCAACTTTTTGATTTGGATAAAAATTCTTTAGTTACACTCTCTAAGGCTTTTTGTTTTGCTTCTTCATCCACTGAAGTCACTAAATAGCTATTATAATAAATAACTTTTTCTAAAGAAGGAGCAGGAATATCCAAAATCAAACCAATTCTTGAGGGAATACTTCTTAAAAACCAAATATGAGCTACTGGAGCTGCTAAAGCAATGTGACCCATCCTCTCCCTTCTCACTGCTGATCTAGTTACTTCTACCCCGCAACGATCACAGACTACTCCTTTGTAACGAGCGGTTTTATATTTACCGCAGGCGCATTCATAATCTTTAATAGGTCCGAAAATTTGCTCCGAGAAAAGACCTTCTTTTTCTGGCTTTTGTGTACGATAATTAATAGTTTCAGCTTTAGTTACTTCACCATAAGACCAAGACAAAATTTCTTCTGGCGAAGCTAATTTCAAGGCTAAAGCCTCAAAATCTTGAATTTTAAAATCTTTAGTTTTCTCCATAGAAGTTAAAAAACTAGATAATTATTCTTTTTTCTCTACTTCTTTCTGTTCTTCGACACCTTCTTCGGTTTTTACTCCCAATAAATTAATGGCTAAACCTAAAGCCTGTAATTCTTTTAAAATTACATTAAAAGCTGCCGGAACATTAGGGCTTTTAATTTTTTCTCCTCTGATGATAGCTTCGTAGGTAGCAGCTCTACCAATTACATCATCTGATTTTATAGTTAACATTTCTTGCAAAGTAAAGGCAGCACCATAACCTTCCAAAGCCCAAACTTCCATCTCTCCAAATCGTTGCCCACCTAAATGAGCTCTACCACCCAAAGGCTGTTGAGTAATCAAAGAATAAGGTCCAATGGCTCTCATATGGACTTTATCTTCTACCATATGTTCCAATTTCATTAAATACATTATTCCGATAGCTACTTTTCTTTCAAAAGGTTCTCCAGTTTTTCCATCATAGAGGGTAACTTTACCATCTTCGGGCAATCCTGCCTTTTTTAATTCATTTTTTACATCTGCTTCAGTTGCACCATCTAACGCCGGAGTAATAGCTCGATAATGTAATTTTTCGCAAGCTAAACCTAAATGATTCTCAAACACCTGACCCAAATTCATTCTTTTTCCTACACCAAGAGGATTTAAAATAACATCGACCGGAGTACCATCTTCTAAATAAGGCATATCTTCTTCTGGTAAAATAATGGAGATAACACCTTTATTGCCATGGCGACCAGAAAGTTTATCACCAATTCTTAATTTTCGAAGTTCAGCTATTTCTACTGTAATTTTCTTAATAACGCCTGGATCTAATTTATCTCCGTTTTTACGACTTAAAATTTTAGTTCTAATCACGCGACCGCTGCGAGATGGCTCCAATACCAAGGAGCTATCTTTAATTTCTTTAATTTCTTCTCCAAAAATAGCCTGAAGCAACCTTTCTTCAGGAGTCAATTCTGTCTTACCTTTAGGAGAAATCTTGCCTACTAAGATATCTCCACCTTTTACTTCAGCTCCTATCCTAATAATGCCTTCTTCATCTAAATCCTTTAATTTCTCTTCAGAAACGTTAGGAATATCTCGAGTGGTCATTTCTGGACCCAATTTAGTATCTACTACATCACAACTAAATTCTTCTAAATAAACCGAAGTAAAGTTATCATTTTTTAAAACTCTTTCTGAAATTACTACTGCGTCTTCATAATTAAAACCATAAAAAGGAAGAAAAGCTACTAGTAAATTTTGGCCTAAAGCTAAAACTCCGTGCTCAGCAGCAGAGCCATCAGCTAAAAGATCTCCTTTTTTCACTAACTGGCCTGGGTTTACTACCGGTCTTTGATGTAAACAACTGTTTTTATTGCTTTTTTCAAAGGTGATTAAATCATAATGTTTTTCTTGATGAGTTTTTGTCTTAATAGTAATTTGAGAACTATCAACCGAAATTACTTCCCCATCCACTTCACTAACTAGACATTGTCCAGATTCAAGAGCAATTTTTTCTTCGAGACCAGTGGAAACAAGAGGAGCCTGAGGTTTGACACAGGGTACAGCCTGCCTTTGCATATTAGCACCCATTAAGGCTCTATTAGATTCATCATGTTCCAAAAAAGGAATTAAACCTACTGCAGCTGAAATTATTTGTTGGCAAGAAATATCCATTAGCTCTATCTCTTCTTTTCTAGCAATAGCCGGTTCGCCATTAATTCTAGCGGCTACAAACTCATCAATAATTCGTCCTTCTTCGTCTAAATCTACCCCTCCATGAGCAATTTTATACTTCAACTCTTCAAAAGCATCTAACCAAATAATTTCCGGTGTTATTCTGCCATCTTTTACTTTAATATAAGGAGTTTCCAAAAACCCAAATTCATTCAATTGAGTATAAAGAGCTAAAGATAAAACTAAACCGATATTTTGACCTTCTGGAGTTTGAATTGGGCATAACCGTCCATAATGACTAGGATGAACATCTCGCACATCTAAACCAGCTCTTTCTCTCACCAGGCCACCCGGCCCCATCGGTGTAGCTTTTCTTTTATGCTCCAACTCTGACAGCATATTCATCTGTTCCATAAATTGGCAAAGCTGAGAAACGTTGAAAAACTCTTTTAAGCTAGTAACTAATTGTCTGGGATTAATCAACTGGCCAGGAGTTAAAGTAAGGGGATCTAAACTGGCCATGCGATCCTGAATAGTTCTGCGCATCCTCATGATGCCGACTCTAAAACGTTCAGTTAAAATTTCTCCTACTGCTTTAATCCGCCGATTACCTAAATGATCAATATCATCATCTTGAGCCTCAGGATCGGTATTTAAACGAACGAGTTCTTTAATAATGGCTACTAAATCTTCTTGAGTTAAAGTTTTTTTATCTAAAGGCACTGCTAAACCTAATCTTTGATTTAATTTATGACGACCTACTTTAGCCAAATCATAGCGGTCTTTTCTGAAAAACATATTATTAATCAAATCCCTACTATTATCATAAGTAGCCAATTCTCCTGGCCTTAAACGTCGATAAATTTCAATATAACCCTCTTCTTCATTAGTAGAAGGATCTTTAGCTAAAGTTTTTTTAAGATATTGGGATAAATTTTCATCCTGAAAAGAATCAAAGAAAGCTTGAATCTCTTCATTGGTTTTAAATCCAAAAACCTTTAATAAAGCTGTTACCGGTACTTTTCTTCTGCGGTCTATTTTAACCCACAAGGCACCATCACTGTCTGTTTCGAATTCTAGCCAAGAGCCATGATAAGGTATTAATTTAGCTCCAAATAGTTTTGCACCCTTAAAATTAACCGACTCAAAATAAACACCAGGAGAACGATTAATTTGAGAAATTACTACTTTTTCTACACCATTAATAATAAATGTGCCTCTTGGGGTCATCATTGGCACTTCTCCAAAATACACCTCTTGTTCTTTTTCAATGCCTAATTTTTTATTAGTTAATCTTAATTTTACCCTGAGAACAGCTTCGTAATTTAATTCTTTTTCTTTTACCTGTTTTTCTGTTAATTTTGGCTCTTCAAAATAATAATCTACAAAGTCTAATTCTAGATCTTTACCAGTATAATCTTTAATTGGCGAAATCTCTTGAAAAACTTCCTTGATTCCTTCCTTTAAGAACCAATTAAAAGAAGTCGTCTGAAACTCAGTTAAGGCAGGCGGCTTTAAAATACCCCTCTCATGGCGGGCAAAACTTTTGGTTTCTAAAAGTTGCGACATTTAATATTTATTTTAAAGTTTAAAAAAGAGAAAAACAAAAAAATTTCTCACTTAATGAGAATTTTAAAACACTATCAAGATAATAATTGAAACACTTTATTCACTCTCGGGCTATATTTAAAGCTTTAAGAATGACTTGAGCTATTCTCAGAGAAGTAATACTTTTTTCCTGAGAAGTATCTAAAGCAAAGCGACGAATCTTCTTAAAAGATATTCTATTCTTTTTTAAAAATTTGTCAAGAGAAAACAAAAGTTCGTCCCCGCTTTCTGCAGTTACTTGGTATTTTTTATGGTTAGCCCAAAAAGAAAGTATAATCATACAATTATTAATAAAAATATCTAATATCTAATTTCTAATTTCTAATATCTAATATCTAATCAAATCTCAATGGCTAATGACAAAATCACACAACCATTAGACATTAGACATTTAGAGATTGAACATTGATTAGAAATTAGGTTAATTAGAAATTAGGAATTAATATTTATTGTGTTTCGGAGTTTGAATGTCAATTTTGACTTTTGAATTTTGCCTTTTGACTTATCACGTGTTTATCTCGCCATTCTTTAATTTTTTGATGATGACCAGATAAAAGTACTTTTGGTACCCGCCAGCTAATTTTTTTCTGGCGAGGATTGGGATAAAAAATTTCTGGCCTACTATATTGAGGATATTCTAGAGTACCTTGTTCCAAAGAGAAAGACTCTTCTTTTAAAGATTTTTCTTTTATTACGCCTGGGATTAAACGAGAAATAGCATCTATTAAAACCATAGCTGGCAATTCACCGCCTGTCAAGACGTAATCACCAATAGAAATTTCTTCATCAGCCAGATATGTTTTTATTCGTTCATCAAACCCTTCATAATGAGGACAAATTAAAATTAGTTGTTCGTAATTTTTAAGACGTACTACGTCTTTCTGAGTTAATTTTTTACCTTTGACTGAAAAAAGAATGACTCGTCTTTTTTTCAGACATGGTTCTTTCCGCAAAAGCTCTTTTACTGCCTTAAATACCGGTTCTATTAAAAAAATCATGCCCGCTCCACCTCCATAAGGTCTACCATCCACTGTTTCATGCCGATCAGTAGTCCATTTTCTTAAATTATGAATATTAATTTTAACTAATTTTTTAGCTTGAGCTCGTTTCAAAATGGAAGTTTGAAAATAGCTTTCAAACGCTTCTGGAAAAATTGTAATAATATCAAAACGCATTTTAAAAAGAGAAAACCGCGCTTAGATAGTTTCAGTCGCGGTTTTCTTAAATTTTACATGATTACCGATTAACTACTAAAGATTCAAACCTTCGGTAATTTGGTCAGCTGCCTCATCGGCTTCTCGAGTATGGGTAGAACCAGCGGGCTCTTCAATTTTTAAATTAATTCGAGCTCGATTCTTAGCACCCACTACTCTTAAAATAGTGCGAAGAGCTTTGGCAGTTGTTCCTTGGCGGCCAATAATTTGAGCCATATCTTGAGGGTCTACTTTTAAAGAAAGTAATACCCCCATTTCATCTACTTTTCTCTCAACTTTTACCGCCTCGGGATGATTCACAATGCTCTTTACTATTGTTTCTAGAACTTGTTGATCTACTGGTGTTTCAGCCATATTACTTATTTAACATTGTTAATAATTACGAGTGTAGCTATCGACCACTTCTTAAAGCTACCAAATCTCTTATATTATACACTAACGTTTTTCTCCTTGCAAGAGCGAAAATGAATCTTCTAATTTAATGGAAAGAAGCTGGGAACTATTATCAGGGCCAATAGTCACTCCATAAATTATTTGAGCTGCTGCCATCGTAGAACGATTATGAGTAATAATAATAAACTGAGTATTCTTTCCTAACTCTGTTAAAATTTTTGAAAAACGTTGGCTGTTATCTTCATCAAGGGCGGCATCAATTTCATCTAGAATCACTAAAGGCGGCTCAGATTGAGTTACTATTGCCAATAACAGAGAAATGGCTACCAAAGTTTTTTCTCCCCCAGAAAGCATCTCTAAACTTTTTAAATCAGTTTTAGGAATATCGATTTTAATATCTACACCCCAATAATTTTCTTCCGGAACAGCAGCTAAAATTTCATTCTGGGAGTTATTTTCCAAGGTCTGTTCTGCTCTAGATTTTTTAATTTGCTCCAATCTGGCAAATCCACCTTGAAACATTAATCGAAAATACTTATTAAAATCTTCATTAATTTCTGACAACGATTTTTCAAAAGTGCTCTCGATCTCTTTTGTTAATTGCTGAATTAAAATTTTTAAATCACGGGAACTTTTTTCTAAATCTTCTCTTTGCTGAGTTAAAAATTCATAACGCTGAGTTACTTCTTCGTATTCTTTTTTGACATTAAGATCTTCTGTTCCGATCTCTGCTATTTCCTTTTTGAGTCGGAAAATTTGTTTTTCCAAAGAGATTAAATCTCCTTCACTTGCTAAAGGGGTAGGCTGAGCTGCTTCAGCTTTTATCTCTTCTAAAGTTAAATCTGCCTCTTTCAACCTTCGTTCGAAATCCTCCAGGCGTAATTTATATTTTTCTAAAAGCAACTCTTCTCGCTGTTCTTCTTTGAGCAGATTTTCTCTCTCTAATCTAAGATTATTTATTTGTTCAAAATTGCTCCTAAAATTTTGATTTTTTTGGGTTAATTCTGTTTGAAATTGTTTAAGACTTGCTCCTTTCAGAGCTATTTTCTCCTCTAATTGACTCAATTGTTCTTGCAGTTTTAATATTGCTGGTTTTTCTTTTGGAGAAGGCGGTTTCAAACAGGAATCCAGACTAATAAGCAGGTCTTTGATTTGCTGATGAATTGTTTCTATTTCTTCTATTTTTAAAAGTTCTTCCAATTTCTTTTTTAAGTTGCTAATTTCTTGAGCTAAATCCGCTTCAGTTATTGTGATTTTACTACTCACTTCCTGACGGCCTAATTCTCTTAACAGCTCGGATTTTTGATTTTGAAGTTCAATAATCTCCTGAGTAATTTTTTGAATTTTATTTTCTAAATCAGCATTTTCGTTCTCTTTCAAAGTTACTAACTTACTTTCTTCTTTCTGAATATTTTGGGTTAACTTTTCTATTCGCTCCTTAAGTTCAGCTAGCTTTTCGGTTTGCGGTAAATTATCTCTAACTAGTGATTTCCAAAGATAAGTAAAATACTGCCTTTCTTTAAGTTTTAATTCCCCTTCAATCTCCTCCCGTCTTTCCCAACGACTAACTTGTCTCTTTAAAGAACGAAGATGAGGTAAAATTTCTTTTTCTAGAGCTAAACTCTTATCGAGGTTAATATTAGTTTCTTCTAATTTCCGTTCTGCTTCTTCTTTTTTTAACTCTAAGTTTTTTAAACCTAAAATTTCCTCTAGCATTATTCTCCTCTCAAGAGGAGAAACCAAAAGTAAACTTTCTACGGCACCTTGATTGATAATAGAAAACCCTTTTAAACCAATTTTAGCGCTAGCAGTTAAATCAATAATATCTTTTAAGCGACAGGGTTTATGATTCAAAAAATAGCTATTTTCGCCAGATCTTTCAATCCTTCTTAAGATGCTAATCTCATTATAATCTGAATTAAACAGATGAAGCTGATTATCAAAAATTAGTTCTACTTCGCATAAAGAAGCAGCTGTTTCCTTCTTATTGCCAGCAAAAATTAAATCTTCTCCTTTTTCTACTCTTAAATTTTTAAAGCTTTGCTCTCCTAAAGCCCAACGAATAGCATCGACAATATTAGATTTTCCAGAACCATTAGGTCCCACAATGGCAGTAATTAAAGAGGGCAGGTCTATTACTACCTTCCCTTTAAAAGATTTAAAATTTTTGAGAATTATTTTTTGTAAAAACACAAAGATAAAAATTACTGCCAACCTTTAAGTTTCAAAGCAGTGTCAGCGGCTTGCAATTCCGCTTCCTGCTTAGAATAACCCTGACCAGTAGCTACTAATTCATCTTTGAGATAGACCCCTACTTCAAATTGCTTATTATGATCAGGTCCCCAAGATTTTAAAGTTTTATAATTAGGCGTAATACCTAGAATTTCCTGACTTTTTTCCTGAAAAAGACTCTTGGCATCTTTATAAGATGAAGTTTTTAGAATTTCCTCAGTTTTGGGGAAAAAATATTTTTGAATAAACTGGCGGGCTTTTTCTATGCCTCCGTCTAAATACAAAGCTCCTATTAAGGCCTCGACTGCATTAGAAAGAATATAGGACCGAGGATTTTGAAAATCTTTAGCTTCTCCTTTGGACACTAATAAATATTTTTCAAGCTGTAGTTGATGAGCTACTGAGAGTAAAGAATCGCTATTAACTAAAGCAGCCCTTAAGCTAGTTAGAGCTCCTTCTTGAAGTTCAGGATATTGTTGCACTAAATAATCAGCTACTACAAAACCTAAAACTGCATCACCTAAAAATTCTAATTTTTCGTTATGAGGTAATTTCCACTCCCGATGCTCATTTAAAAAAGAGCGATGGGTTAGAGCTTCAGCTAAGAAATCTAAATTATTAAAAGATAGACCTAACTCTTCACTGACTTGCTTAAAATCTTGAATCATGACTTAATTTAATTATTTAATTCAGAGGCTTGCCCCTGATTACCCAAAGTTTCTTCTAGTTGTCGATAAATCGTACCCAAGACACCGTTTACAAATCTTCTGGAAGAATCACCCCCAAAATGTTTAGCTAATTCTACTGCTTCATTAATAGCTACTTTAGGCGGTACTTCTTTTTTATCGCCAAAAATTAATTCAAAAATTCCTATTCTTAAAACATTTCTATCAATAATATTAATTTGTTCTAAGGGCCACTCTGGCGCTCCACTCTCGATTAATTTATTTAATTCATCCCAGTGAGCTAAAATTCCTTGAAGCAACCGTTGAGGATAATCAGTATCTTCTAAACCCCGGCCTAAAGTTTCTAAATTTCTTTCAAAAACTGCTTTAATCTCTTCTAGCTTCAAATTACGAAAATCGCCTTCGTAAAGTGATTGCAAAACTATGGAACGACTTAAATGACGAGAACCCATAGCAGTAAAATTATCAAATCCCAATTTCTAATTTCTAATCCGCCAGCTGGCGGATTAGACATTGAGCATTTAGAAATTGATTAGAATAATTAGGTTAATTAGAATAATTTTATTAAGTTTCTATCTATTTATTTTCTATTTCTTTTTCTTTGATTTTCTTTTCTTTCTTAGAGAGGCCTCGATAAACATCAATAATTTCTTTTTCCTGATAATAACCACAATAAGGACAGACTCGATGAGGTACAATTTTTCTGCCGCAATGAGGACATTTTGCCAAATTTAAATTTTTTAGAGCCGAATGAGAACGTCTCTTATTAATCCGTGAACGTGAATGATGACGTGCTGGTAATGCCATAACAAATAATTTTTATTTTAAATTTTTAATTTTTAAACAAAATATAATCTTTAGAAGAATAGCATAAAAAATTTCTAAAAACAAGCTAAATTTTCTGGATCTTTAAACCAATCTTCTCCCCATTGATATCAACTCCTTCTGTTATTTCCTGAGTAGTCAAACGGATGTTAATCCCCCCAGCTCCAGTTTCTTGTTGAATCAAATCCTTCCATTGGTCGAATGTTGAGGCTAATTTTTGAGTAACCACTTCTAAATCAACTCTAATTGTATCTTGCGGCACCAAATTTTGGTTTTTTCTTTGCTCTTGGATTAGTCTAATCAAATCTCGAATTAGACCTTCTTGGAGCAATTCCTCTGTCAGAGTAGTATCTAAAACTACCTTCTCTTCTAGTTGAGGATTAAAAATTATTTCTTTAACATTTACTTCTTCTTTAATTAATTGCAGCAATTCCGGATAGTTTTGAAGAGCTGCATCTTTTAAGGTTAATTTTAAGAGAGGTTGTCGGACTTTCAGATTAGCTTTTTGTCTCATACTTAAGGATAAAGCCGCTATCTCGCGTGCCTCTTTCATTAGTTTTAATAAATTATCATTCTCGAAATCTTGAAATACTTTAGGATAATTAGCTAAATGAATACTTAAAGGCTCAGTTTGATCTCTTAACTCTTGCCATAAAGTTTCGGTCAGAAAAGGACAAAAAGGCGCCAAGAGCAGAGAAAATTGTTTTAAAACAGTCTTTAACACCCAAGAGCTAGCTTGCCATTCTTCAGGAGAAGTAGCTTTCTGGAAAATACGTCTAGCTCGTCTTAAATACCAACGAGAAAAATCGTCTACAAAGTTATCCAAAGTTTTAGCTGCCTCAAACACTTCATAATTATCTAAATGGCTAATAACTTCTTTCTTTGTTTCTTCTAAATCAGCCAAAATCCATTGATTGAGAAGAGAAAAAGTTTGAGGAGGTTCTTGTTTGTCTTTAAAAGCATAAGTCTCATAAAACAGAAAAATATTCCAGAAAGTATTCAAAAAACGCCGTTGCGAAATTACTAAATCAGCTTCTGAAAATCTTTTTTCTTCGCCGGGGCTATTCAAGGTAAAAAGATACCATCTTAAAGTATCAGCTCCATACTTCTCTATAATGTCTAAAGGCGCTACCACGTTTCCTTTAGATTTGGACATTTTTTCTCCTTTGGCATCTAAAATTAAACCCAAGCTAATCACATTTTTATAAGCTGGACCAAAATCCATCAAAGTGGAGATAGCTAAAAGAGTATAAAACCAACCTCGCGTCTGATCTACTGCTTCACAAATAAAATCAGCCGGGAAGGGAATTTGTTTAATTAAATCTGGATAAGAGTTTTCTGCCTTGCTTAAATCTTTGGTTTGCTCAAAAGGAAAATGATATTGAGCATAAGGCATAGAACCTGAATCAAACCAACAATCAATAACTTCTTCTCTTCTTGACATTTCCTTACCGCAATTGGGACATTTAATCTTTATTTCATCAACATAGGGACGATGTAAATCAATTTCTCCTTCGTCATTAAGAGGTAATTTTTGGTCAAGAGATTTTTCTTGTAATTCCTGAAGAGAACCTATTACTTCCAAATGATGGCAATCGGAACATTCCCAAATAGGTAACGGAGTACCCCAATAGCGATTGCGAGACAAAGCCCAATCTTTAATATCTCTTAGCCACTGACCGAATCTTCCTTCCTTGAGATGAGCTGGTACCCAATTAATTTGCTGATTATTACTTAAAAGTTGCTCTTTAACTTGAGTCATCTTTAAATACCAAGCCTCGAAAGCAAAATAAATTAAAGGCGTATGACAACGCCAACAAAAAGGATATTCATGAGTAGTTCCTTTTAAATCTCCCTCTAAGAGTATCTTTCGTGTTATTAAATTTTGGAAAATCAGGGGATCAGCCTCTTTAAAAAATTTACCCTTAATTTCTGGAATCTCAGGGGGTGCCTCTAAAAAACAACCTTTCTCATCAATATTTTTAATAAATGCTAAATTTTCCTTTTTCCCTGCTTCTAAATCGTCTTCTCCAAAAGCAGGGGCTAAATGAACAATACCAGTGCCTTCTTCAGTAGAAATAAAATCAGCCCCTATTACTTCGTACCTTTTTTTCTCTTCTTGAGAGCTAAAATCATAAGAATAAAGAGGTTGATATTTTAAACCTATTAACTCTTGACCTTTTATTTTGCCTTTCAATTCTGCTTCTACCTGAGGTGGCTTCAGATAGCTTATTAGTATTTCCTCTCCAATTTGCCAAAGAGAATAATCTAATTTAGGATCAACAGCTAAGCCTACATTAGCTGGGAGAGTCCAAGGCGTAGTAGTCCAAACCAAAAGATAGAATTTGGAATTTGGAATTTGGAATTTATTTAAAATTGCGGATTTGGGATTGAGAATTTCAAATTTGATATATATTGAGGGATCCTGAACTACTGCATAACCTTGGGCTACTTCATGGCTTGATAAAGGAGTGCTACAACGAGGGCAATAAGGCAAAACTTTATAGTTTTGATAAAGAAGCCCTTTCTGAAAAATTTGCTTTAAAAGCCACCAAACAGTTTCAATATAATTAGTTTCAAAAGTAATATACGGATGTTTGGTATCTATCCAATAACCCATTCTTTCAGTTAACCTTTCCCACTCTTCTTTGTAACGCCAGACGGAAGCTTTTGCTTTTTTATTAAATTCCTTAATGCCATATTCCTCGATTTGAGTTTTATTTTTAAAACCTAATTCTTTCTCTACTTCCAGTTCTACGGGTAAGCCATGAGTATCCCAACCAGCTTTTCTTTCTACTAAAAATCCTTGCATAGTTTTGTAACGGCAAATCAGATCTTTAAAAGAACGAGCTAAAACATGATGAATACCCGGCAAACCATTGGCAGTAGGAGGACCTTCGTAAAACACAAAAGGCTGAGCATTACGACGTTGTTTAATACTTTCTTCAAAAATCTGATGCTCTTGCCAAAATGATAAAACCTCTTTTTCTTTTTTAATAAATTCTAATTCTTCCATAAGCTGAATAATTTAATAATAGTATGATATAATAAAAAAACCAAGATGACAAGCCGAAAAACAACTACTGATTTAATTCTTAATCGCAAAGCCAGATTCAACTATGAAATAAAAGAAACATGGGAAGCTGGTTTAGTTTTGAGTGGTGCCGAAGTAAAATCCGTTAGAGCTGGTAAAATAGATCTCTCTGGAGCCTATGTGGTCATTAAAAACCAAGAGGCTTTTTTGATTAACGCCTCAATTTCTCCTTATCAACCGCAAAACCTTACTACTCATTACGACCCTTTAAGAAGTCGAAAACTATTGCTCAAAAAACGGGAAATTGCTTATTTATCTCAAAAATTAAAAGAAGGAGGTTTGACTTTAATCCCCTTAAAGGTATATAATAAAAATGGTTTACTGAAACTTGAAATTGGTTTAGCTAAACGACAAAAGAAATTTGATAAAAGAGAAGCTCTCAAAAAGAAAGAATCAAGACAAAAAATACAACGAGCTAAATTAGAGTTTAGAGTTTAGGATTTAGAGTTTAGAGTTTAGGATTTAGAGTTTAGAGTTTAGAATTTAGAGTTTAGGATTTAGGATTTAATTAAAGGGGATGCCTGGTTTCGATAAGAAGGAAATTGATAATACGCGAGCTGAGGAAGCTTCGTTAGCTCATTAAAATCGAAGCGGCAATTAAATGCCAATCGAATTCCAGCTTATGCTTATGCCTAAGAACGTAAGCTAAGCTTTGCTCCTCTCTAAAGGGGAATTCCTCTAATTGGCGCCTGACCAATTAGCAGGAATTTAAATTTCAGGCTAGAGAGAAAATTAAGTTCTCCGCTTAATTTCTCTTGACCTTTTTCGGAGAGTTTTAAGAAAAGGTTTGTTCAGCCACCTCTCTTAAGACTAGCAAAGCTGAACTACGCTCGTAGCAGTATTATCAAGGAACTTCTTAGACGCGAGTCCAACTCTCGCCATCTCCACTCCTTTATCTTAGTTAGTATTGTGTTTTCTTTAATAAAATAAGTGCCTATCGCTTTGAAAAATATCTTAAAAGCGGTTCTGGAAGAGCTTTTATAAATAAACATCTTTCCTAAATGGAGTCTAAGCAAATTCGTCTCATCGATCGAGAAGGAAAATTAGTTGGAATCATGCCTTATCATGAGGCTCTTTTAAAAGCGCAAGAACAACAACTAGATCTTGTAGAAATCAGCGCTAAAGCCAATCCCCCAGTTTATAAATTGGGAGATGCTAGCAAAATAAAATACGAAAAAGAAAAAAAACTGAAAGCTCAAAAACTAAAGGAAAGGCAAGCAGCACCAAAAATTCTCAGAATAGGATTTAATGAAGGAACTCATGATTTAATGATTAAGAGCAAAAAAATCGAGGAATTTCTGAATGAAAATAGAATTGTGACTATTGAAATGAGGCTTCACGGCAGAGAAAAAGCTCATTTCGATTTAGCAAAAACCAAAATGGAAAATTTTTTAAAGCTTATTTCTCTGCCCTATAAAATAATCCAACCTATTCAAAGATCACCTCAAGGTTTTCTAGTAAGTTTAAAGAAAAATTAATTGTATGAAAAACCTGAAACAAAAATCATATCGCAAAAGAATCAAAATTACGAAACAAGGCAAAATGCTAAGAAGAGCTAGCCATCAAGGGCATAATCAGGCTAAACAACCTGCTAAAATAAAAAGACAGAGAAGAAAACTTGTCCTTCTCAGCCATCCTAAATATGTAAAAAATTGCAAAAGACTTTTACCATAAATAATTATGACTAGAGTTAAACGAGGCACTATTGCCAATAAAAGACGAAAAAACCTACTCAAAGAGGCTAAAGGTTTTCGTTATGGTAGAAAAAATAAATATCGTCAAGCTAAAGAAGCCTTATTACATGCCTGGAGCCATTCTTTCAAAGATAGAAAAAGGAAAAAACGAGAAAAAAGACAATTATGGGAAATAAAAATTAATGCTGCTGCTAGAGAAAATGGCATAACTTATAGCCAATTGATTAATCATCTAAGACAGAAAAACATTAAAATTGATAGAAAAATTTTAGCTGAATTATCTGAAAAGCAACCTCACATTTTTCAAGCCATAGTAGCAGAGATTAAAAAATAAATCTCAATTAAATTTTAAAAAGCCCCCAACCAGGGGCTTTTTTAATCTCTTAAAGGAAAATAATACTGAGGAGTAATTTTTTTCTGGTGATAAAAATATTTTTTGAGAGGCAAGAGAATCAGAAAACTGACTAACTGGCAGAAAGCCACAAAAATAAAAACTAAAGGAAATCCAAGGACGGCCGCCAATGAGCTTCCTATTAAAACTGCCAAAGCTGAACCAAAATTAAAACCAGTACTATTCAAAGACCATTCAAAACTTACTCTTTTAGGATTAATATAACGGGTAAAAAGAGCATTCCAAGGTGGCACATAAAGAGCATCAGCAATACCATAAAGAAAGAAAATTAAATAAAGTTCAACTATTGATTGAGAAAATAACAATAATAAAGGCACTACTAGATTTAAAAATTGACCAAAAAGCAAAGCAAAATAATCATCAACCTCTCCTTCTGTTTTATCCAAATAATTGGAAATAATTAATTGAAAAACTCCTTTTACTACAAAATAAATAAAATAGCAAACACCAATAGTTCCTAAAGAGCTCCCAATTATTTTGTCTAAAACAAAAACAGCAAAAATAGGATTAATAAAAGCCCAACCAGTTAAACAAAGAATATTGTTAATAATTAAAGTTTTAATTACTGGATGAACTTTAGTTTGAAAGATATTTTTCAAAGACAGCTGTTTCATAATTTTAAGAAGTAACCGTCAGCTGAAAGTTATTATTTACTACAGTACAAAACACTTTGTCACCAGCTTTTACTTTGTTTTTTAAAATTAATTGAGCTAATTCATCTTTAATAAAATGTCTAATTACCGTATCAAGAGGTCTTGCCCCAAAAATAGGGTTATAACCTAATTGAGCCAATCTTTCTACCACAGAGAAATCAAATTCTAGGGAAATTTTCTTTTCCAACATAGTCAATTGTAAAGAATTTAATTTTAATTTTACAATTTCTTTGAGGTGTTCTTGAGTTAAAGGACGAAAGACTACTACTTCATCGAAACGATTAAGCAATTCTGGATTGAAATAATTAGTTAATTTCTTTTTTAATTGTTCAGTTAAAGTATTAAAAGCAGTCCCTTTTTCTATTTCATCTTTAATATAATCAGATAAGGCATTAGAAGTAGCAATAATAATAGTATTAGTAAAGTCAATAGTATTACCTAGATTATCAGTTAACCTTCCTTCGTCAAAGAGAGGTAAAAACAAATCTAAAACCTTAGGATGGGCTTTTTCAAATTCATCTAAGAGAATCAAAGAAAAAGGACGTTCTTTCACTGCCTCGGTTAAAACTCCGCTAGTTTGACCTTCCGGATCACCAATAAAACGAAAAACTCCTCGCTGATCTTGATATTCTGACATATCAAAACGAATCATCAGTTTTTCGCTACCAAAATATACTTTGGCTAAAATTTTCGAGAGTTCTGTTTTTCCTACTCCAGTAGGACCAACAAAAAGAAATACTCCGATAGGTTTATTAGGATTAGCTAGACCGGCTCGATATTGACGCAAAGCGTCGGCTACTAACGCTACTGCTTCTTCTTGATTAATAAATGATTTATGAATGTCTTGCTCTAGGGAGAGTAATCTCTCAGTTTCTTCTCCTTGGGATACCTCAAGAGGAATACTAGTTTTAACACTGACTAAATTAACAATATCCTGTTCTGTTACCAATTTCTGTTTTCTTTGACGTGCTCCCTCAAGAGCTTCTGTTAGCAACGACTCAGCAGAAGAAGGTAAAGGAGTATCAGTTAAAAAACGTTTAGCTAAAAGCACAGCTCTCTTAAGAGCCTGATAACTAATTTTAATCTTGGTTTTTCTCTGCCAGCTTAAAGATTGAAAAGCTAAAATTTTAAGAGCTTCAACTTCAGAAACTTCCTGAACTCGAATTATTTCAAAAGAATTTTTGACTGTAGAATCAATCTCTAATAAACGATGGAAATCAACTGGAGTGCTGGTAGCGATTAGAGGAGTATTACCTTCAAAAAGAGGTTTTAAAATTTCAAAAGCGCTTAATCCACCTTCCTGAGTTAAAAGTTTATAATTATGAAGATCTGACAAATAAAGAATAATGTCATTATTAGCTAAAACTTCTTTAACAATCTGGTCTAAACGATTACAGGCCTCAAAAGGCGTTTTTAAATCTTGAAATAAAGAGGAAAAAGATAAAGCAATAAGACGATAATCTCGTAAAACTGGTGGCACTTGTCCTCTAACTAAATTATAAGCTAAATAAGAAACAATCGTTTCCTTGCCAATTCCTGCTTCTCCTAACAGAAGAACATTATTTTTACCAGGTCGACTTAAAATTTTAACTAGTGCCTCATACTCTGTCAGATGCCCTACCATCACCCCGATTTTGAGCCGCTGAGCTAAATCAGTAAAATCTACACTGAATTTATCTAAGGTAGGAGTTGGCCTAGAAGTTAGAGATCTATTTACTCTAATTTTTTTAGGACGAAAGAAATTTTGAGGAGTATCAGTTAACCCCTTAATTGGTTCGACATTTTTTTTCTTAGCTAATAAATTAATAGCAAAAGCAATAGCTAAATCATTTTTCTCAATACCGAGTTCTTCTAAGAGTTTAACCGCTTCAGGATCAGTAAAATGAAATGCTCCTAACATTAAGCTATAAACATCGAGAGAATCTCTTTTTAATTCTTGTGCTTCTGCTAAGGACTCGCGTGTTAATTGAAGAAAAAAATCTTGAACTGATTCTTTTGTTGACGAGGAATATTGTAATAATTGTTCTCGTAATTCCCCAAGATGCTCCGGCGTATAGTCTAAATAAGACAAAGATTGAATAATTTCCGGTTCATTAAAACAAAGATAGAAGAAAGAAGCTATTAGAGAAAGATGACGCTCCTGGCTGAAAAATCTTGTTTCGCTCAATAAGTCTTTTGCCTGAGGGGAAAGAAAAACTGCTAAATTAATTTTATTTTTGGTCAGATACTTTTCATTCACAGGACAATCAGACATATTTTTTCTGAGGATGGCAAAGAAAAAGAAAAAAACTCCTAAAATCCCTCCAGCTCGATATCTCCCAAAACCCAGAAATACTAAAAACAAAGAAAATAAAAAACCTAAATAAAGAAAGGCTTGAAAAAAAACACGGTAAAGAAATTGCTTCCAGCGTGGCCAAAAAAGATAAGCATCTCTTAAAACAAATCGAGTTTGGTTCTTTGAATTTGTTTCCATAAGCTAACGCAAAGTTTTAATAATTAAAACAACTAAAATTCCGAGCCAACCTAAATAAACACACCAAAACAAAATACTAAAAATTACCAAGCAAGCTCCTCCCCCTAAAATTTTTAAAGCTCGAATAGGAATACTTAAAAGATAAGCGGGAAATGAGTATTCTTGCCACAACGGTACCAAAAAATAACGATAGTTAGTACTTACTCCCAGTTTTCTATCTAGCTCAAGTATAATTTTAAAATAAATAGTGTTAAACCAATCAAAACTATAAATAAAATAAGTCTTAAAAAATTCCTTTAAATAAAAACCCAAACGAGATAAAAAATAAAGAAGAAAACTTTGACTCATAGCTTAATATTTAAAAAGTGCTTCTTGGTTGGGAGTTTGCTTTAACTCTTGATTTACTTTTACTTTTCCATACTCTCCGTCATAACCTGGTTCTAAAATAACTTGCCCCATCCTGACTTTGATAATAGCAGTTGCTATTTCTTGAGACGTAACTCGACTTAATTCTTCAAACTTAGCATCTAAAAGGATAAAAAATTCATTTGAAAAATAACTGATTAAATTTTGATATTCTGTTTCTACCAGCCGAGTTTTTACTTGGCAATTCAAAACATCTGCAATAATTTCTTTTAAGGGAACTAATTTCTTAAAAGGAATTGCTCCTGGAGGAATCACATCAGGAGGACGATCAGCTAATTCTTCCACTCTTGATAAGACTCCGATAGTTAAAGGTTTACCACAAACAGGACATCTGCCTTGCACTTTTTGCCGTTCCGAAGGAGACATTCTAACTTGACAAAAACGATGGCCATCATAATGATACTTTCCTTCCTCAGGAAAAAACTCAATAGTAAAAAGAAAATGCTGAGAGTCTTTTTTCAAAATTGTCTCTCGTAAATTCTCGTAATTAGGTTCGAAATCAAAAACATTAGCTTCCCGCCCGATATTTGCAGGCGAATGAGCATCGGAATTAGAAACCAAAGCAAATTTATCTAAAGCCGAAATTCTCCAGTTCATGGGAGGATCAGAACTTAAACCAGTTTCTAATGCAGCTAAGTATTTAGCATTCTCTCCAAAAGCTTCTTCTAAACTATTAAAACCAGATTTGGAACCAAAAACCGCAAACCAAGGAGTCCAAATGTGAGCTGGAATAAATAAAGCTCTAGGTTCGAGATTTAAAACTAATTTTAAAAGTTCTTCTGAATCTAAGCCAAGAATAGGCCTACCATCAGCAGCTAAATTACCTTGCCAAGAAAGAGCCTGATTAATTTTTTCTGCTGCCTCAAGGGATGGTAAAACAATCAAATTATGAACTCTCCTCACTTGACCACCTCGCTGATAAATATTAGAAATTTCCCCTGTCACTACAAATCTTACTTCTTTTTCTGATCCACTATAAAAAGACGCATTTTTTAAACGATAAAAACCCTCTTCAGCTGGTACTAATTTTTCTTTAAGTTCTTTAAACCATTGAGGATGAGTAAAATCACCGGTGCCTAAAAGATTAACTCCTTTTTTTTGGGCAGCTAAAGAAAAATGTTCTAAATCACTTTCTTTGGAAGTAGCTCGAGAGTATTTAGAATGAAGATGTAAATCAGCAATAATTTTCATAAATATAGAATTCTGCTAATTAAAATTATATCACAATACCAGATATTTAAAAACCACCAGTCTCTCCTGGCGATTTTTAATTTGATTTTTAAAAATTTAATTTTCGACTTTTGTTTATTTTAATTTTTTAAAAATGAGATTACTACGCCTGCGTGCCGTAACACACTTCGGCGTACCAGCACACTCGTTTCGCTCGCTCGCAATAATAAACATGATCTCACAATGACAAATAAAACTCACCACCGTTCTCTACCTTACATTTTACTACCCCTAAAAACCTTACTAAGTAAAACTAGCATTTGTATTAACAAAAGATATTAATAAACAAAAATCTTTTGTCAAACAAGTTAAAACATGAACAAGTCCCCCCGGGAGGAATCGAACCTCCATTTCGGGCTCCGGAGGCCCGCGCTTTATCCGTTAAGCTACGAAGGGAATCTTGAGTAAAAAGTAACCTCACTGAGGAACTCCGGAGATTTCCGTGAAACTATTTAACTAAGAAAAGATTAAAATAGTTTTTAAAGGAAATAGTTAAATAAAGATTAAACTACTAAGAAAGTCTGAAGAAGAGCACCAGCTACTAAAGCCACTAGAAGAAAAACAAAAATAAAATTATTAAGAGGCACTTCGAAAGCCGGCGTTAAATCTGGCTTCTCTTTGGCTTTTCTTAAAATTAATAAGACCATTGTTCCTTCAAAACCACCCAACATGCCACCCATAAAAGAAATTAAAGTTAGAATGTTACCTAAATGGCAAAAATACAAGATTAAAGGGCCAAGAATTACTAGAAAGTTACTTAAAAAGGGAGTCCATTTAAAATCATTCAAAAAGCTTTTTTTAATATAATCTGCAAAAATTAAATAAGAAGTAACTACAGCTAAAAACCCTAAGCCAGAACCTAAAATAATGATGCCTGGTCCTAAAATCTTACTTAAACCTAAAATTGACTCAGGAGTAGTCTCAAAACCGGAAGCCCCCACCACAGTCAAAATAAACAAAAGATAGCAAGCAGCTGAAATAAGAATACCGCTCACAATAATTTTCTTAAAAGTTTCTCGAGGAAGACGTTTGATTTTTAGAATTCGGTGAGCTGCTGGAACTGCCACTAAACCGTTTAAGGCATAGAAGAAAACCCCGTAAGGTAAAAGCCAAGCTGCTTTACTAAGAGGAGGAAACCAGTTTACTCGGGAAAATTCAAAATGAGGCAGCAAGACCAAACCTAAAACTATAAATAAAACAACCAGTAAAATCGACAAAATAAAATTAATTTTAGTTAAATGGTCTCTTCTGCTTAACAAAATTAAGCTTAAAATAAGCCAAAGTAAAATCACTACAAACTCAAAGGGGAAAAGATTGCTAGGTAAAAAAGAAATTAATAAAGTTTGAAGAAACTGACTAGCAAGTAAAAGATAAATTAATAGCGAGAAAGAAAAAGTTAAAAAAGTAGTCAGAAACATTAAGCGCTGGGCAGGCGCACCCAAATAATAACCAGCATAACCAGGTAAACGATATTCTTTACTGGTCCGCAGTACTATTTCTCCAAAAGCTAAATGAAGATAGATAATGAAAACTAAAACCAGTAAAAACCAACCAAAGCTTACTAAAAAGCTGGCTTGCTCAACTACATAAGGCAAGGTAAAGACCCCTGCTCCAATAATAGTACCTACCAGAGTGGCAATTGCTTCGCCTTGAGCCCAAAAAGAACGTTTACCGCTTAATAAACTATTATTAAGTGGCTGCTGTTTAAAATTCTGTGTCACTGCTGTAAAGTAAATTAAAAATTTAAACTGACACTAAATAAACTTCGCAACCTTCTTTAACCTTCTGTTCTACTTCTAAACCAATCTTATCTCCTTTTTTAGCCTGAGTTACTTGTTCGTGATCAATTTGCATGGAAGAAACCTGCTGTTTAAAATCAATCTCATGACCGATAATATGAATCTCATCTCCTACTTTTAAAGTACCAGTAAGCTCCACAATAGCTACCTTAATTTTGTCATAATAATGAGTAATTGTACCTACTAATTTTTCTGACATATTAAGAAAATTAATGATTAAGAAACCGACCTTTTAATTTGCTTTATTTTATCACAAATTTTGAAGAAAAGAAACTAACCTTTAATCACTGCCAGTGGTTTTAATTCAGCTACTTTTTGAGCCAAACCAGCTTGAGTAACCACCTCCACTACTTCGTTGATATCTTTATAAGCCCAAGGGGCCTCTTCTGGCAAACCTGCTAAATAATTTACTTTTACTAAAATTCCTTGTCGAGAAAGCTTTTGCTTTAATTCCTGACCAGAAATTTTCTTTAAAGCTTGATGTCGAGACATTACTCTACCTGCGCCATGACAAGCAGAATAAAAACTAGCTTCCGCTTCTTCAGTGCCACTTAAAACGTAAGAGGGTGACCCCATCGAACCAGGAATCAAAACTGGTTGACCAACTGCACGATATTTTAAAGGAATCTCAGGATGACCAGGCGGAAAAGACCGAGTAGCTCCTTTGCGATGAACAGCTAACAGCGTTTTCTTTCCCTCAAGCTGATACTCTTCTAATTTAATAATATTATGAGCTACATCGTAGAGCACTTGCAGAGTATTGTCTCTCTCGCCTAATACTTTTTGCCAAGCTTTCCTAAGATAATAACTAATCAATTGGCGATTAGCCCAAGCATAGTTAGCTGCTGCTTGCGAGGCTTTAAAACACGCTTGACCCTCTGGAGACTGAAAAGGCACACAAGCAAACTCAGGATCAACTAAATTTAAGTAATATTTTTCACTTAAAGGAAGAAATTCTTTAATATAATCAGTAGCTACCTGATGACCTAAGCCACGAGAACCAGTATGAATCATTAATACTACCTGTTTCAAAAATAAACCAAAGACCTGAGCAATTTCAGGTTGAAAAATCTGATTTACTACCTGAATCTCTAAAAAATGATTGCCAGCACCCAAAGTACCTAATTGAGCTTGACCTCTTTTTTTAGCCAAATCAGAAACAACTCCAGCCTCAGCTCCTTTGAGATAACCACCAGCCTCACAATACTCTAAATCCTCTTCGTCTCCATAGCCTTCTTTAACTAATTGATACGCCCCTCCTTCTAAAATTTTATCCAATTGAGTTAAAGTTAATTTTGTCTCGCGACCTTGACCTAAACCAGAAGGAATATCTCGACTAATCTGATCAACTAGCCTTTCCAAATAGGGTCGGATTTCTTTCTCTTGATAAGGAGATGTCAAAATCCTCATTCCACAATTAATGTCATAACCCTGCATGCCAGGAGAAATAACCCCATCTTCTACCTTGAGAGCAGCTACTCCTCCAATAGGCGAAGCATAACCTTCATGAATATCAGGCAGAGCCAAACCATATTTTTGAATACCTTTTAAAGAACAAACATTTACTAGTTGTTCAAGAGATTTATCTTGCAAGATCTCATTAAGTAATTTTTGGCTAGCATAAAATCGAGCAGGTACTAACATCTTCGGATTAAAAGATTTAGGAATTTCCCAAAGATACTCTGTAATTTGATGCAAATCTTCTTTTTTAATCATAATTTTGGTCTTAAAGATCAAAAAGAATAATAATTTCTAATTTTCCCTGAGAATTTTGAGTAATTTTTACCTGATGATAAGTTACTGCCTTGATTTGAGTCTGAAATTGTTCTATTTTGAAACCAAAAATTTGAGCCTGAAGCTGGGTATCAGTTAAATGTTTAATTTGTAAGCGAGGAAAAACTGCTTGCTCAATCTCACTTTGGGCTAACACTTCATTTAAAAAATCTACCAATAAAGTAGCTAAATTAACTGAGGAAAGATTAAGCTCTTGTTGAAGAGAAAAAGAAGAAGGAAAGGGCTCTTTCGTTAAAACATGAGCCATAGCCTCTAGCGCCCCTTCAAAGAGCTCTGCTTTAGTTTGAGCTACTATTTTTAACTTTAAATCAGCTGGATGAGTTAAAACTGTCCAATGATAAACCATGCTTAATTGTAGCACAAAATCTGATTTAATTTAAAAACGCCTCCTAGGAGGCGTTTTGCTTTATTTGGGACCTCAATTTTTTAGCTAATTGAGATTTATCGCGGCTTGCTTTATTTTTCTTAATCAGATTAGTCTTAGCAGCTTTATCAATCAAGCGGTATAACGTATCCAACTGTTTTTTAGCTTCTTCCAATTTGGCTTCAGCTAATAACTTATTGAACTCCTTTCTGGCTTTTTTAATTTGCTGCTTCTTAACTAAGTTTCTTTCCTTTCTTTTTAAACTTTTCTTTAAAGCTTTTTTGGCTGATTTTGTGATAGGCATGAAGATAAATTCAAAATTTTAAAAATCAAAAGTTAAAATTTGAGACTTTATTTTATTTTTAAGCTTAACAAATTCTTTCTAAAAAATCAAATCTTCCTTAGCAAGCTCTAATTTGTTAAAATTTTTCTGAGATCTAGAAGCAAGAGTTCTAAAGCTAAACCTGGAGGCAGTAAGCCTCGTTTTATTCTTTCGTCACATAAAACAAGCCTTTGATAGACATTTTTCAATTGCGTTAAAGAAAATTTTTTAGCTAGCGGCAACATTTTAGTAACTGGATAAATCTTTAAATTAGTTTTTCTGGCAATGTCAGCTACAGAAGATGATTGACTTTCTTTAATTAAAATTAAGCTTCGAAATTCAAAAATTATCAAAGAAAAAATATGAAGAAAATTAGTAACCGAATCATCTTTTGCAAATTCTTCTTCCAGTAATTTAAAAGCACGGCTAAAATTACCTGCCGCTAAATAGTCCAAAAAATTAAAAATATTAGTATTAAAGGGAAGCCAAACATAAGTCTCGAGTGTTTTTCTGTCAACGAGAGGTAGACCCAATAAAGATAGCTTTTGTAAAACATAATAAAGAGCACCGGTCTCAGAACCAAAACTGAAACTTAACAATTCCAAACTTTCAGCTGTCAATCTAAAACCTAGTTTTTTAGCTTCTGCCTCAATCCAATTCAAATAAGCTTTTCCTTTAAGCAAAGGGAACTCTTTAACCTGTTTTGCTTGCTTTTTTAACCAGGTAAAATTTTTAGTATCTTTAATCTCGCCCTCTTCATAAATAATCAAAAGAATACTTTTAGCGCTAGCTACTTTGCTTTCCTCGATAACCTCAATGATTTCTTTTTTTAAAGTTGCAGCAGTAGTCAAGAGATTTTTTAAACTGATTATTTTTATTTGACTAAAGAGAGTTATACTACCAAAAAGTTCTTTTAATTGAGCTGGTTCTAAAGCTGTTTCGAATTTATCCGCAAAATCGAAAGAAAAATAAAAATGATTTTTATTATGGTAAAAATCTTTTAAGTAATTTAAATATTGATTAGAACGAAAAGAATCAGGACCGTAAATTAAATAAATCATACTTGTTGACAATGAGGACAATAAAAAGTGGAGCGATTGTGATCCTTTGCTCTCTTAATAATGCTTTGGCACCGAACACATTTCTCTCCTTCTCTCTGATACACTTTTAAACGGGAACTAAAGCTCCCCGGGCTGCCATCTAACATCCGGTATGCTTCGTCTTCAGCTGAAGTACCTTTAAATTTCAAAGCTTCTCCTAAAACCTTTTTTATAGCTGAAAATAACTTGTCTATTTCTTCTTCCTTCAGCTCTGACGCCTTTTTAAAAGGATTAAGTTTAGCTTCAAATAAAATTTCATTGGCATAAATATTACCAATGCCGCTCAAATATTCTTGATTCATCAAAACCTGTTTAATCGGGCCCTTCGTTTTTTTAAGAATCTCCTTGAGCCGACTAGCAGTAAAATCTTTTGCTAAAGGGTCAGGACCTAACTTTTGAAAAGTTTTCTCTTTTAAAAATTCTGACTGAGTTAATAAAACCACCTTAGCAAAACGCCTTCTGTCAGCCAAAACTAACTGTTTTTGCTGTTTTTGCTTTTCCAAAGTAAAAACCCAATGAATAAAAGTATTCTCTTTGTCTTGATAATAACCCTGCTCTAAAGATAACCATTTCTGATTGCGAAAAAGATAATGTCCCACTAACAAGTGTCCTGTTAGTTTTAAATGAATCCATAAAATTAAATCTCCTTCCAGATTTAAAAGAATATTTTTTCCTCTCCGCGCTGCTTGCTTGATTTTTTTGCCTTTTACAAGAGACTGAAATTGAGGCCAAGTAAGATGATTTTGCTTTCTAAAACTATCACTCCAAACATCAATAATTCTCCAGCCCTGGATTTGCTGGTTTAATTGCTGAACAATGGTTTCTACCTCTGGTAATTCAGGCATGATAATAAAGTCAAAAATTTGCACCCACCTAAATTTTTTTTAAAAACATTTAGGTGAGCAAGAAAGTTAAAAGTCAAAATTATCTAATCTAGCGGGGGGCAAGAGATGGTTACTGCGGGGGAAGATAAGCTGGATCAAGAGGTAAAGAAAAAGTAAAAGTGGAACCCCGGCCAACTATTGATTCGACCCAAATTTTACCACCGTGGTGCTCTACAATATTTTTTGCTAAATATAAACCTAAACCAATACCACTAGTTTCTTCCTTCATTACTGCTTCTGATCTAAAAAACTTAGTAAACAATTTTGATAAATCCTGGGGTGCAATTCCTTGACCAGTATCAGCTACTGAAATATTGATAAAAGGCAATTTAGGATCTAATTCTAGTTTAATAGCTACCTCTCCATTTTCTACGTTATACTTAATAGCATTATCTACCAAAATCTCTAGGACTAATTTTACTCGCAGTGGATCCATTACAAATGGTTCTAATTTAAAATTAGGCCGATAAAAAATAAGTTTTACTTTCTTTTTTGAGGCAGCTGGCTCAAAATTGGTTAAAACGTCTTCAATGATAGGAATCAGATCGGCTTGAGTAAATTGAAAACCAAATTTGCCTTCCTCTATTTGACTCGCAGTTAATAAATCTTCAACCGTTTTTAAACTTTCTACTACTGCCTCTTGACCTTGCTTAATTAATTTTTCTTGCTCTGGGGTGAGAGGGCCTAGTTCTTTTTTAACTAATAATTCCAAAATCCAAGATAAACCAGCTAAAGGAGTCCTTAACTGATGAGCTGCTACTGTAATAAAATCACGCTGAGTTTTTTGTAAAGCTTCATCTTTAGTTAAATCATGAATAATTTTTAGAAAACCATAATTATTACCATGTTCGTCTACTACTTTAGTAGTCACAATCTCTAGAGTTAATTCCCGAGGTTGATCAAATTTGACCTTAATTTTCTGAGGATAAGTATCAGCTGATCTTTCTACCACCAAAGGAGCTAAACTAGGAAAAATTAATTTAGTGAGAAAACCATAGCGAGCGTCATTACTTAATTCTGGCCTAATTACTTTACCAATCAATTCTTCGCGTTTTAAATTGGTAAACTTTTCTAGGGCTGGATTAACCAAAATAATTTCAAAATCATTAGTATAAGAAACAGCTGGATCATCGATACTATAAATCATGGCGTTAATCTGATTCCTCTCTAAATCCAAGCGGCTGCTAATTTCAATCAAATTGAGAGCAATAACAGTAGCAACTAGCCAAACTCCTAGAGCGAGCAGGCTTAAAATTAAAACTACTGTCTCGGTTTGAAACAAAAAAAGAGCTAATAATAATTGACTGATTAATAAAAGACCAAGAAAAATAAAAGGCAAAAAAGAACTATCGAAAAAATGTTTTTTGAGTTGAGTAAAAAATTTAAACATATAAATAAGATCTTACAGTTCTCCCCAATTGGAACCTTGTTTCAAATGAACCTTTAAAGGCACTTCTAATTTTACTACTGTTTCCATAATTTCCTGAAGCTGGGAAGCTATCTTTGGTATTATCTCAGATTTAATTTCTAAAATCAATTCGTCATGAATTTGTAAAACTAACCTGGCTGCCTCAGTTAACTTTTCTTTTACTAAATAATCGTTAATTTGAATCATGGCAAGTTTGATAATGTCTGCAGCCAGACCTTGAATGGGTAAATTAACAGCTATTCTTTCTTCCTGCCTTCCTATTTGACCTAAAGAGCCGATTAGCGGCAAAAAGCGTTTTCTTCCAAATTGGGTTGCCACGTACCCTAAATCTTTGGCTTTAGTTAAAGAATAGTCTAAATAATTCTTCAAACCAGGAAAATTTTTGAAATACTGTTCTTTAAAATATTTCGCTTCTTTTGAACTGATTTGGGCAGTTTCACTTAAGGCTTTCTCGCCCATTCCATAAATAATGCCAAAATTAATTACTTTGGCTATTCTTCTCATCTCTGGCGTCACTTGTTCCTCTGGCACCTTAAACAAATAGCTAGCTGTTAAGTTATGGATATCTTTGTCCTGATTAAAAGCTTCTTTGAGATTAGGATCCAAAGAGAGATGAGCTGCCAAACGTAAATCGATCTGAGAGTAATCCAAAGACAGAAAAACAAAACCGGGAGCAGCTTGAAAAGCGCTTCTAATTTTTTGGCCCCACTCCCCTTTTAAAGGAATATTTTGTAAATTTGGTTCCTCAGAAGATAAGCGACCGGTAGCAGTGCCAGTTTGATTCCAGATAGTATGGATTCTTTGAGTTTGAGGATTAATAAAATTAGGCAAAGTCAATAAAAAGGAAGTCTGCATTTTTTTTAATTGGCGATATTCTATAATTAAAGGAATAATTGGGTGTTCGCCTTTGATTTTTTCTAATTCGGCTTCATCAGTAGAAGGCTGACCACCACCAGTTTTTTTTAAGGCTCCTGAATCCAGTTGTAAGACCTCAAAGAGAATTGTTCTCAATTGTTGGTAAGAATTGAGATTAAAATGTTGCCCAGCTAAATTATAAATTTGCGTCTCTAAATTAAGAAGCTTTTGTTGAATTTCTTGAGTTAAAGAAGTCAATTGGACAGGATCAACCAAAATGCCAGTCATTTCCATCTGAGCTAAAATCGGAATTAAGGGTTGCTCTATTTTAGTCCAGACTTCCTCTAAATCAAGACTGGCTATTTTAGTTTCAATTACATCAGCCAAATTTAAAAGCTGTCCTACATTTTCTGCTAAGGTCTCTAATTTTAATTCTCTAAAAAAAATCTTATTTAAAGTAGCCAATTCATAATTTTTCCTTTCAGGATCAAGTAACCAGCCTAAAATTTCTAAATCCTCAAATTTCAGATGTCGACAACAAGGAAATTCTTCGATTAAAACTTTAGCCCCAAGAGTTACCCAGCTTTTCTGTTCCTCCCAAGACAAATTAGACAAGTTAGTTAATTCTTCTAAAGGTATTTCAAAAATTAATTGCTCCGGAAAAACAAAAAAAACCTTTTTCTTTTGTCTTTCTCCAAATTTTTTACCTTCATAATTGAAATAAATTCCAATCTTTTGATGTTCTTGAATTAACTTCGCTAAATTATCCCAAGCTGCTTTAGTGGTAACTCTCTCTACTTTAAGAGCTGGCGAGGTTTTCTTACTTAAAGAGGTAGCAAACAGTCTTTGGCTGAGACTATTAAAACCTAACTGCTGAAAAAGTGGTAAAAGTTTTTCTGAGGAAGGGGGCTTCAGGGTGGCATCTTCTAATTTCACTTCCAAATCTATCTTTTGATCAAGGGTAACCAATCTTCGATTAAAAAAAGCTTGCTCTTTATTTTGAAGCAAAGTTGTCCTTAGTTTGGGGCTTAATTTTTGAGCTAAAGGAGTATTCTGTTCTAAATTTTTATAAAGGTTTTCTAAATCATGAAAATCTTGAATCAATTTCAGGGCAGTTTTTTCTCCAATACCAGCTAAACCTTTAATATTGTCGGAAGGGTCTCCTCTCAAAGCTTTTACCTCAGGCAATTGCTCTGGCAATAATTGATATTTTTCTTGAATCTTTTTTAGATCATAAATAATTTCATCTTTCAGGCCTTTCCTTAAAGTATAAACTTTAGTTCTTTCGTTCACTAACTGCAAAGTATCTAAATCTCCAGTTAAAATAATAATTTCTAAATCTGGACCTTGAAACTTTGAAGTTAGGACAGCAATTAAATCATCTGCTTCATAACCGCCTTGGGCTAAAACAGGAATACCCCAATTAGTTAAAATCTCTTTAATAATTTTAATCTGTTCATAAAAATTATCCGGAGCTTTAACTCTTTGTGCTTTATAATCATGATATTCTTCATGCCGAAAAGTGGGTTGAGCCGAATCAAAAGTAGCAATGACATAGTCTGGCTTTAATTCGTCCAAAACTTTAAGTAAAACTAAAAGAAAACCATATACTCCATTTACTATTACTCCTTGAGGAGAAGTTAAGGGAGGTAAAGCATGATAAGCCCGATGTGCCAGGGCGTAACTGTCAATAAGAATTAATCTCTTCATAAACTAAAAACTAAATTCCAAAATCCTAGTCCGAGCACCTGTTATTTTAAATTTAATTGTCCAATGCTTTTTAGGCAAACTGGATTTGATTTTGTTTCCCCATTCAATAAAGATAATATTTCTGGGGTCAGCTAATAAATCACTAAAACCCAAAATATCCAAATCTTGAGGATGTTCTAAACGATAACAGTCTAAATGCCACAAATAACTAAAATTTTTGCTTTTGAGAGGAAATCTTTTCATTAAAACAAAAGTAGGACTAGCGATTTTTTCGTGACAATGAGCTCCGTGAGCTACTCCCTTCAGAAATTCTGTTTTTCCAGCGCCCAAATTGCCTTCCAAGGACACTACTAAAGCTCCTTTCTTTAAGGGCTTGCTTAGTAATAAACTTTTAATAAAACAGCTGGCGATTTGCTGAGTTTCTTTGGGACTAGCACTAAGAATAGCATATTTCATTGACTCAATTATAGCACAGAAAATTATAAGTTGTAAGTTATAAGTTATGTGTTATAATGAAGATGCTTATGGATGATCTAACTCAAAAAAGAGAGGAAAAAATCAAAAAGCTCTGGCAAGAATCTAAAGAAAGAATGGCTGAAGATTTAGCAGCTAAACATAATCTGCTTTATGCTGATTTAAAAAAAATAAATATTTCTCCGAGCGCTTTGGAGATCTTACCAGAAGAAAAAGCTAAAGAAGCAAACGTAGTAGTCTTTGAAAAAATTGGTTCTAATCTCAAAATTGGCCTTACCAATCCTGAAAACCCTAAATCTCTCCGAGTAGTTGAAGAATTAAGAGCCCAGAATTATAAACCAGTAATTTATGTTATTACTGAAGAAAGTTTAAATTGGGCCTGGACTTTTTATCGCTTCATTAAACCAAGACTTGAAAAAATTACTAATTCTTTGGATGTTTCTCAAACTAAAACAGTTGAATTTTCTGCTTTAAACCAAGAATTATTAAATTATCCTGCTGAAGAAGTAACTACTTTAGTATCTCTTATCTTAAAATCAGCCATTAATATTGACGCTTCTGATCTCCATTTGGAGCCACAAGACCAAGGGGCTTTAATTCGTTTTCGGGTTGATGGCGTTCTTTATGAAGTAGCTGAAATTGACACTAAAAAATACCAAACAATTTCTTCCCGCTTAAAACTTATTTCTGGTTTAAAACTAAATATCACTAATAGCCCACAGAATGGTCGCTTTTCTATCAAAAATGAGGACACTATTTTTGATGTTAGGGCTTCTAGTTTACCTAGTCCCAAAGGAGAATTTCTTGTCTTTCGACTTCTCAATCCCAAGCGCATGGCTTTTAGTTTAAGTGACTTAGGTTTTAAAGACAGAGATTTGCAACTAATTAATAACACTCTTTCTAGTCCTAACGGCCTCATCTTAGTAACTGGGCCTACTGGTTCTGGTAAAACTACTACTCTCTATGCCCTCTTAAAAGCTAAGGTTTCAGTAGGCATTAAAATCATCACTATTGAGGACCCAATTGAATATCGCTTGCCAGGCATTAATCAAACCCAAGTTTCTAAAGATTACACCTTTGAAACAGGCTTAAAATCAATTTTACGGCAAGATCCAGATGTGATTATGATTGGTGAAATGCGAGACCCTAATACTGTGAGTACTGCTTTGCAAGCCAGTCTCACTGGTCATTTAGTCTTCTCTACTTTGCACACTAACGAAGCCAGTGGTACCATTGATAGGCTTTTAGAACTAGGGGCAGACAGAAATATTTTGCCTAGCGCTTTAAGGCTCATTATTGCTCAACGTTTAGTCAGAAGACTCTGTCCTGATTGTAAAGAAGCTTACGAACCCTCACCAGAGCTTCAAGAAAAAATTCAAGAAGCATTTGCCATTCTTTCTCCCAAAAGCAAAGTAAAAATTCCTCAAACAATTCCTACTCTCTATCGAGCCAAAGGTTGCGAAAAATGCCATTTTCTGGGCTATCAATCACAAATCGGTCTTTTTGAAACTTTACCCATTACTCCCAGAATTACTAAAGAAATTTTAGCTCAAGCTAGTAATGACAACCTCAGAAAAACTGCCATCGATGAAGGAATGATTCCTTTATTTCATGACGGACTCTTAAAAGTGTTGGAGGGTATTACTTCCTTAGAAGAAGTTACTAGAGTAGCTGGAGATATCGAATATGTAGAAAAAAATTATCAGGAATTATTTTCTCAAACTCTTTTAAGAGGAATCAAACTTACTGCCGCAGATGAGAAGGAAATTGAAAAAATTTTAAAAACTAATCAAAACTGGTCAGAATATCTCAAAGATAAACCTACTTCCCAACAAATCGCCTATCTCATAGGCGGAGCTTTAAAAGCACGAGCTACTGATTTACATTTTGAACCAGAGGAAAATCAAATCAAAATCAGACAAAGAATTGATGGCGTCCTTTCAGAAATGGCAAGTTTTGATTTAGCTGAAGCGCCAAGGCTTCTTAATGAAATTAAAAATTTAAGTGGTTTGAACACTGAAGAGACACAAAAAATTCAAGAAGGAAGATTTCGAGTTAGTTTTCCTAACAGAAATTACGATATTAGGCTTTCCATTCTTCCGAGTGGCTATGGCGAAAGCGCAGCTTTAAGGCTTTTGGGTAATGAAACTCAAATTTTAGATTTAGAAAATTTAGGCCTGTTACCTTCTAGTCAAGCTAAAATTGAAAAGCTTCTGCAAAATAAAATGGGCTTAATTTTAGTAACCGGACCAACTTCTGCTGGTAAAACTACTACCCTTTTTGCTTTACTTAAGGAATTAAATCAGCCCGATGTCAAAATTATTACAGTAGAAGACCCAATTGAATATCGCTTGCCTGGCGTAAATCAAACCCAGATTAACGAAGAAAAAGGTTATACTTTTAGCAGCGCCATTAAAACTCTCTTGAGACAAAATCCTAATATCTTATTAATTGGAGAAATCAGAGATAAAGAAACAGCAAAAATAGTCTGGCAAGCCTCATTAACCGGACACTTAGTACTCTCTACTGTTCATGCTAATGATACTCAAGAAATTATTCCTCGTCTTAAAAGTTTAGGCATTGAGCCTATTGATTTGATGAAAGCTTTGGAAGGGGTAATTAGCCAAAGATTAGTCAGAAAATTATGTCCTGCTTGTAAAATTGCAGCACCGGTTCCCCAAGAATACTCTTCTCTTTTTGAAAAAGCTCTTCAAAAATATCCGGAATACCAAAAACAATTCCAACCTCCTTATCAAATGTTTCTGCCTCAAAAATGTGAACAGTGTAATTTTACTGGTTATCAAGGCCAAACTGGAATTTTTGAAATTGCTACTCAAAAAGAATTAGAAAACTTAAAGCAAATTTCTTATCCTACTTTATTAGATGATGCTTTAATTAAAGTTCTTTTAGGCGTCACTTCTTGGGAGGAAGTAAAAAGAGTTTTAGACGTTTAACAATCGCTCACCCCTTTCTCTTTCGCTCAAGCTATTTCGCCAAAGACAACAATCGTTCAGAGATATTTGCCTTTCGAAAACGTCCAAAATCCCCAGCGATGATTTTGGACTCGCGCAAGCTCCTCGCTCCCCCTCACTTGGAAAGCACTGGGCTTCGCCCCTCATTAGAAACAGATCAATTTTATTGTTTTTTGGTAATAGCCAATCTTTTTCAAGTGAGGGGCTTCGCCCTTAAAGATGAAATCTTGTGCTTTCCAAGTGAGGGGTGAGCGATTGTTATGTCGGTTCTTCAAAACTTAAATAATTTTTGGCTTTTTCTGGTTCTTGCATAATGGCTAAAGTCACCTGTTCTAAATGAATGCCGCGGGAACCTTTGACTAAAATTAAATCCCCTTCCCTAATAATTTCTTTAGCTTTTTTAGCAGCATCTTTACTGTTATTAAACCAATAAATATTTTCTTGTGAAAAACCTAATTTTAAACATTCCTCTAAAGTAATTTTCATTTGTTCGCCAACTAAAATTACAATCTCAGCTTGTTTAATAATTTGACTTGCTATTTGGCGGTGAGCCTCTTCGCTATATTGACCAAGCTCCCTCATATCTCCTAAAACTAAAATTCTCCTTTTGACAGTATAAAGATTTTCCTTTCTTAAAGCGGTAGTTACTTCCTCAAAAATCCGTAAAGCCATTTTCAAGGCAGTAGGATTGGAATTATAGCTATCTTCCAAAATCCAGGTATTATTTTTACCCCTCAAAAAAGTGGTTCTCGCTTTTAAAATTTTGTATTCTTCTAAACTTTGAGCAATTTGAATCAAATTTAAACCCAAAGTTAAACCAACTGCTGTTCCAGCAGATAAAGCATAAGCTTGAGCTTCACCAAAAACTCCCTTAAATTTTAAGGGGACATAACTACCTTGATATTCTAAGCGAAAACTCATACCTGTTTCTCGTAAATCTTGAGAAACTACCAAAGAATAATCAGAAATTTTGACCTCAGCTTTCT
>JAUPUN010000005.1 GCA_030917555.1 Patescibacteria group bacterium
GCGCTGTTCGTCCTGCTGAGCCACAAAAGAATTATTCTCTGAAGCGGCTATTTCCATAGGATCTAAAAGAGCAGGGAGCGTATGAGAAGGATGGAAACCAACGCTAGCCCAACAATTAGGATATTCTTCAGCGATGGCTATCGCTTTTTTAGAAGTTTCTAGACAAGTACCAACATTAACCATAAAAATTCCTTCTTTAAGGTATCTTTTTAAAAGAAGATCACGATCACTATCAAAAGCTGCCAAATTTAAATGAGCATGAGAATCAAAAAGCATAAAATTAAAATTTCTAAATCCTAATTTCTAATTACAATTTTGGAAAGAGAGGAATCCCTGTTTTAAGCGAAACTTTCAAATTATGCCAATTTGTTTCAGTTAAGTTCTTCAATTGGAGAGCTTCTAAGATCTTTTCAGAAGTTTCTGGCATCACCGGAGCTATTAAAAGAGCCACTTTTCCAAGGGATAAAACAAGAGTAGCTAATTGTTCTTCGAATTCTTTAGGATTATTAGTAATGGTTTTCCAAGGTTTCTTATCGGTAAGATATTTGTTTAAGGCATTAACTAAATCCCAAACGCTAGCTAGGGCCTCATTAAATTTAAACTCTTGCATTTTTTGCTGATATTGTTTCTCTATCTTTTGTCTGAAATCTAGAAGTTCATTTTTCTCTAACAAGATTGGGGAATGATATTTTTCTCCCAGGGCTAAAACTCTACTTAATAAATTACCTAATCCTTCTGCCAAATCACTCTGGTATCGCTCTTGAATTCTTTCTTCAGAAAAATTGCCATCTTCAGTAGCAGAAAACTCTCTTATGAAAAAATAGCGCACTACTTCAGAACCATATTTATCTAAAAGCTGGAAAGGATCAACTATATTTCCTAAGCTTTTAGCCATTTTTTCACCTTTTACTGTTAAGTAGCCATGCACAAAAATTCGCTTGGGTAAAGGTAAACCTGCCGAAAGTAACATTGCCGGCCAATAAACAGCATGAAATCTAGAAATACCCTTACCAATACAATGAAGAAGATCTTCTCCTGTTAGCCACCATTTTTTGAATTGCTCACTTTCAGTAGCATAACCTAAAGCAGTGATGTAATTGCTCAAAGCATCAAACCAGACCCAAACCTTCTGATTAGAGTCATTTGGCACATCAATGCCCCAATGATGAGCTCTTTGAGTAGAACGAGAAATACAGATATCTTCTAAGCCAGAGTTAATAAAATTCAAAACTTCATTTTTTCTACTTTCCGGAATAATTTCCAATTGATTACTACTAATCAGCTCGCTTAAAGTGTGTTGATATTTTGACAAGCGAAAAAAATAATCTTCTTCTGAAATTAATTCTGGCTTTGTTTTATGTTCTGGACAAAGGCCATTTACCAATTCATCTTCTTTATAAAACTCCTCACAACCAACGCAATATAAACCTTGGTAGGTTTTTTTATAGATATCTTTAAGACAAGCCTGCCATAATTTTTGTACCCCTAAAGTATGACGAGTTTCTGTAGTCCTAATAAAATCATCGTTACTTAAATTTAGTTCTTGGGCCAGTCTCATAAATTGTTTAGCGTTTCTCTCTACAAATTCTTTAACAGGTAAACCTTCTTTTTCTGCTGATTGAACATTTTTTAAACTATTCTCGTCAGTACCAGTAAGAAAAAAAACCTCATCTCCTAAACTCCGATAATAACGACTCAGTACATCTGCCTGAATTTTTTCTAGAGCATGACCTGCATGAGGTGAGGCATTAACATAATCTATCGCAGTAGTAATTAAATGCCTAGTCATAATAATTTCTTTTGAGGTAAATAGCTATTAATTTGACCGCTTCTTAAATCTTTAAGAAAATCAATCAAAGCTGCTCCTAAAGGCAAAGAAACTATTATCCCTGCAGCGCCACCCACTTTACCACCAAAAAGAAGAGCTAAAATAATAATTAAAGGATTAAGCTTCATAGCCCGAGAGCGAAGAAAAGGAGCAATTACATTTTCTAAAGCCTGAATTCCTAAAAAAATAAGCAAAGCCACTATTCCTAAACTAAAACTCTGAGTTAAACCAAAAAGAGTGATTAAAATACCAGACAAAAATGGCCCTAGATAAGGAAGAAAATCTAATAAACCAGCTGCTAAGGCCAGAAACCCTGCACCAGGTAAACCTAAGAGCAGGCTGGCAACTAAAACCATTAGTGAGACAAATAAACTAATTAAGCATTGACTACCAAACCAACTCCCCACTTTTCTTCTAGTTTTTTCCCAAAGATAAATGGCATAATTTTCATACTCTTTCGGAGCTAAGAGCCTAATTCCTCTTGCTACTCCTTGTTGCTCAGTATTTAAAAAGAAAGCTAACAAAAATACAAAAAAGAGATACATAGCTCCACCACTAATTTTAGTAACTACTGCCACTGATCTCTTAAAAAGATTCAAGAAATCAACTGAGGAAGCAGAAAAAAGATCAGATAAAGGAAAATTTGTCTCTTCTAAATTTTGAAAAATCTCAGGCCAAGTAGAAAGATTAAAATTGAAATTAAAATTTTTACTAAAGGTATTAAAAGAATCCCAAATAATTGGCAAGGCTACAGAAATTAAGGCTATGATTGCTGCCATCACGAAGAAATACACTAGAAAAGTAGCTAACCACCTATTTTTTAATTTTAACTCTAAGAAATTAATCGGAATTTCTAGCAAGGAAGCAACTACAAAAGAAACTAAAATCAGAAAAATAAGCTCCCTAAAATACCACAGAGCCAAAATAAAAATTAAAACTAGAAAGAATCTCCAAACACTTCTCCAAGAAAGTTCTAACATATTAAAAAGATAGAATCTTATTAAAAATATTTTTATTGGAAAAAGGACCAATTAAAGCTAAATTTAAACGCTGTGGTTGTAATAAAGATTGTGCTACTAATTGAACATCCCTAACGCTTACTTGATTAATTTTAGCCAGATATTCTTGAGGAGTTTCTATCTGTTTTTTTAAAAGTTCTTGGTAAGCAAGATCACTAGCTAGATCATGAACATTTTCTAAACTCAAAGATACTTTACCTTTAAGATAATGCTTAGCTTTTTTCAAGTCAAGCAGAGAAATCGGCTGGAACTTAAATTTTTGCCATTCTTTTAAAATCACTTTAATAATTTCCTCGACCCGTTCATTAGTAATGCCAGCTTTTACTACCCAAAAACCCCGATCCGTATTAAAAGAAGTGACACTTTGAACATAATAAGCAGCTCCTAATTTATCTCTTACGGTTTGAAAAAGGATACCAGACATCCCTCCATCTAAAATGGCATCCAAAACATCGAGGGCATACCGTCTTTTATCAAATAAGCTGAAACTTCTCACTCCTAAAATTAAATGAGTCTGTTCAGTTTTTCTTTTTTCTAAAATTACTTGGGGTTTATTCTGTCTTTCTTTAGTTTTATTTTTCTTGCTAGCTTTTCCTCTTAAAATACCTGAAAAAGCATCTTTTACTTCTCGTTTTAAGCAAAGAGGCTGAAATTTTCCGCTAGCTACTATCAAAGTAGAAGCAGCCCGATACTGAGAATTACGGTATCTTATTAAATCCTCTCTCTGAAATTTCTTTACATTTTCTTTAGTGCCTAAAATAGGTCGAGCTGCTGGCTGGTTACCGTATAATAATTTATTCCATAAATCCCAGACATGATTTTGCGGCAAATCATGAAAAAGATTTATTTCTTCAATAATCACTCCTCTTTCTTTTTCGATTTCTAAAAGAGGAAATTGAGAATTTAAATAAATATCAGAAACAAGATCTAAAGCTAAAACTTGATCAGCAGCTGCTACTTTAGCAAAATAACCAGTTGCCTCTTCGCTAGTAAAAGCATTATAAGAACCGCCAACTTCATCAAGTTCTTTAGTTAAATCAAAATTAGTAGGTCTCTTTTTAGTGCCTTTAAAGCATAAATGTTCCAAAAAATGGGAAATACCATTATTACTTTGATTTTCAAAATCAGAACCAGTATTCACCAACACGCTAATTTGAAAAGAGGTTGCTTCGTGAGAAGGAACTAATAGTAGTCTTAAACCATTAGGAAACGTGCATAATTTGAATCTAGACATGCTTCAGATTTTAAAATAAAGGTCTTTAATTTTTACTCTCTCTTGCTTCAGACTATCCCTATCTCTAACAGTAACCGTCTCATCTTCTAAACTCTGATGATCAATAGTAACACACCAAGGAGTACCAATTTCATCCTGCCGACGATATCTTCTTCCAATAGATCCTACCTCATCATAAACTACTAAAAATTGTGATTTTGTTTTTAAATCCAATAATACTTGCTGAGCCAAAGCAACTAAAGCTGGATTATTTTTTACCAGTGGCAACACTGCCACTTTTACTGGCGCTAAAGCTGGAGACAACCTTAAAACTGTTCTTACTTCTCCATCTTGCTCGTCTTCGTCATAAGCATCCATTAAAAAAGCTAAAAAAGACCTTTCTACTCCAGCAGAAGGTTCTATCACAAAGGGTAAATAGTTTTGATTAGTTTCTTCATCAAAATAACTTAAATCTTTTCCAGAATGCTGACTGTGAGTTTTTAAATCATAATCTCCCCTATTAGCAATTCCTTCTAATTCTCCCCATTGTTCTCCACTCTTAAAAGAAAATAAATATTCAACATCTACGCAGCTTAAAGCATAATGCGCTAATTCTTCTTTTTGGTGAGGACGAAAACGCAAATTTTGTTTTTTAATACCTAAATCTAAATACCAATTCAATCTTTCCTCTTGCCAAAAATGATGCCATTTTTCACTTTCTGATGGCTTAACAAAATATTCCAGCTCCATTTGTTCAAATTCTCGAGTACGAAAAATAAAATTGCCAGGAGTAATTTCATTGCGAAAAGATTTTCCTATTTGGGCAATGCCAAAAGGAATTTTTTGCCTGGAGCTAGTTAAAACTTGTTTAAAATTAATAAAAATCCCTTGAGCGGTTTCTGGTCTTAAATACACTAAATGAGCTGCATCTTCTACCGGGCCCAGAAAGGTTTTAAACATTAAGTTAAATTTTTTGCTTTCTGTCAGTTCTCCTCCGCAAAGAGGGCATTGACTATGCCCATCTTTGGTTATTACTTCTCCATACTTTCCTTCTAATAAATCATCGGCTCGAAACCGCGTATGACAGGATTTGCACTCTATTAAAGGATCGGAAAACCCACTTACGTGGCCAGATGCTTCCCAGACTTGGGGATTAATAATAATATTAGAATCTAACCCAACAATATTATCTTTTTCATAAACCATTTTTTTCCACCAGGCTTTTTTAATATTGTTCTTTAGCTCTACTCCTAATGGTCCGAAATCCCAAGTATTAGCTAAACCGCCATAAATTTCAGAACTAGGATAAATAAAACCCCTTCTCCTACATAAAGAAACAATCTTATCCATTAAATTTGAGGAACTAAAATCTTCCATAAATTTTTACTTAAGGCCTTACTATTCCCTCATCAGAAATTACCGTCTTATCAGTTAAAGAATCTGATTTTAGAGGTAAATAAGTTTTCTTAATCTCTTTCAGAGTAAAAGAATCAATAGCTGTAAAAATGGTCTCGTTAGTTAATTCAATGCTTTGATTAGCCTGAGAAGAAAGAGGGGTCACCTTAATTTGGAAAATTGCCTCATAAGGATTGGAAAGATAGCCTGAACCCACCGGCACTACCGGCAGAGACCAACTTACTTGTCTGGTTCTGGCATCGTATTGAGGAGCTTCCTCACCATAATTACCAGCAACTTGATTTGTCCATTCTGCCCATAAAGGTAAAGTCGTAACAACTTTGACATTATTCAGTGAGTTATAGGTATTAATAATTTTCCAGTGAATAGTAAAATCAGTCGGTTGATTTACCTTAAGAGGTAGATTACCGCTATTGGCAATTAAAGCTGGGGGATCTCTAAAATAACTTCCTATTACCAAATTGCAATTAGAATTTAACTTAATAGTTACCAAATTAGAAGCTTGTGGTACTATTTGGTATTCTAATTCTTCGGGAATATTAGCACTTTTTAAAGTAGTGTCTACCTCTAAAATTATATTTTTTTGAGCTAAACTGACCATTGGCCAATCTGATTTTAATTTTAAAGAAAAGTTCAAAGTGCCCTTTTCTCCAGGATTCAAAACATATAAAGAGGAAACTTTATCTCCAGTCCAGGTTAAAGTTTGTAGCCTAGTATTCAGCAAGGCTTTAGGAGCACGAATTGAAGAAAAATCAAAAACATCTCCCTTTAAATGAGCAACTAGCTGTAAATCTCTCAAACTAGAGGAGTAATTATTTTCATAATTAATAGTAAAATCTAATTCTTCACCTAAATCAGCATTATAATTAGTATCACCATTAACTAAAACAGATAGCCTCAAGGGGTTAGCTACCAAAGTAATAAAAGCTTGAACATTGGCTAATGGTAAAAATTGATTATTTTGAACAATGCCTAAAGCCAAAGAGATCATTTTTGTCTCCCCATCCTGACCTTCAAGAGAAGCTTGAACATTAATAGTTCCCTGTCCCACTGGATTTACAACTCCAATTAACCATTGATTATTACTACCGCTTTCTTTACTTACACTGGGATTGGAACTGACTAAAGAAAAACCACTAGGCCATTCTGCCCTAATTTCTACCCCTTCAAAGGATTTTGTTACTAAATTAGACCAATTAATCTCTAAAGGAAAGGTTTGTCCAATAAATACTTTTTGAGGAGCAGTAAGACCTAAATTAAAACTAGAGCCGCTCAAAAGTACAGTTTTGATAGCACTTTTATAAAAGGGGGAAGAAATACCCTTAGGTCGATAAGTAAAAGTAGCTTCAATATTTTTAGCTGTTTGGGGTTCGCCGGTTATCATTAGCTCCAAAGACTCTTCTCCTGCTGCTTGGGATTTTACTTCTCCTAAATCAAAAGTGATGACTTGTTTTAAAGGGTCTTCTGTTTGAAAGACGCCTTCAGGTAGACGAACCTCTAAAAAGCAATCTTCTAAGTTACTTCTTGATTTATTATTGTACTTAAAAGAAAATTTACTTATTTCTCCTGATTTCACTTCATCGGGACCAATCAAAGAAAAAATAACTTCTCCTTTAACTAGAGCGCCCCAAACTAAATAACCAATTATTAAAATTAAAACAATGATGATAACTCCTCCCCAAAAACTATGAATAAATTCTTTAAATTTCATAAAAATAATTTTAAGCTATTACATTATATCAGATTTCACCCTCAAAGTAAAACGGCTTAAAAACTCTTCTAAAAATCGTTTTTCTTTTAAGATTTGAGTGATAATTTTTATCGTGTCTACCTGCCTTAGAGAGATATTAAATAAGAGTTGCAAAGTTTTTCTTTGATTAGCAGTAATAGGCAAGTCTTCCTGATGATAATGCAAGTTACAAACAACTCCTCGCTCAGTAAAACTAAAATAATGAACATCTTTCTTGGCACATTTGACGCAAGCGGTTAAAAAGGGCTCGTAGCCTAATAATTTTAGGAACTGAGCTTCAAAGTAAAACCAAGAAAAATCTATCAGTTGAGGTGATTTTGATAAATTTCTATCTAAAAAATATAACGTTTCTGAAAGCAAAGTAAAAATTTCTAAATCTTTTTGATTAAGTAAAGTTAACTCATCAACTAACTGACCAATACGTAAGGCGGCACTCAAAGCCGCATCATTATTTTTAATGTTTAAATACGGTTCTTCTTCAAGAGCGCTAATTAAACGAGGTTGATAAGTAAGAGAAAAATTAATCTGAACTAAAGTAGGTACCTCTAAATGCCCCTTTAACTTTGCTAAAATATCCCTGCTGCTCTTAGCTTTTAAATTTATTTTTCCGAAATCTTGAGTAAAAAAATGATAGACATTATCTTTTTCCTCTGCGATTTCTTTCTTTAAAACGAAAGCTCTAGTAGTATAATAATTCATGAATTAATTTCTTAGTATATAATGTTTTTAGTTTCTTGCCAAATCGTTATTCCGCTTTTGCTCAGAAACATTTTGTCTGCTATAATTTAAAAAAATTAAGCCCCCATAGCTCAATGGAAAGAGCGCAGCCCTGCGGAGGCTGAAATCCAAGTTCGACTCTTGGTGGGGGCACTTTCTTTATGCCTCCCTCTCTTACTCTTTTTGACCCTGTTTCCAAAGTGCGTGGCGTAGGACCACGTTATTTGAAATCTTTGGAAAAACTGAATATAAAAACAGTAAAAGATCTCCTTTGGCATTTTCCTTTTCGTTATGAGGATTTTTCTCAAATCAAAAAAATCCAAGATCTCAAGACTAACGAGACTTGTTCTCTAGTGTGTAGTATTAAAAAAATAAATCTTCATCGAGTTCCTGGAAAAAAATTAATTATTATCGAGGCAAAAGTAAGCGATGAAACAGGAGAGCTTACTGTAATTTGGTTTAATCAAATGTTCCTCATTAAAAATTTACCTCCCGGTACTACTCTTGTTTTATCAGGGGAAACAAAAACTAGAGGGAAAAAATTAGTTCTTGTTAATCCTTCTTATGAGATTATTTCTCAAGCAAAAATTTCTCAAAATTATCTTCAAGAATTAAAACATACTGGTAGATTAATTCCTATTTATCCGGAAACAGCAGGAATTAGTTCTAGGATTTTTCGTTCTTTAATCAAATCTCTTTTAACTAACCCTAACTTAAATCTCACCGAATACCTGCCCCCTTTTCTCCTACGTAATTTGAATCTTTTACCTCTTAAAGAAGCTTTAAATCAAATTCATTTTCCAGATTCTCTTGAACTGGCAGAAAAAGCTAAAACAAGATTTATTTTTGAATCTTTATTTTTGTCTCAAATTTATCTTTTAAAATTAAAAAAACAACTAAATTCTCTGCCTTACCCTAAAATAAAATTAGACTTAGATTTACTCAAAAATTTTACCAAACAATTACCTTTTGAATTAACTCAAGCCCAGAAGAAAAGCCTGTGGGAAATAGCTCGGAATTTAAATCAAAAACCCATGAATCGTCTTTTAGCTGGTGACGTCGGTTCTGGTAAAACAATTGTAGCACTAGGAGCAGCTCTCCTCGTCGTAAATTCTAATTACCAAGTAGCATTTTTAGCTCCTACCGAACTCTTAGCTCAACAGCATTTTGAAACTTTTAAAACTTATGCCTATTCTTTTGCTCCTCGCCTCGCCCTTTTGACTTCAAAAGAAAGTAAAATTATTGACCAAGGACTAGCAGGACAAATTTCTAAAACAGCTCTCAATAAAATTATCAGCTCCTCTCTTCCTATCATAGTTATTGGCACTCATGCTTTATTACAAAAGAATATTCGTTTTGAAAAATTAGGTTTAGTGATTGTGGATGAACAACACCGTTTTGGAGTAGCACAAAGAAAAAAACTAATGGCAGCTAACTCTCAAACTAAAGAAATTCCCCACTTGCTTTCTTTAACTGCCACCCCTATTCCTAGAACTTTAGCTTTAGTCTTTTATGGTGATTTAGATCTTTCTCTCCTTGATGAATTACCACCTCTCAGAAAACCAGTCATTACAAAAATAGTGCCACCTCAGGAACAAAGTAAAGTCTATCAATTTATTAGGGAAGAAGTTTTAAAAGGAAGACAAGCCTTCGTGATCTGCCCTAGAATTGAAGAAAGCCATCTCTTGCCTCATGAACTAAAAGCTAAAAACCTTTTGTCATTGGCAGAAAAATTAAATTATGAGGTAAAAGCAGCTACTAAAGAATATCAAAAACTAAGCCAAGAAATTTTTCCAGATTTAAAGGTAGGTCTTCTTCACGGAAAAATGAAAAGTGAAGATAAGGAAAGAGTAATGAAGGAGTTTCAACAAAATAAAATTAGCATTTTAGTAGCTACTTCAATAGTAGAGGTTGGTATTGATATTCCTAATGCTACTATCATTGTAATTGAAGGGGCTGAGCATTTTGGTTTAGCCCAATTACACCAGTTCCGAGGAAGAGTAGGACGCAGCCAATACCAATCTTATTGTTTTCTTTTCACAGAATCTTCCTCATCTGCTTTGATTAAAAGATTAACTGCTTTGGTTAAATACCAAGATGGCTTTAAATTAGCAGAGATAGATTTATCTTTAAGAGGACCCGGAGAATTTTTAGGTACTAAACAATCCGGAGTACCAGACCTTTTAATGACTTCTTTAATCAATAAAGAAATGATTGCTCAAGCGCATCAAGCTGCTCAACAAGTTTTAATCCTAGACTCTACTTTAAAAAAATGGCCCTCTTTAAAGAGAGCTTTTCAGTACTTCCTGTTAGAAGCGCGACGTAATTTAAATTAATCTTCCAAAACAATTTCTGTTTCTTTAATTTCATTCTGGTGCCAATATTTAATTCTAATTTTATCTCCCTTTTGATAGTTTCTCAAAGCTGCCATCAAATTACAAGATTGATCTATTTTTTGGTTATTAATTGTTAAAATAATATCTCCCTCTTTTAAACCAGCTTTTTCAGCTAAACCACCAGGAATAATTCCTTTTTGGCCAGGGAGAGTCTCGAAAATAATAAAAGCGCCGTAATCAAATGGCAATTGATGCTCTTTTTGTACTTCTTCGTCAATTAAAAGATATCTGATTCCTAAACTGGGACGGAAAATTTTACCGTATTTTTTTAAATCTTCAAGAATTATTTTAGCTTGATCACTAGGAATCGCAAAACCAATATTTTCTACTCCTAAAACTACCGCAGTATTAATTCCAATAGCCTCTCCTTTAAGATTGATTAAGGGGCCCCCTGAATTTCCTGGGTTAATAGCAGCATCAGTCTGAATTAAGCCAAAGAATTCTTTATTATTTTCTGTAAAATCAGTTTTCAGATGACGAGATAAACCAGAAATAATTCCTCTTGAGACAGTATTTTCAAATTCAGAGAGAGCATTACCAATAGCAATTACTGTTTCTCCTAATTGCAATCGCGAAGATCTACCTAATTTTAAATAAGGGAAATTTACTCCTTTTATCTTTAAAATAGCTAAATCAGTAATTTCGTCTCTTACTTTAATTTCACATTCATAATGTTGATGTCGAGATACTACCTCATAAACAGCTTCTTCGTCTTCTACTACATGGCGATTAGTTAAAAGATAACCATCAGAGGAAACAAAAAAACCAGAACAACTACCTAATCTTAATAAACCATTTTTATCTCGAGGCAAAACCTTTAAAAGATCTGGCTCAATTTTCTCACTAGCCTGTTCCGGTGTTTTTAACATTAAAATAGCTACTACTGCTGGTAAAGCTTTAGCTACTGCTCTAATAGTTTGTTGATATTCACTTTTAAAACAAGACATGAAAACGTATTGTAGCCAGGGAAGAACTTCCTTTCTATCATCCAATTCCAGATTCCAGATTCTCTTTTCTAAATTCTAAATTCCAGATTCTAGATTCTAGATTTCAACTTCACTTCGTTCAGTGCCCAGGGTGGGACTCGAACCCACAAGGAGAAACCTCCACTACCACCTCAAAGTAGCGCGTCTACCAATTCCGCCACCTGGGCCTTGACTACTTATAAGAAAGTTCTCCTTATTCTGTTTCTTTCTCAATATTTTGATCTTCTATTTTAACTTCTTTTTCTGGCTCCTCCTTAAGACTAATTTTAAAAGAATTAAGTTTTAATTTCTTTCTAGCTTGTTTTGAAGATTTATTCCTTAAATAATAAAGTTTTGCTCTTCTGACTCGAGCGCTTTTCAGCAATTCAATTTTTTGGATGGTAGGCAGATAAACAGGAAAAATCCACTCTACCCCAACTCCATCAATCACTCTCCTTACTGTAAAAGTAGCACCATTTTCTTTCCCATGTTTTTTAGCCAAAACAATACCCTCTATTTGCTGCAATCTTTCTTTATCTCCTTCCTTAATTTTTTGAAAAACCCTCACTTGCATTCCTGGTTTTATTTCTTGAGCAGTAATTTCTTGCATAGATTTTTAGATTGCTCTATCTTAGCACATCTCCTCTCTAATCGTCAATTGTTTTAAAACTAATTCGAAATCTCGAGGTAAAGGTGCCTCTAAAGAGAGCTCTTTGCCATTTAAATTCAGAAAGGTTATTTTAGAAGCGTGAAGCATCTGACGAGGAAATAATTGTTTTTCTCGTGGGGTAATTTTACCATACAATCTATCACCAGCTACCGGAAACCCAAAACTAGCCAAATGAACACGTATTTGGTGGGTCCTACCTGTTTTAGGTATTACTTTTAAGAAAGTATAGCCCTGAAAACATTCCAAGACTTGATAAAATGTCAAAGCTGATTTAGCAGAGGTTTTTTCTTTTGAAGAAGTAATCACTTTGCGCTTACCAAAGGCACGACTTCTAGCTAAAGGGGAGTCTATTACTCCTTCCCTGACTTTTATTTCTCTTCTTACTAAGGCTAAATATTCTTTAGTAATTTGATGTTTTAAAAAGAGTTCTTTAAAATACCAAAAAGCTGACTGGGTTTTAGCTAAAAGTAAAATACCAGAAGTATCTTTATCTAAACGATGAATAATACCTGGCCTCAGAGGATCTTCGCCCACTGCTTTTGCTTCTGGATATTTACTACAAAACCAACTAGCTACACTGGCTTCTCTAAGACGAGAAAGAGTAGGATGAACTATTAAGCCAGCTGGTTTATTAATAGCCAAAAGATCTTGATCTTCGTAGATAATTTGTGGTTCCAAAAAGGGAGGGGGAAGCAATGGTTGCACTTGAAGAGTTATTTTTTCTTTCTGTGCTGAGATAATGATTAAATCCCCATTTTTTAAATGAGAGCTAGGTTTAATTTTTTTCTGATTAACTAAAATCTCCCCTTTTATAATAGCGTTTTTAATAGCCTGACGCGACCAACCTTTTAACTGAGAAACTAAATACTTATCCGCTCTTTCTACGTGAGATAATCCTCTCACTGTAATTATTTGTTTCAAGCCTGTATTTTCTTGAAGATTCTTCATAAGTTATTGCAACTTCACTAAGACAATACCCTTTCTCTAGCAAGAAAATTTCTGTACGAGGTATAAAAGCTAACAACTATTTTTAGTAAGAGATTCTTAAGCAGCTTTTAAGTGTGAATTAAAACTCAGAGTTATTTTTTTAATTTAATCTTGAAGCTTAAAAACTATTTAGAATCCTTGCTCTAGATTTTTATCTAATCAGAAGTGGGCGATACAGGTCTCGAACCTGTGACCTTCCCACCCTTTATTTGTGGGCTCGGCTGGACTTGAACCAGCGACCTTTGCAATGTCAATGCAACGCTCTTACCCCTGAGCTACGAGCCCAAAAGAAAGTGGGCGTGCTAGGATTCGAACCTAGGACCATCGCTTTATATTGATTATTTCATTTTGATGATTGCTGAGTGGGCGTGCTAGGATTCGAACCTAGGACCCTCGCTTTATAAGAGCGATGCTCTGCCACTGAGCTACACGCCCACTCGACAATCATTAACCAAATTAAAAGTATAATCAAGATGTCAAGAATTTCTTCTAAAAACAAAAATAAGAAAATTCTTGCTATCAGAGCGATGCTCTCCCGGGGAAAATTAGGTATTTTCCCGCTGAAAGCCAAGACTTTGGCTGTCAGCCCACTGAGCTACACGCCCACCATGAAATTAGTTTAACAAAAAACTGTTAAAAATATCAAGACAGTTTTTAAGAACTAAAAAACAAAATTTCCCTTACTCTTTTACTTTTCTTGAATGATTGTTTCTAAATCAGCTCTTTCTAAAGTTTCTCTTTCAATTAAAGCAGTAGCTACTTGATCCAATTCCTTTCTTTTAGCTACTAAAATATTTTTTGCTTTTTTATAGCATTCCTTCAGAATTCTATCTATTTCTGCATCAATTAACTTAGCAGTTTCTTCAGAATAATCTTTCTCTGTGGAAATTTCTTTTCCTAAAAAAACCATTTCTTCGGTTTTGCCAAAAGTACGAGGGCCTAATTTGCTACTCATCCCGTATTTAGTAACCAAAGCTCTGCTCAAATCTGTCGCCTCAACTAAATCATTAGCAGCACCAGTAGAGACATCGTGAAATACCAATTCTTCTGAAATATAACCAGCTAAAAGAGAAGCAATATCAGCTAAAAATTCTGAACGCGTTTTGAGATATCTTTCTTCAGTAGGCATTCTCATGGTATAACCAGCGGCTTGACCTCGAGAAATAATAGACACCTTCTTTAACTCACTAGCTCCTGGCAAAAAGAAAGAAACTAAAGCATGACCAGCTTCGTGATAAGCAGTAATCTGTTTTTCTTTCTCGGTAATAGCTCTGCTTTTTCTTTCCGGACCTAACATCACTTTTTCAATTGAATCTATCAATTCCACCTGACTAATTACTTTTTTATTATGACGAGCAGCTAAAATAGCAGCTTCATTAACTAGATTAGCTAAATCAGCTCCAGAAAAGCCCGGCGTTCTTTCTGCAATTTCTCTAAGATTAACGTCTGACCCTAAGGCCTTATCTCTGGTGTGAATTTTTAAAATTTCTTCTCGGTCATTGATATCAGGTAAATCTAAGACTATTCTGCGATCGAATCTGCCAGGTCTTAAAAGAGCAGGATCTAAAATATCTGGACGATTAGTAGCAGCCATAACAATTACTCTCGTGTCTCTATCAAAGCCATCCATCTCAACTAGAATTTGATTTAAAGTTTGTTCTCTTTCATCTTGCCCTCCTCCGATTCCAGCTCCTCTTTCCCGACCAATAGCATCAATTTCGTCTATAAACAAAATGGCCGGCGCTGCTTTTTTAGCGGTATTAAAAGCATCCCTAACTCGCCCCGCTCCTACTCCTACAAACATTTCTACAAATTCGGAACCTGAGATATGAAAAAAAGGAACATTAGCCTCACCAGCTACTGCGCGAGCTAATAAAGTTTTCCCTGAGCCAGGAGCTCCCATTAAAAGAACGCCTCTCGGAATTCGAGCACCCACTTCTTGAAATTTTTTAGGGTTTTTTAAAAATTCTACCACCTCTTGAAGCTCTTCTTTTGCTTCTTTAAGACCAGCTACATCTTTAAAAGTAATTCTATCTTTGTCTGGAGAAAACAGTTTTACGTTAGAACGGGAAAAAGAAAAAATTTGCATAGCGCCTTGATTAGAACGCCTTAAAGAATAAGAAAAAAAAGCAAACAAAAAAATTAAAGGCAAAAAAATTGGTAATAAAATACCTAGCCAAAAAGACCAACTGCTTGGTTCCTTAATTTCAATCTCCAAGCTATTCATTTCCTCTGGAGTAAAACCAAAATCCTTAAGAGTCTCAATAAGGGAAGTAGTGCTTTCTAGCCGAGTTTCGTAAAGCTGTTTATTATCTTTTGCTGTTAACTCTACTTTATCCGCTGCTACTGTAATTTTGCTAATTTGATTCTCTTTAATTAATCTCATTGCTTCAGAAAGAGCTACTTGCTTTTTTGAGACATTCAAATTCAAATTATTCAAAGTAGTAAATAAAAGAGAAAATGCCACAAAAAGCAAAACTAAAGAGATCAATTGTCGCCAGAGTTTATTCATATTTTCCGTATTTTAGATTATTTTCTTAAAAAAAGCAACCTCGCTTCCTTGATGAGCTAAACGAGGTTGCTTTTATTACTAACTTAATTATTTAGGGATAAATTGGCACGGTTGCTCCTTGCAGATGAGTCACCGCACTATTTAATGACTCCCGCGAAGAAGTAAGGATCAAATAATCACCAAAAAAACCGTAGCTTAAGGCAGCTTCTTTGCCGCTATAAGTTAAATATCTAATTTCAGCTCCATTAACAGTTTCACTTTTAAAAGTTTGAGCTACCTTTTTAGGAGTTTTTATCAGCCAAAAATTGCTTAAATCTGTTAAGATTTTTCCCTTTTCCCAAGTTGCAAAAATTCCCTTAACTTCTTCTTTGCTACTCTGACCGATCTCGATAATTAAACCCAAAGAAGGATTTACCTCTCCATAATAGACGTAAACCAAATATTTTCTCCCTAAAAGATAAGGCTTTAGACTCTCAGGTAAATTAGGAATCAAAGAAAGAATCACTTCTTCTCCAGAAAGAAGATAATCGTGATAACGAGGGATTAAAATTTTAAAAGTCTGAGCAGGAGCCATTTCCTTAGTAGCTTCCTCTTTTAAAGCTGAAACAACTAATGAGCCTTGGATTTTTAAATCAATGACATTTTTTTGATAAGGCTCACTGATTTGAGGATAAGGACTAGGTGGCAAAGTAGTGGTAGTGGTAAGAATAGTAGTAGGTACTTCTACTGGCTGAGTGGTAGGAGGAGTAACTGTTTTGGGTCCAAATAATTTAGGCCACAAGAAAAAATAACCTAAAGCACCAGCAGCTATGATAATTCCGATAATAATTAAAAGCGGAACAATTTTATTTTTGTGAGGAGGCTGGGTCTGAGGAAAATTAGTTAGTTCAGCAGCAGAAATCTCAGGGTTAGGATTAAAAGTTGGCTCCCCAAAAGCAGGGGGCATTTGGGAAAGAGAAGGCGGAGGAGTGGTTGGTGGTTGCCAAGCAGGAATTTCACCTCCAGCGCTTTTAATGTTTTCTAAATCTGAGGCTGAAGTTCTAATAAAAATATTAGGCGGAGGAGGAGCAAATTTTTGTTCCGGAGCCGAAGGGGGAATTGGAGCTTCTGAAGGAACAGTCCCAAAGGGAGAAACTGAGGGCTGAGAAATAGTCGGAGAAGAAAAAGAAGGATTAACTGGCGGAAAAGCAGATGAAGAGGGCACCGAACCAACATTAGAGTTAGGATTTGGAGCACCTGAGACATTAGGAGAAAAAATTGGCTGATTAGCAGCCTCAGGTTTTTCACTAGCTCCAAAAAAATTGTCTGGCATATTTTTTAAAAATTAAATTTCTCTTTAATTATAACTCACTCATTTTTGAAGTCAACTTTAAAATTAAAAGATTAAGACTTGGAGAAACGAGAGCGAGGATTTTTCTTTGCCTTATTAAATTTAGAAGAGCTTTTTTTATCTTGAGGGGAAGTAACATCTTTTAAAGACAAAGAAATTTTACCATTGGGTTCTATCTTTTTAATCTTTACTTTCAGCTCGTCACCAGGATGAACAATATCTTCTACTTTATTAACATGATAAGGAGCTAATTCAGAAATATGAATTAAGCCCTCTTTTCTATGACCTAAATCAACAAAAGCGCCAAAATCTTTAATTTGAGTAATAGTTCCATTAACAATTTCTCCTTCGCTTAAATCTTTTACTGTCTCAAGAATATCTTTAATAGCTTGATCAGCTTTTTCTTTATTTTCAGCAGTAATAAAAACAGTCCCATCTTCTTCGATATCAATCTCTGCGCCAGTAGCTTGAGTAATTGCCTGAATTACTTTTCCACCAGGACCAATTAATTCACCAATTTTTTCTGGTTTAATTTGTAAGGTAAAGATTCGAGGAGCGAAGGGAGAAAGTTCTGGCCGAGGTTTACTAATAACTTGATTCATTTTTTCTAAGATAAATAACCGAGCTTCTCGAGCCTGAGCTAAGACTTGAGCTAAAAGTTGAGGTGTTACTCCTCTGATTTTTAAATCCATTTGCAAAGCAGTAATTCCATTTTTGGTACCAGCTACTTTACAATCCATATCACCATAGTGATCCTCTGGTCCTTGAATATCGGTTAAAATTTTCTTATTGCCTTGTTGATCACTCATTAAACCCATAGCAATACCAGCAACCTGTTCTTTAATTGGTACACCAGCTGCCATTAAAGCCAGAGACGAAGCACAAGTGGCGGCCATCGAAGTAGAACCATTAGAAGAGAGAATTTCAGATACTACTCTAATAGTATAAGGGAATTCTTCTTTAGAAGGAATCATTGGCAAGAGAGCTCTTTCCCCAAGCGCTCCATGTCCAATTTCTCGTCTTCCTGGTCCCCTTAAGGGAGCTACCTCACCAGAAGAATAACCGGGAAAATTATAATGATGCATAAAACGCTTTTCTCCAGTAAATTCTATTCCTTGCAAAGTTAAAACGTCAGCTGGAGAACCTAAAGTTACTACAGATAAAGCATGAGTTAAGCCCCTCATAAAAAGAGCTGAACCATGAGTCCTAGGCAAAATATCCAAGGCCATTTCCAAAGGCCTAATTTCATTGAGAGCTCGACCATCCGGTCTTTCTTCTTGATTTAAAATGCTTTCGTGAACTAGTTGATCTATCTCCTCATTAAAAAGATAAGACACATCTTTTAATTGTTCCTCTGAATACTGTTTTTCTTTTAAATAAGCAATCAAACTATCTTTTAATTCAGCTAAACCAGCTTCTTTGGCTTTTTTCTCTTGAGAAAAAATCAATGGTTTTAATTTACCAGTTAAATACGAATGAACTTCTTGAATTAAACTGCCGTCTATTTGTTTCAATAAAACCTCGGTCTTAGATTTTCCAATGTCTTTAATAATTTGTTTTTGTTGTTCGTTTAAAGATTTGATTTCTTTTTGAGCTAAAAGTAGAGCTTGATTGACAATCTCTTCCGAAGCTTCGTTAGCTCCACCCTCTAGCATATTAATTGTCTCATCAGGACCAGAAACAACTAAATCTAATTTCAAATTGTCCCTTTCTTCATAAGAAGGGTTGATTAAAAAACCTTTATCTTCCGACCACCCAATCCTTACTGCAGAAACAGGGCCATCCCACGGAATATCAGAAGTCCCTAAAGCCAAAGAGGAAGCAATAATACTTAAAATATCAGGATCATTTTTTTCATCAATAGAAAGACAAGTGGCCACTACTTGAACATCTCTTCTCATTAAAGGCGAAAAAAGAGGCCTAATAGTCCGGTCAATTAGACGAGCTAATAAAATTGCTACCTCTGAAGGCCTAGCTTCTCGTCTAACAAAACGACTGCCATAGATTTTACCTGCCGCATAATATTTTTCCTCGTAATCAACTAATAAAGGGAAAAAATCTAAATCAGTTCTGTCTTGGGTACCCATTACTACATTAGCCAAAACAACTGTTTCTCCCATCTTAGCTAAAACAGAACCATTAGCCAATTCTGCTAAATTAGAAAACTCTAATTCAATAGGAGTTTGGCCTACTTTTAATTGATAATGTTTCTTTTCCATGATAACGCTTATCTTATTTTTATTATTTTAGGAATCTTTCCTACTAATCCTTTTTCAGGGCCCTTTAATAAAAATAAATCTGGATTAGAATCAAGATCAAGAAAATCATCAGCTAATTCCTTCAAAGCAGTAGAAGTAGTTCTTCCGAAACCCATTACTTCTATTTGATTGCCTTGGGCTTTTAAGTATTCAACTAAAGGAATAAAATCTCCATCACCACTAATTAAAATTACTGCATCTGCTTTAGGACTAAGCCTGACAGCATCAATTGCTAAACCTACATCCCAATCTCCTTTTTTAGTCCCGTCAGGATAAACTTGTAAATCCTTAATTTTCGTCTCAATACCAGCTTTTTCCAAGGCCTCAAAAAAAGAAGCCTCGCCAGGTTCATCAGCTTTAGCCACATAACCAATAGCTCTAATTAAATTCCGGCCACTTACTGCTTCTAAGAGTAAATTCTTAAAATTTACCCTAGCACCATAAAGATTTTTCGCTGAATGATAGAGATTTTGAACATCAATCAAAACTACTACCCGCTGATTTCTTTGCCTAATCACCATAACTTTTTCTTATAAATCTAATTTTTTTACTAATTTTTGATAACGAGAAGGAGATTTTTCTTTAAGATAGGCCAGTAATTTTCTCCTTTTAGAAACCATACCCAAGAGACCCCGCCGGGAGTGAAAATCTTTCGGATGCTTTTTTAAATGCTTGACTAGTTCATTAATTTCCTTAGTTAAAAGAGCAATTTGAACCTCAGGAGAACCAGTATCTTCTTTATGAGTAGCAAATTCTTTAATAATTTTTTCTTTAGTAGAGGTTTTAAGCATACGTTTAATATTTCTATTGTATCATAATAAAATAGTTTGCGCAACAAACTTATTCAGTATTTCTTGATCTTCTTTAGAGCTTCACTAAGAAACACTGATTGGTCTTACAAAGTGCCACTAAACTGAACAAAGGCAAGAGCCCCTCACTTGGAAGTTTTGTAAATAAACTAATAAAGTATTAAATTTCTTTAAAAACTCAAATTTTTGTTATTAATTCTCTTTATACGAGAGAATTAAAATAGAGGCTTTGCCTCTGA
>JAUPUN010000006.1 GCA_030917555.1 Patescibacteria group bacterium
AAAAAATGCAGGAGCGGTATAAAGCGAGCACAGGAAAAGAGTTCAATCTAGAATTAGTCTTAGATTTTGCGCTGGTCAGAAACCCTTTAGAGAGAATGTGGCTTTTTAAGTATTTTAGATCCGAAGCATGTTATAAAATGATAGAGACTTATCCTGACGCTGTTTATTCTATTTTAAAATTGAAAGAAGTTCATGAAATTTATTTTATTACAGCGAGACCTAATCTTCCTAAAATCCAAGAAGTGACCAGAGAAACTTTGAAAGAATATTTTGAAATTCCAAATCCAGCTCAGAGCATTATTTTCTGTAAAGCTGAGGATAAAGTTCGAATAGCAAAGAATCTCGATATAAAGGTCTTGATTGAAGATAATATTAATGTAGGAGCTATTCCACCAGAGATAAGAATTCTATTATTAAAACGGGAATGGAATAAAAAGATAAATAATTCCGGGGTTGAGGTAGTTGACTCCTGGAAAGAGATCTTAGATAAATTGCTATAAAATGGACCAATTTCTTATTCGGGTCCATTTTTTATTTGTGAGAGAAAAAATTTTGGGTTATAATCTATAAGCGAGCGAAGAGATAAAATATGAAAATAAAACTCATTATTATAATAAGTATTCTGGTACTAATTGGGGGTTTGATAGGATTTGGTTATTCCATTTTTAAAAAAGGAGAACCCAGGGCTTGCCCTCAAGAAGCAAAATTATGTTCGGATGGCTCATACGTTAATCGTACTGGGCCAAATTGCGAGTTTGCTTTTTGTCCTCACGAAGATTTAATTCGTGTTTTTACTCCTCAAGCCAATGAGAAAATCTCCAGTCCGCTTTTAATCACAGGAGAGGCAAGAGGCTTTTGGTTTTTTGAGGCTACTTTTCCAATCAAATTATTAGATGATCAAGGTAATCTCATAGCTCAACATTATGCCCAAGCTAAAGGGGATTGGATGACAGCAGATTTTGTACCTTTTGAAGCAGAACTAGTATTTGAAGCGCCAACAATTCAAAAAGGCTATCTAGTTTTAGAAAAAGATAACCCTTCTGATTTACCAGAAAATGCTGAAGAATTAAGAATACCGATCATTTTTTCTGATTCAAAAATTGTCAAGTTGTATTATTACAATCCAGAACAAGATAAAGATGAATCAGGTAATATTCAGTGTTCTCGCGACGGTTTAATCGCAGTAGAGCGAAAAATTCCTATTACTAAAACTCCCATTCAAGATACCATAAAACTTTTAATTACGGGTCAGCTTACTGAAGCAGAAAAATCTCGAGGTATAACTACTGAATTTCCTCTAGAAGGATTTTCTTTAAAAGAATTGAATTTAAAACCAGATGGCACTTTGATTTTAAAATTTAATGATCCTTTAAACAGAGCTTCTGGTGGCGCTTGTCGGGCTAGTATTTTATGGTTTCAAATTGAAGCAACTGCAAAGCAATTTCCTGAAGTAAAAAAAGTAGAATTCTCGCCTCCGAGCTTATTTCAACCTTAATTACGTTAAAATGGTCTCTCTTTTGGACTAACTTAGCTACTGCAGAGGAAAGGCTTTGTAATGAGAAAAGTATTTCGGTAATTTTAAAAGGAGTAAGTCTTGACAATAGCGAAAATCATGCTAGGATTATTCATTAGTAAATTTTAATTAAATAATTATCACAACCATGACTCAAGAACAAGAACAAAGTGATTCGTATTATCTCTCGGAGTATCAAAAGCGCCAAGCTTGGGGTTTGGCAACTTCAATAGATTTAAAAGACTGCAATTTAGACAAAATGAAAGATGCGGATTACATTAAACAATTTGTTCGTGATTTATGCGAGTTAATTCAAATGAAAAGATTTGGTGAAACAGTAGTAGTGAATTTTGGTGAAGAGGAAAAAGTAGCTGGTTTTTCTATGACTCAATTAATAGAGACTTCTTTAATCTCTGCTCATTTTGCTAATGCTTCGAGAGCAATTTATCTTGATGTCTTTAGTTGTAAAGCTTATCCTCCTCATCAGGTAGCTGAATTTGCTAAGGAAAGATTTGAAGCTTCTTCTTATACTATGCACGTGAATTTTAGACTTTAATTTTAAGAGAACGCCTTCCAGGGGCGTTTTTATTAACTTGTTCCAAACTCAAGCGCAATTACTTAAAGAATTAGAAGCCGAAGGTTGGCTAAAAACACCTCAAATTATTGAGGCATTTTCGCAAATTAAGAGGGAAGATTTTGTTTTGGCTGAAGATAAAGATCAGGCTTATCTTAATGATGTTTTGCCTCTTGGTTTTGGTCAAACCATTTCTCAACCACTGGTAGTCGCTTTTATGTTAGAGTTGCTTCAACCTAGTCCAGGAGAAAAGATTCTAGATGTTGGTTCAGGTTCTGGTTGGACTACAGCTCTCTTCTCATATCTAGTAAAGCCTAAAGGTAAAGTAATTGCCCTAGAGATCATTAAAGAACTAAAAGATTTCGGAGAAAAGAATGTTAAAAAATATAATTTTGTGAAAAAGGGGATAGCCCAATTTATTCTAGGTGATGGTAAATTAGGCTATGCAAAAGAAGCTCCTTATGATAAAATATTAGTATCAGCTAGTAGTCCCGAGGTGCCACCAGAGCTCTTTCAACAATTAAAAATAGAGGGAAAAATGGTTTTACCTCTCCAGGAGAACATCTCTTTAATTCAAAAAACTTCCCAAACAGATTATCTTAAAAAAGAATATCCCGGTTTTATTTTTGTACCTTTAGTCTAATAATATTAATAATAAATTTATGAATGGTTTTTATTTGCTCAATACCTTGTTAACTTCTAATTTAAAAGCTTTTTATCTTTTGTTAGGTTGGACTTTATTATGGAAGGGTTTAGCTTTATGGCAGGCTAGTCAGCACCGAGCCAAAATTTGGTTTGTAGTTTTACTTCTTATTAATACCTTTGGCATCCTGGACATTTTATACCTTTTTATTTTCAGTAAATATGTGAGACTTCCTAAAAATAAAAAAACACAAGACACTAATTTAACCTCGGCTGAAAACAAAAAGGAAACTGAAATTCCAGCTTCTCAAAACCAACAGAATAAGACTCAAGATGTTAACTCCTAATTTAATTCATGGATTATTCTAAATTAATCTTAGGTGAGGAGGCTCCGGAACTAGTGTACGCAGTTGTAGAAATCCCTCAGGGCTCTAGTAATAAATACGAATTTGATGTTCGTTTTGAAACTATTAAATTAGACAGAGTCCTTCATCATCCTTTTAATTATCCAGGAGAATATGGTTTTCTTCCTGAAACCATTGAAGCTGATGGTGACCATTTAGATATTTTAGTTCTTGCTAGCCAGCCAACTTTTCCTGGTTGTTTGTTGCAAGCAAGACCAGTTGGTCTTTTAGAAATGGAGGATAGTGGTAAAACAGATTCTAAAATTATAGGGATCTCAGCTCGTGATTATTCTTATCAGGGTATTAATAATTACACTGATTTACCGTTTTATTTACCAAAGCAAATTGAAATTTTCTTCCAAAATTATAAAAAATTGGAAGGTAAAGAAACTAAAATTTTAGGTTGGAAAAATGCCCAAGTAGCAAAAGATTACATCTTAAACCTCCATCAAAAATATTTACAAGTTAGGCCTTGACCTCAGCATTATGGGGGGGGTAAAATAATGATAAGGTCGAATTTTAACTAAGTGTCGATAATTAATAACTTTAATTAAATAAAATATGAACAAACGTATTGTTTTAGCTCTAATTCTAACGGGGTGTTTAGTGTTTTTAGCTCCTCACTTACCTCAAGTTTCAGCTGCCACAGTAGAAGAGCTACAAAGTCAAATTCAACAATTACTTCAGATAATTCAGCAATTACAACAACAACTAAACGCTTTGATAAATAGTCAATCTCAGCAACCAGGAGGTCCCTATTGTTTTTCTCAGACTTTAAGATATGGTATGACTTCTCCTGAGGTGAAGAATCTGCAAATTGTTCTTGGCGTTTCTCCTACAGGCTATTTTGGAGATTTAACTTTAGCAGCCTTAAAGGAGTTCCAACAAGCCAATAATATTAGAGTTACTGGAGAAGTAGGTCCTGAAACCAGAGAAGTTTTAAATAGCAAATATTGTGTGCCAGTAATTCCTACTACCACTACTAAACCAATAACTTCTAGTTGTGGTTGGTGTGGTAACACTTGTGTGAGAAAAACAGTTGGCATGTCTTGTCCTGACGTGATGCCTCCTTTAGGAGTAGAATGCAAAGAAGTAAATGGTGTTTGCACTACAGTGCCCTTGGTTCCTACTACTAAATATTCTTGTGTCACTGCTCGAGGTACTATTCCAACTAATACTTACTCTACTTGCATCCCTGATACTAATGGTACTTTTAATTCTTTAGAAGAATGCCAGAAAGTCTGTGGGGTTGCCTCTACTTGTACTGATTCTGATGGATATGATACTACTTCACAGGGTGCCGTTGTATACAGAGGAACATCCTACCAAGATTACTGTTTATCCAATAATACTTTGATAGAATATTCTTGCGGAGATGCTAATGATTTAAAAACTACACAAGTTGTTTGTCCTCCGGGTGCTCCTCTTTGCCAAGAGGGAGTTTGCACTGTCGGGGCTACTAGCTGTACTGATTCTGATGGTGGATACAATATTTATGTTAAAGGTGAGGTTACTTATTCTGTAGGAGGTGTTACTAAAAAATATATAGATACTTGTGTCTCTCCTGAATTATTAGAAGAGCACACTTGTCAGGCTGTTCGAGATGGCACAATGTTAAGGACAGAGTGCCCGGTTGGTTATACCTGCCAAGATGGAGCGTGTAAAGCATCAACAACTTCATATCTTAGAATTATTTCTCCTAACGGAGGAGAAAAATTCTCAGTTGGACAGGCTGTTCCAATTTACTTTACAAGTTCTTTAACTGATAAACAAACGAGTGGTATTACTTTCCAGTTATACAAGAAAACCAATGATTCTTTTGGCAAAATGTATGTTCAGGATATTGCTCAGGAAGTTAATACCGGTTCTCCTTATCAATGGATAATACCTAATAACATTCAACCCGGAGATTATTATATTTATGCAGCTGCTGTAAATCTAAGAGATGTACCAGTTAAAGAAATATATGACTTTAGTGATAATTCTTTTAGTATTCTAGCAAGCACTTCAAGTATTTGTACTGATTCTGATGGGGGAAAGAATTACAATGTCAAAGGGACTGTAAGATATAACGGACAGACTTATACTGATACGTGCCTTGGTATAATTCGACCTACTTGTCCCCCTCGTCCTAATCCGTGTCCACCTTGGCAACCTGTTGATTATGTACAGGAATACTATTGTGAAAATGGAGTTATGCAACAAGAGACTCATGCTTGCGGAAGTGGTTATACCTGCCAAGATGGAGCATGTAAACCTTCTACCCCTCCAACTACTATCGTTCCTACCTGTACTGATTCTGATGGTTATCAACCTTTTGTAAAAGGTACTGTTAATTATGGCGGACAAATACTCACTGACTCTTGTTCTTCTTCTACAGTAATAAAGGAATATATATGTAGTAATGGAATGCCAAATGCTGTTGAGTCTACTTGTCCTACTGGCTCTACCTGCCAAGATGGAGCATGTAAACCAACTGTTGCTACTACTATTCCTTCTTCTGGAAGATGCTCTGATGGTAGTGTTTGTAGTTGGTGCGGTAATCAATGTGTGAAATTTACGTCAGGAATGCAATGTCCTACAGTTATGCCTCCTCAAGGAGCTACTTGTACTTGCGTGAATAATACTTGTACTGTCCAATATGGCTCTACTAGTTTAATGGATACTCTTAATAAATTAAGTGCTTCCCTAGCATCACTCATAGAATTATTGAAACGATAAAGAACAACTGATTTTTCACTTAGAACCCGCTTCTACAACAGAGCGGGTTTTAAGTTATAAATCATTTTGTTATAATATTAGTAATGCCAATTTATCGTTTTTTTGTTCCAGAAGCTTTTCAAAATAAATATCTTCGCTTACTTAATCCTCAGCTGTTGCATCAATGGCAGAAAGTTTTAAGATTAAAAGTGGGAGATGAAGTGATTTTAGTAAATAATCAGCTCCAAGAAGCTAAGGCAAAAATTATTAATCTAACCAAAGATTTTGCTGAAGTAGAAATTATTGCGGTTACTTTAAATCTCCGGGAACCAAAAAGAGAAGTAATTTTATATTGCGCCCTTTTAAAAGGTGAAAAATTTGAGTGGGTAGTACAAAAAGCTACTGAAGTGGGTATTAAAGAAATAGTACCTTTGCTTACCAGAAGAACGGTAAAATTAAATTTTAGGAGAGAAAGATTAGAAAAAATTATTCAGGAAGCAGTAGAACAAGCCGGTAGAGGAATCGTGCCTTTATTATCCAATCCTATTAAATTAGAAGAAGTAGTAAAATTAGCACAGGGTAATGAAATTAATTTATTTTTTGATTTTAGCGGAGAACAGTTCTCTTCCTCTTTGCTAAAGAAAAAGAAAAAAATAGGGGTTTTTATTGGACCAGAGGGAGGTTGGGCAGAAGATGAAGTATTTTTAGCTAAACACAATAGTTTCCAATTAGTCTCTTTAGGAGATTTAATTTTACGGGCAGAAACCGCGGCCCTGATTGCTTCTTATTTAGCTGTTAATTTTTAGTTTTATCAGTAGAATAAAAAAGAAGGGCTTAATGCCCTTCTTGGTGTTTATTTTTTCCATTTAGCAGCTGCTAAATGGAAAATGATATCAGCTAGTTCATTTATTAGTATCTCCCTGGTATCAGCTGCTTCTTTACCAAGGAGCTGCGCTATCTCTTGTTTTTTCGGAGGAAGATAGTTTAGTATTTTTACGATGACGCTATCATAAGGATCAAAATAGAGGTGCAAGAGCTCATGAATAATAGTAAGATCAATCATTTCTTCATCTAACTCCTCATTAAGATAAATGGTAGGATGTGGAAAAAATTCTATTAAGCCATAAGCAAAAAGAGAGGATTGCTGATAAATTTTATCTAATTCTTGTTTATTTTTATATGAGATCCGAATATTTTTATTCTGTAAGCCCAGTATTTCTTGCCAGTATTGTAATCGTTTTTCTAAATTTTCTTGGCTAAGCATTTCAAATATCTCCTTTCTTTTGAATTGCTTTATATTCTGCCAAAAATTGTTCAGTGAGTTTTTTTAATTCCAAGGCCAGACTGAGATAGTTTAAAAATAGTTCTTGATCATACGGAATCTCTCGAGTTTCCTTTACTTTATTAGCATTTAAATCGAAAATGATTATTTGTCCTTTCTCTAGCCCGGTTAGGAATTCGTAACCTAAAATTTGAATAGTAGCTGATTTCACTATTTGAAGGTAACTTTCTTGGGAAGTAAAAGTTTTAAATTCAGTTACAATTCCTTTGTCTTTCTCAATTTTATCAGGAGTACCTACAATTTCTATTAGTTCATCATTAACTTTTTGAATTCTGCTAAATGTTTGGGCATTAGTAAAACCGTATTTCAGATGGAGAAATTTTCCTTTCTCGATTGCTTTTCTTACGTTATCCGGAAGGAAAACATTTAAACGTGGCTCATATACCACTAAGCTGCTAATTTCACTGATACTCATTTTTCTCATTCTCATGTTTACCTCCTTTCGTCTTTTTTTAAAGAAAAGCTGATGAAAACACTTGGGGCAGTACCAACCAGCCCCTTGCCCTTTAAAACCATGACTGGAATATACTAATTTAACTTTTGTTTGACAATAAGGACACCTGATTTTATGTTCTCGCAAATCTTTGTTTCTGACAGCCATTTCTCCTCCTTAACGATAAATCTTAATTTTTATCTTTTTTGGATTGTCTATGAGCTGAATTGGCCTGTGCCAGACTACTCCATGTTTAGGATTAACACCAAAGAGAAGCTGAGAAGGAATTGAGAAACGTCTTAATCTACCGATTGAATTGAGGTCTCCGCCCACAAAAGAACCATTAATCAGGATATTCTCAAAACTAGCGATTTGATGCTGATGTCCTAAAACTAGATAGTCAGCTTTTTCGTCAACCAGAGAGAGCATAGCAGAAATGTTAGCTTTTTCTCGTTTGGCTCCATAGAAAGGAATACCAGCCCAACTCCTGATTGAATCACCGTGTTCTAGCCAAAATTTCCAGCCTGCAATTTCAACTAACATATGTTGAGCATCAGTATACTGCATAGAAATACCAGGTTGTCCTTTTAATTTTTCTTTGACAATCCAATAGATTAACCGATCAAAATTTTCTGCAGGAGGAGATTCTGTGACTCCACGGGTACTCCTGGGATGATTACCATAAATGCCATAGCATTTGATTACTGGGAAATATCTGCTAAGAGAAAGGATATAATTTACAAGGAGTTCGGAAGCATTAATAATTTGGTTAATTAAATCATAAGCAAGATTAGCTCTCTGATTATGTCTGATCAATGAGCCTTCTATAATATCTCCCAAAAAAGGGATAACTAAGGTAGTTGGTTTGTTAGGATAATATTCTAAGATACGAACAATAGTACGATAGAGATATTCTAATCTTTTTTCACCAATAGCAGGATTATAGCTGTTGAGGTCTCCCACTTCAGAGGCTTTGACTATTAAACCAGCGTGATAATCAGAGAATAGCTGCACCCACACTTCAGGATTTAAGCTCTTTGGAGCTTGGATTTTAGGATAAAGTCTGTTTCTGGTCGGCAATTTTTTCGACATTTTTTCCACTACCTTTTCAATGTCAGTAGTGCTTAACGTTTCTATCTTAGCCATTTTACACCTCCTAATTTTCAAAGAACTAAGATAAATTATTATAACACTAAAAATATCCTTTGACAAATCACAAAAGATGGTTTAAGTTATACAGTAAATAATCTATGAAAGCAAAAAGACTTACTCGTTCTTTTTATACTAGGTCTACTTTGGTAGTAGCTAAAGACCTTTTAGGAAAATATCTGGTGAGACAAATTGGTAAAAAGAAACTGATAGGAAAAATAATTGAAACTGAAGCTTACCTTGGGCCTCGAGATCAAGCATCACATGCTTTTAAAGGGAAAAAGACAAAAAGAAACCAAGCAGAATTTTTAGAGGGTGGTCATATTTATATTTATTTGGTGTACGGCAGGTATTGGCAGCTGAATATCACTACTTTTAAAAAAGGTAAACCAGAATGTGTTTTGATTAGAGCAATAGAGCCAATTAAAGCTGATTTTCATTTAACCAATGGTCCTGGTAAATTATGTCAGTGGTTGCAACTGAATAAATCTTTTTATGGAGAAGACTTAACCACAAGTAAACGGATTTGGCTAGAAGATTGGGGAGAGAAAATTAAATCTAGTGAGATTAAAGCTACGCCCAGAATTGGCATTGATTACGCTGGACCTTATTGGTCTCGGAAAAAATGGCGTTTTCTCTTAGAAAAACCTCTTGAAAAAAGGTAAAAATTCTGCTATAATAATATTTGGTCGAAAAAAATTCGATTAAATATTAAATTTCATAATTACCTCACTATGGCATTAGTACCTTGGAAACCCCTTTTTGACATGGACAACTTCTTTGATGATGAGGACTGGCTTTTACCAGTATTTCCCAAAGGTCAAATGGTTCCTGCCTTAGATCTGTACGATAATGATAAGGAAATTATTGCCGAGGTAGCTGCTCCTGGTATCGATCCTAATAAAACCGAAATTTCAATAGAAAATGGTTATTTAAGAGTGAAGGGCGAAGGCGAGGAGCAGAAAGAAGAGAAGAAAAAGAATTATTGGCATAAAGAAATTAGTCATCGGGCTTTTGAGAGAGTAGTAAAGCTGCCTCAGCCAGTAGAGGAAAACAAAGTTGAAGCTACTTATGACAAAGGAGTTCTCAAAATTGTGATGCCCAAAAAAGAAGTGGTCCAGTCAAAGGGTAAGAAAATTCAAATTAAAACTAAATAACTTAATTATTTAACCCCGCTCTTTAGAGCGGGGTTTTTCATTTCTGTTCTTTTTGCTATAATTAATTTAATGAATCGGCGCAAAAAACTCAAAATAGCTGTTTTAGCCGGCGGTCCTTCTTATGAATACGAAGTCTCATTAAGCACTGCTCAGGGAGTAATGTCTCATTTAGATTCTCAAAAATACCAAGCTCAATTGATTATTATTGATAAAAAAGGCAATTGGCCTCTTGATCCTCTAGAGATTAAAAAGCGTTTCGATTTATGTTTTTTGGCTTTACATGGTGAATATGGAGAAGATGGCACTATTCAGGGTTTATTAGAAGCTTATCAGATTCCTTATACTTGCTCTGGTATTTTAGCTTCTGCTTTAGGAATGGATAAATGGCAAGCTCAAAAACTTTTTTCCTTAGCTGGTTTAAAAGTGCCTCTAACTTTTTTAGTAAATCATTCTACTAGCCAGAAAGAGCTAAACTATTTTCTGAAAAAATTAAAATTTCCTTTAGTAGTCAAACCGCGTCAGGTAGGTTCTAGTATTGGGGTTAGTATTGTTGTTCAAAAAACTTATTTAGCTTCAGCTTTAAGGAAGGCTTTTCGTTACGATGAAGAGATTTTGCTTCAAAAATATTTAAAGGGCAAAGAAGTGACATGTGGGGTGTTGGATTTTGGTACTCTTCAAAGCGCTTTTCCTCTTGTACCTACAGAAATTAAACCCCAAAAAGATTCCTTCTTTAATTATCGGGCTAAATATACCCCGGGTGCTACTTTGGAAATTACTCCTCCTCAGCTCTCAAAATTTTTAATTCAAACTATTCAAAAACAAGCTCTCCTTGCCCATCAAACTTTGGGTTGTAGTGGCATGTCTCGTAGCGATTTTATTTTAGTAGGCAAAATTCCTTGGATTTTAGAAATTAATACTATTCCTGGTTTAACTCCTACTAGTTTAATACCACAAGAAGCTCAAGCTAGAGGGATTAATTATTCTCAATTGCTTAACATTTTGATTAAAGCAGCTCAAGTTAGATCTCATCTCAAATAATTTATGTCTTTACAGATTTTTACTCCTTTAGAGCTCTTTGTGATTGCCCATTTTCTAGGGGATTTTTTCCTGCAAAATAAATGGATGTCTTTTTATAAAGATAGCTCTCCTCTGCGAAGGGGGGTGCATAGTTTAGTTTATGCTTTAGTTTTTCTTCCTTTCATGTGGTATTATCATTTTTCTTTTATTGGAATTAAATTTTTAATTTTATTTGGTTCTCATTTTTTGATTGATAATGAAAAAATGTTTACCCGCTTTTTAGCCAGAGTCAGACACATGCAAAAAGACGAATTTAATGAAACGGTTTGGAGAATTATTTTATTAGTTACTGATCAGCTCTATCATTTATTGATAGTAGTTTTAATTCTGATGTTTTAATTTTGCAATCAATTCGAGGTTTTGTTATGATTTAATTAATCTTTTTATTTATGCTTACTCTTAGTGATCTTCAAAACAATGCTCAGCTTTTAGAATTTATTAAAGCTAGTGACGAAACCTTAAAAAGAATGGGCTATACTGAACATGGCTTAACTCATGCCAATTTAGTAGCTCAAAGAGCTAAGGAGATTGCTCAAGCTCTCGGTTTGTCTTCAAAAGAACAAGAACAATGTGCTATTAGTGGTTTTTGTCATGATCTGGCCAATTTTTTAAGTCGTTCCCACCATTATTATTTAGGAGCTCTTCTTTTTTACCAGCTTTTTAAAGATGCCTATGAAATAGAGGATTTAATTCCAATTATGCAAGCTATTGCTACTCACGAAAAGGAAGAACTAGAATTTGCCAGCCCTATTCCAGCAGTTTTAGTGATTGCTGACAAATCAGACGTTAGAAGCTCTAGAGTTTATACACACTCTCTTCAAGATTTAAAGGGAGATATTCACGATCGAGTAAATTTTGCGACTAAAAACAGTGAAATTAAAATTTTCAAAGACAAAAAAATTATTTCTTTAACCTTGGAAATAGATACCAAAATTACTCCTATTATGGAATACTTCGAGATTTTTACCGAAAGAATGGTTTATTGCAGAAAAGCAGCTGATTATTTGGGCTATCAATTTGGTCTAAAAATTAATAATTTTATTCTTCTTTAAGTATGAAACAACAACACCTTATCAACCAACGCGAGAGAGTAAGGCAAATTAAATTAGTAAGACCACCACGTTTAAAATGCGAAGTGCATAAATATCATGCCAAAAAGAAAAAGTCCCAAGATAAAAAATAGTTACCAAATAAAAAATAAGGGGAGTGTTAAGTTTAACGCTCTTCGGAAGGTAGATCCTCAGCTTTTTCAATTAGTTGCTCAAGAAATTCAAAGGCAGCAAGATACTCTTGATTTAATTGCCTCAGAAAATATTGCACCAGAGGCAATTTTAGAAGTCTTAGGTTCTCCCTTAACTAATAAATATTCAGAAGGTTATCCTTTTAAACGCTATTATCCCGGTAATTTTTATTATGACCAAATAGAAATTTTAGCTCAAGAACGAGCTCTCCAAGCCTTTCATTTGAATAAAAAAACTTGGGCGGTCAATGTGCAACCTTATTCTGGTTCGCCTGCTAATTTAGAAATTTATAATGCTTTATTAAAGCCAGGAGATACTTTAATGGGAATGAGTTTAACTAGTGGCGGTCATTTAACTCATGGTCATAGCGCCAATTTATCTGGTAAACTTTACCGGTCAGTTCAGTATGAAGTTAATCCCAAAACTGAATTGATTGACTATCAAGAAATAGAAAAATTAGCTAAAAAATATCATCCCAAACTTATTGTTTCAGGTTTAACTTCTTATCCTCGAAAAATAAATTTCAAAAAAATTACTCAAATTAGCCATCAAGTTGGTGCTTACTCGGTAGCTGATATTAGCCACGTGGCTGGTTTGGTTTTAGCTGGTTTATTTCCCAATCCTTTTCAATCCTGCGATTTAGTGATGACTACTACTCATAAAACCTTACGAGGCCCGCGTGGGGCAATTATTTTTATCAATAAAAAATCACCGATTGCGCTGAAAAATAAAATTGATTTAGAAAGCGTTATTAATAAATCTGTTTTTCCTCAAATGCAAGGTGGTCCTCATAATAATGTAACTGCTGCCATTGCTTTAATGTTCCATCTAGCTCAAAGCCGAGATTTTAAAAATTACCAAAAGCAAATTCTTAAAAATAGTAAAGCCTTAGCTCAGGAATTAAAAAAGAGAGGTTTTAAATTAGTAACTGATGGAACAGATAATCACTTAATGGTTTTAGATTTACGAAAACTTGGTCTTACTGGTTCAGCAGCGGAAAACTTATTAGAAAAAGCAGGCATTATTGCTAACAGAAATGTAGTAGTAGGGGATAAAAGTTCTTTTCATCCTTCAGGTATCAGAATTGGCGTACCAGCTGTAACCAGCCGTGGTTTGAAGGAACGAGAAATGGAAAAAATTGCCGAGTTAATTAGTAGAGTTTTAATTCGTCGCGAAGATCCTCAGCTGGTGAGACCAGAAGTAAAAAAACTTTGTCTTCAATTTAAAGTATTTGGTTAAAATGAGAAAATTAGTTTTTTTGTTTTCTTTCCCGATTCTCTGTCTGATAGGTTTTGTTTTAATTAGCGAGGGGAAAATATCCTGGAAGGAGTGGACTTTTCAAACACCTCGACAAGAAGCCTCTCTTATTACTATAGCTGTTACTTCTGATAATTTACCTAAATTCGATTTACCTAAGCTAATAGAAGTAAATTTAACTGATAATCAAATTCAAGTTTTTGAAAATGGTTTTTTGCGTGAGACTTTTCAGATTTTATCTCAAGGGCAATATGGTAAATGGTTTCAAACTCCGACAGGTATTTTTACAGTTGGCACTAAAGCCAAAGAAAAAATTTCTAGTTTAGCTGACCCTCCAGTTTTTATGAATCACGCAGTCCAAATGTATGAAGATTTTTTTATTCATGAAAGAACTAAATATTTAGATGGTTCTTTAACTTCTTATTCTTATACTGGAGGTTGTTTGAGATTAGAGCCAGAAGAAGCAAAAAGTTTCTTTGAGCTTGCTCAGAAAGGTGAGACAATTATTAGCTATACTACTTTTAAAAATTATCAAATCAAGGAGGACTTTCACGCGCCGGTAGATTACCAGTATTTTTGGATTAGACAAAGGTTTAATAATCCTCTTAGGGGCTTGTATTTGAATAGTCCTCAACGTGCTCAGGAATATATCCATCACGCTGGTTTAGATTTAAGTCCCAATCCTGAAGCTTCTGATTATCAGGTCTATAATATTTTTGAGGGGAAAATTGTCTCTTTAATTCATAATGGAAATGGTGATCATGGTTTAGGTAATACTATAATTATTGAGCATCAATTAAATAACCAGACCATTTATTCTTTATTTGCTCACTTATCAACAATCAGCAGTGATTTAAAAATAGGTCAATTAGTATCTCAAGGCGAAGTTCTTGGTCAAATTGGTGCTACTGGCTATGGTTGTAATTATTGGAGAGTAGGGACAGATGGCTGTGATAATGATAATCCTTTAGATATTCATCTTCATTTCGAATTAAAAACTAAACCAGTTTTAGGTTCACCTCGAAACAGTAATTGTTGGGTTAATTCTCGCTTAGTGCCTTGTTATGGCTATACTCCGGCTAACCCTACTCAGGATGGTTATTTAGATCCCTTCCTTTTTCTTTTTCAAGAAAAAACTACTCCTTATCTAGCTTTTTAATTCAATTCTTTTTTGCTATAATACTAAATCTCTATGAAACCGAGGACAGTAATTATAGGTGATAATTTTGCAGAAGAACTAGCTCATCAGCTTAATTTAGAAGCAATTTTAGTTGAAGAGAGGATTTTTTTTGATGGAGAAATACAGCCACGCCTGCTTCAAGAAAAAAAAGCTGAGCAGATAATTTTAATTTTACAAAAAAAAGCTGACCAAGGCATTAATGATTATCTAATAGAATATTTGCTTTTAGCCAGAAAAGCCAAAGATTTAGCTAAAAAAGTTCTGGGGATTATGCCTTATTTGCCTTATACCAGACAGGATGCTATTTTTGAAGAAGGGGAACCGCTCTCAGCTTTATACCTTGCCGAATTGATTGAACAGAACTTAGCTCTATTTCTTACTTTTAATATGCACGAACATCGCAAAAGAATTCGTGATTTATTTACGATTCCTGCTTATAATGTGTCTCTTTTTCAGGATTTAGCTAAACAATTTCAAGAATTTGACCCCCAGCAGGCTATAGTTTTGGGGCCAGATCGGGAAGCGAAAACTTTTGTTGATGATTTTTGTTCAAATTTTCCTGCAGAAAAAATCATTTTTTTAAAACAGCGTAATGCCAAAACCGGACAAATCACTTTTTCTTATCCTAAGTTGAATTTAAAAGACAAAGATGTCATTATTGTCGATGATCTTGTTTCAACAGGAGGAACAATTTTAGCAGTAGCTAAAATTGTAAAACAATTCCAAGCTAGAAGTATTAGTTTTGCTTTTGTTCATCCTGTTTTGGGAGATCAATCCTTTGAGGCTTTAAAAGTAGTTCATCCTAAAAAAATTATTACTACTAATACTATATCAAACTCGTACTTTGAGTTGGATCTTATTGAGCCTTTAGCTAGATTTTTAAAACAAGAATTGAAAATATGAGTTCAAAAACAAAAGAAAACATTCAAGCAGATGGCGAGTTTTTTTTAAAAGCTAAATACTTAGATCTTAAAACCGGTCATCCCTGGATAGTAGTAATCCACGAAGAAGATGCTAAAACTTACGGAGTGAGGGCGGGCGACGAATTGACTTTAAAATGGAATCAGAAAACAACGCAAGTAAGCGTTGATTTAACTAAAGAATTAGTTGGAAGAGGGGAAATTGGCTTATTTCAAGATATTATTACTAAATACCACATCAAAGAAGGTGAAGTTTTGGAATTGGCTTTAGCCCAGCCTCCTTCTTCTTTAGAGAGCATCCGCAAAAAACTCTTGGATAAAAGATTAACTTACGAAGAAATTAGGGGTGTTATTTCTGATGTGGTTAATTATAATTTAGATGATGTTCAAATTGCTTTTTTCTTGGCCTCAGCTTTTAAGAAAAATGGTTTTTCTAATGAAGAAATTTACTTTATGACTAAAGCTATGGCAGAAACAGGAGAAATGCTTTTTTGGGAGAGAGATCTTGTGGCTGATAAACATTCGATTGGCGGAGTGCCGGGCAATCGCACCACGCCTCTGGTAGTTTCTATTGTTTCCAGTTTGGGAATTTATTTTCCCAAGAGTTCTTCAAGAGCTATTACCTCTGAAGCTGGCACTGCTGATGTGATAGAAGCGATTGCTCCAGTAGAATTATCTTCTGTAAAAATTAAAGAAGTAGTTCAAAAAACTAATGCCTGTTTGGTTTGGGGCGGCGCCTTAAAATTAGCTCCAGCAGATGACAGAATTTTAAGAGTCAGTTATGAATTAGGAATTGAACCTTATTCTAAAATGATTGTTTCTATTATGGCTAAAAAAGTAGCTATGGGAGCTACTCATTTAGTAATCGATTTACCTATTGGTCCTGATCTTAAAATTTCTTCTTTGAAAGATGCTCTCGAGGTTAAGAAAATTTTTGAATATTTGGCTACAAAATTTAAGATTAAAATAAAAGTTTTAATCGAGCCCTTAAATGGTCCGGTGGGTAGAGGCATTGGTCCTAGTTTAGAAATCAGGGATATTTTAAAAGTTTTAGAACAGAGGCCAGCTCGTCCCTTGGATTTAGAAAAAAGAGCTCTCAAATTAGCTGGCACTTTGTTAGAATTAACAGGTGTAACCAAAAAGGGCAGTGGCGAAAAAATCGCTTTAAAACAATTAACTAATGGCGAAGCCCTGAAACAATTTAAAAAGATTATTGCAGCTCAAGGAGGCAAAGCTGAATTAACGAGTGAAACTATCCCTTTAGGAAATTATTCTTTTGAAGTGAAAAGTCCTAAAACCGGAGTGATTAGTCATATCTCTTCTCGGGAATTAATAAGAATGGCAAGACTTTTAGGTTCTCCTGCTACCAAAGAATCAGGAGTTTATTTAAATAAAGTGATTGGTGAAGCAGTGACTGAAGGAGAAGCGCTTTGCACTCTTTATACTAATAGCCAACAAAGGTTGGATTTAGCTCTAAACGAATTGAAGAAAAGCCAATTGTATCAGATTAGTTAAATTCAACCCTTACAATTTTGGTTAATATCTGTTAACTTAGGTATCAGTGGTTAACAAGAGATCTATGGGGAATGCTAAATTTTTAACTGTTTCTGAAGTAGCGCAAATTCTTGGCATTAGTCGGGTAGCTGTTTTTAAAAAAATTAAAAAAGGCCAAATTAAAGCTCTAAAAATTGGCCGTAATTTTGCTATTCCTCAAGAAGAAGTTTTAAGTATTTTAGGTAAAACTTTAACTTCCAGTCAGAAAAAGGTGATTGAGAAAGGAGTTAAAAAAGTTTTCGAAGATTATAAAACAACTCTTAAACTTTTAGGTCAGGAGTAGTTATGCAAACAATTACCTTACGAGAAACCGAATATTTAGCTTTTCAGTTAGCTAAACAATATTTTGAATTCGATGAACCAATTCCAGATTTTAAAACTAGATTTCCTCACCTTTTAGAAAGTTGCTTAGCGGTACCTTTTCAAAGATTTAATAAACGAGATTTGTATCCTGGTTTAATCAGTAAAGCTGCTATCTTATTTTATCTGCTGATAAAAAATTATCCCTTCCAGAATGGCAATAAAAGGATAGCTTTAACCACTTTATTGGTATTTCTCTATAAAAACAATAAATGGTTAAAAACTGATAGCCAAGAATTATATAATTTTGCTGTTTGGGTAGCTAGTAGTCTTGCAGAATTAAAACAGAAAGTAATAGAAAGTATAGAGTTCTTTATCAAATCCCATCTTGAAACTTTAAGATAAAAAATAAAACTATGACCCACCGTGAAAACTCTAATTTTTTAAAGTTTTTATTAAGTAAGTTTTATCCAAGCGATAGCCTAATTGGCGATAGTAATTTCTGACACCAACACCAGAAATCACTGCAATTTTCTTTAAGTTAGTTTCTTGTTTTACAATTCTTTCGGCTTCAGCCATTAGTTTTTTCCCTAAGCCACGATGTTGCACATTAGTTGGCACGCCTTTTTTTAAGGAAGCCATAAAGCCGTAGGTATGAAGCTCTCTGATTAAAGCTGCATTTTTTAATTCTGGTAAAGTCCATTCTGAAGTAATTCTCAATCTTAAGAAAGCTAAAATTTTGTTGTTTTTGACATCTTCATAGGAGAGAAAAATTTCTTTGCCACCAGAAGCTTGATACTCTCTTCTGATTAACTTAATATTTTCAAAATTTATTTGAGTATTTTGGGGTTCCCGACAGCGAATACATTGGCAGTTTTTATTAAGTTTTTTCATTCTTTCGTGCACTATTTGTCGTAGATTAGAAAGGGTATTGCTGCCAATGATGTCATTATCAGGAATATCTCTCACAATTCTTGAAATTCTCACATAAGGAGGAATGTTTTCTTTAATTCTGATTAAAAGGTTAATTAAGTCTTCTTGAGAGTAAGGAAGATATTGTTTGTTTTGGTAAAGCTCAAAAAGCTCGGTATTTGCTAAAACTACGCAAGGATATATTTTTAATTGATCTGGTTGAAAATCTGGTGAGTTAAAAATTTCTTGAAACATTTCTTCGTCTCTTTTCAGATCGGAGCCTAATAAATTAAGCATTAAATGATAGGTGATTTTAAAACCAGCATTTTTTAATAATTTAGTAGCCTGAATAATATCAGAAACGCTATTACCTCGTTTATTGAGAGCTAAAATATCATCATAAATACCTTGAACTCCTAATTCTACTCTGGTCACACCCAACCTTCTTAAATCTTTGACCTCTGCTTTATTAACATAATCAGGTCTAGTTTCGATGGTAATGCCAATAATACGGTTTTCAGCCCGTTCATTGATTTTTTGACTTTCTGCCAGGCTACGGCTTCTTTTCTTATTCGCTCCCTCAAAACATTTTTTAATAAACCAAGTGCGATAATTTTTAGGATAAAAAGACCAGGTACCACCTAAAATAATTAATTCAATCTTATCAGTATCATGTCCATTTATTTGTAACATTTCAATTCTTTTTTGCACTTGTTGTTCGGGATTAAAATTTAAAGTCAGGGCGCGGCGACAAGCTGGTTCCTCAGGAAGATAACTTTTGGGCATATTAGCCACGGCGGGACAATAAAGACAATGTCCTGGGCAAGGATAGGGCTTAGTAATGACAGTAAGGGCAACAATCCCAGAAGCTGAGCGGATTTGAGCTTTTCTTAATAAAGTTTCTAGTTGAGGATTAGCTTGGATTTTATGTTGCTTTAATAAACGTTGATAAGTTTGGTTTAAAAGATAAAAAGGAGCGACGAGATAATTTTTTTCATCGCAGAACTGTCTTTCTATTTTGATAATTTCCTCTTTGCTGGAAACTTTCTGCTCCAGAGCAGTTTTAATGATGTTTTCTAAAATTTTTTGTTCCATCTTGATAAAAGAGAAGTGGTAGTTTATGATGACTCTAATGGAATTTCAAGAGCAATCTCTTAAAAAAGCTGAGCAATTACTAATCAGGGTCAAAAAGGACTACGATCAAATGGCTGCAAGTTTTAGTAAAACCAGAGAAGAACCCTGGTCAGAATTTTCGTTTCTTAAAGATTATTTTAAAGCTAATGATCAAGTTTTAGATTTCGGGTGCGGTAATGCTCGTTTTTATTCTTTTTTAAAGGAGATCCCAGTAGCTTATTATGGAGTTGATCTTTCCTCTCAAATGTTGGAAGAGGCAAAAAAGCGTTTACCTTCTAATTTAGCCTCTCATTTGAGTTTAATTGAGAGTCAGTTGAAATTACCTTTTGAAAAAGAATCTTTTGAGGGAGTATTAGCCCTGGCTGTCTTTCATCATATACCCTCTTTAAATTTGCGACAACAAGCGCTTCAGGAAATAAGAAGAGTCTTAAAAAAGAATGGTTATTTGATTTTAAGTGTCTGGGATTTTTATCACGGTCCCAATCGCGCTCTTTTTCTCAAAAATTATTGCGCTAATTTTATAAAAATTATCTTCAGGCAACCAATCGAGGGAATAGAAATTAAAGATCTCTTTTTACCCTTTAAAGATGCTCAAGGCAATATTTTAGCTCAACGCTTTTTCCATCCTTTTACTTCTAAAGAACTAAAGTCATTACTAGTCTCAGCTGGGTTTCAAATTAAAACTTTGAAATTAATCCCTCGTGGTAACACTCAGAAATATTTTAATTTACTGGTGGTGGCTCAAAAAAGATAGCTCTTAATAATTTGCCATAACAAAAAATGCTGCCTTCTCTCAGCCTTGCGGCTTCGAAAAGGCAGCAGTGGTGTTATTTGTCGGTCTTGCGACTTTCAAATAACACCAAGACCATTATAGCAGATC
>JAUPUN010000007.1 GCA_030917555.1 Patescibacteria group bacterium
AGCGCGCTTCCAGGGTAAATTCTTTTTTAAAATTAAATCAAGGAATTTACCCGTCTCAACCAAATACTTTTGGTTGAGACCCACTGCGCCACAGCCCGAGATCTTCTCAAACTAGGTACTAGTCAGAGATTTCGAGAGCTTGAACTGGACAATTTTCAGCTGCTTGTTTGATTCCTTTAAGGTTTTTCTCTAAATTAGCTGATTTTTTTATTTGGGATCTGCCGTTTTTTAATTCAAATACTTGCGGACAAAGATTAGTACATAACCCACAGCCTAAACATTTATTTTTATTCACTTTTACTTTCATATTAAAGTAAAAAGCTTTTTAAAAAAACTATTTTTTAGTTGTTTGACGAGTCATTTTTTTAAGGCAAGAAGCGCATACTTTAATTCTCTTGCCATTAGGTAAACGATACCATTGTAAATTAGGTTGCTGACGATGACGGCTAGTGGGATTATAAGCAGATCTAGTTTTTACTCGAGTGGTAGCTACCTGATATTTTTTACCGCACAAGGCGCATACTTTAGCCATAAAAATGTTATTAAAATTTTAGAAGCTTGAACGAAATAAAAAAATAATTATCACCTTTCTGATACTTGCGAATAAAAATCTTAAAAAAGGGGAGCTAAATAAGGTAGATTCAGCAGAAACCCAAGTGGGTATTCGCATCCTGGGCCCACGGGCTCAGGAATATAGAATTCCCTTGTGTATCAATTTGACCTGAATCGATTCCTTATTTAGCAACCCCAATTCAAGTATAGCATATTTTATCAAAAGTACAAAATAATTCAAAATAGCTATTCTAAAATTCCATCCAAATTGACGTCATATAAAATTGCCTCGTTTACTAAACGATAATTGATTAACTCCTCAGGTTGGAACCAAACTGAAATTTCTTTTTCTGCCTCCCAAACAGAAGAAGAAGCATGAATTAAATTTCTTACAGCTCTTCCGTCAACATCAGCTACCTCATAAGAATCAATCGTAAAATCTCCCCTAATTGTTCCCACATCAGAAGTTAAAGGTTCAGTACCTCCAGTAATTTTTCTAATTACCTGAACTGCATTCATCCCTTGAAAGACCAAAGCAATAATAGGACCAGAAGTTAAATATTTTTTTAAATTATTTAAAACCTGTTCGCCCAATTCTTCAGGATTTTGACTAGGTGGCTCCAAACCTTTACTACGATAAGAATTTAAAGATTTTTCACCTGCTTTCGTTTTCCAATCAGGATCTACTGAATAATGACGCTCTACTAACTCTTCGCTTGGCAAAACCATTTTTAACCCAATCAATTTTAAACCACTTCTTTCATATCTTTGAATAATTTCTCCTATTAAACCGCGCTGAACGCCATCAGGTTTAATCAAAACTAAAGTTTTTTCTTTCTTGCTAATTTTATTTAAATTTTTGAACATAGTGAAAAAATTTAATTAGAAAATTGAGCACCCAGCACATAACTTTACAAACTATATTTTAATCGTTCTTTCAATCTTCTTTTAGTTTGCCCGTGCTCCTTCAATTTCAGTTCACGTATTCTAGCATCTTTCTCTGATTTATATGCCCCATAATAGATCAATTCAGGCTGTTTATACGTATGTTCTTTATATCTTCTTTTTAAATCATTAGTATAACCAATGTATATTTCCTGAGTAAGGTAATTTTTCAATTATATATAGTACATAAAGTTATATGCTGGGTGAAGGTTTTGTATCTAAATTTTCTGCGGCTTCGCCTTGAAAACTTAGGCAAAACTCTTCAGATGCAATTCTTTTAATTGCTTTTCATCAACTTCAGAAGGAGCATTCATCATTAAATCTTTACCATCCCCTGTTTTAGGAAAAGCAATTACTTCTCTAATAGAAGGTTCATTTTCGAGCAGCATTAAAATCCTATCTAAACCTAAAGCAATCCCGCCATGAGGAGGGGCACCATAACTAAAAGCCTCTAATAAGTGGCCAAATTTTTGATTAATAGCTTCTTTGGTATGCCCCATAATTTCAAAGATAGCTTCTAGTAATGCTGGCTCCTGAATTCTTAAAGAACCACCTCCAATTTCAAAACCATTTAAAACCAAATCATACTGTTGAGCTGTAGGCTGAGCAGGATCTTTTTTAATTCTGGCTATTACTTCTGAAAGAGTTTCACCTGGCTCGAATTTAGGTCTAGTAAAGGGATGATGTACCGCATCAAAACGTTGTTCCTGCTCCTTCCATTCAAATAAAGGAAAATCCACTACAAAAGCAAAGGCCAACTCTTGAGGATTATCTTTGTTGAGTCTTAAATCGGGCTTATCGCTTTGATATTTTGCCATTACTTCTTGATAAGGTAAACGAGGAAAGGGAAAAGTTTGTATTTTCTTTTCAGGATACAGTGTTTCTACCATTTCTTTCATCATTCCTTCTATTAAGCTTAAAATATCTTCTTGCTGAGGAAAATCCATTTCTAAATCTAATTGAGTAAATTCTGGTTGCCTATCTCCTCTTGTATCTTCATCACGAAAACAGCGGGCAATCTGAAAATATTTCTCTAATCCCGCTACCATTAATAACTGCTTATATTGCTGAGGACTTTGAGGAAGAGCATAAAATTTCCCTGGTTCTAAACGAGCAGGCACTAAATAATCTCTTGCCCCTTCTGGCGTAGATTTGGTTAAAAAGGGTGTCTCTACTTCTACGAACCCTCTTTCTGCTAAATAATCTCTAATAAATTTAATTACTTTAAAGCGATGAATCAAATTCTTTCTCATCCTTTCGCGACGTAAATCCAGATAGCGGTATTTTAAACGCAAATCTTCACTTAACTCTTTTCCGTCGGAAGAAATATCAAAAGGTAAAGTTTTAGCTTCGCTTAGAATTTTTAAATTTGTTACCTCAATTTCTATTTGACCAGTACTTAATTTAGGATTCTCCATTCCCTGAGGCCGCTGAGTTACTTTACCTGTGATTTCTATTACCCATTCGGCACGTAATTTTTGAGCTAAATCATAAACCTCTTTAACTTCCGGAGAAAATACTAATTGAACTACACCAGTTCTATCGCGTAAATCAATAAAAATAATCTGGCCATGATCACGCCGAGAATTAACCCAACCAAAAAGAGAAATTTCCTGGTTAAGATAACGAGGAACATCTTCAATCCAGAAACGAGACATAAAAATAGAGTTAAATAATTTCAATTATTTTACTCTTAAAATTCCTTCTTTGTCAATGAAAAGCTTAATGGTGCCATTTAAATCAGTTCTCAAAACTTTTGCCCCTACTTCTTTTAATCTTTCTAAAGCCTCTGGGCTAGGCTGCCCATAAGAATTTTCTCCTACCTCAATAATAGCTAATTCAGGTTTAAAAGTTTCTAAAAATGCTTGAGAACTCGCCTGGCTTGAGCCATGATGACTTACTTTTAAAATTCTGGTACCTAAAGGTAAATTTTTCAAAAATGGCACAATTTTCTGCTCTTGTGAGAAATTAATATCCCCAGGGAATAAAACTTGATTACGAGCCAAAGACAACAAAGCTACTATACCAGAAGCATTACTATTAAGATTAAAAAATTGATCAGCCGGAGGAAAGATTATCTTCAAGCTATCAGAAGTTTGCCAGCTAATATTAACTCCTGCCTCTCCCTTAATGAGAGGTATTCCTTTCTTTTTTAGCTCTTCTATTAATTTCTGAAAAGTAGAACTAGGGTAAGTCAAATTATTAAGCAGAACTGCTCTGACGTGATACTGTTCTAAGAGATCAAATAAACCATTGTAATGATCTTTATTAGGATGAGAAAGAATTACTAAATCTAGAGTCTTATCATTAAAGGGCAACACCTCACCTAAAGCAAATAAAATTTTATTACTAGGGCCGGTATCAATTAAAATATTTCCTGCCACTGTTTGAATTAATTCAGCATCACCCTGTCCTACCTCTAAAAAAGAAACAGCAGGAACTATCTTAAAATTAGTAATAATTAACCACCAGTTAAAAATATTACCTAAGATTAATAACAAGAAGAATGTCTTTTTAAAATTAACCATAATATTAGTGTCAGATAACATAAACTTACCAACCACCCTGGGAAGACAGGAAAAAATATTTCTGCCCAAGGTAATTGAGCTAAACGCTCTACTATTACCAAAAAATATTTCAAGAGTAAATTTAAATAAAAGCCAAAAAAGACGGCCAAATTAGAAAAAAAGAGGCTGCAAAAAGCTACTATTAAGCCTAAACTCATAATCAAGGGAACAAGAGGAGTAATCAATAAATTGCTCAGGGGAGCCACTAATGACAAAAACTGAGTTTGATAAAGCACCCAAGGAGTTACCGCAATTAAAGCAGAAAGATTTAAAGAAAAAGTGTCAGCTAAAAAATTAGTTTTATTCTGCTGCAAATAAGGATAGAGGTAGATTAAGCCAGCGGTAGCTAAAACCGAAAGCTGAAATCCTAAATCTTGTTTCAGAAGTGAAGGATTAATTAAAACCATTATTAAAACTGTAAGAATTAAAGCATAACTAGAATTAGATAAACGATGAGTTAATTTGCTAATTAAAAAAATTAAAGACATAAAAGCTGCCCGAATCACGGAACTAGAAAAATCAGCCATGATTACAAAGCCTAAAATAAAAATTAGATTTAAAATAAAATTAACGCCGTTACCTAAAGCTAAAAAAGTAAGAAAACGAGCAATAATGCGAGAAATAATAGTTAGGTGTAAACCAGAGACAGCTACTAAATGAGAAAGTCCTACTCGACGAATCTGCTGTTTTAATTCAAAGGGTAGATTTCCTTTCCCGCCAAAGAAAAGACTTTTTAAAAGACTATACTGAGGTTCTGGCAAAATTTTCTTTAAGCTCTGATTAATCAGCTGACGTAAATTAAGAAATAACTGAGTAAACCATTCTGGTACCAACTTGCTGTAAATTTCTTGATTTGATAATTGAATTGAAGAAGATCGTCTTAACCTAATTAGAATCAAGCATAATAATAAAACTACCCCACTAATTCTAATAATTTTTAGTCGAGTTGTTTTATCTAACTGCACATTCTCCAAAATAAGGCTTAATTTGGTTGCAAACTTTTATTATGGTTGCCTCTTCCCACTGTTTTTGCTTTAAAAGAGTAGGATCTAAAATGGCAGTGGGACGAAATTTTTGAAGAAAATAGCGAGGAGCGCCTTTAATAAGTTCTACTATTTTAGAAACATCTTCTTCGGTAACTATACCTGGAGCCAAAGTAGTACGAAACTCGTAAGCTACTTTCCCTTTTTTTAAAAGATTAATTGAAGCTAAAATACTTTCTTTTGGCACCTCTCCTAAAGTCAGTAAGTCATATTTTTCCAAAGATGTCTTAAGATCAAGAGCTACGTAATCTACCAATTGTTGGTCGATTAATTTTTCCAGTAGCTGAGGCTGAGAACCATTAGAATCTAATTTTATTTGATAAGATAATTTTTTAACTTTTAAGAGAAAGGACTCTAAACCCAATTGCAAAGTTGGCTCACCTCCAGTCACACATAATCCTTCTAGCAGCCCTTGTTTGTCTTTTAAAAACTTGAGAATTTCTTTTTCGGTAAGTCGAGGCTGTTTGGCTATTAACTCTGGTAAAACTAACTCAGGATTATGACAAAAAGGACAACGAAAATTGCAACCTAACGTGAAAACGGTGGCTGCTACTTTGCCGGGATAATCTACCAAAGTTGTTTTCTGTAATCCGCCAAAGAGCATCTGGTTAGTTGTAAATTATACTTTAAATGTTTTTCTTTGACGAAATTCTTCTTGTTTCCCAAAATGCCATTGTTGTACTGGGCGTAAATAACCAACTATTCTAGAATAAACCTCACACGGTTGTTCTACAGTACATTTGGGGCAAGTAAAGTGTTCGCCGCTTAAATAACCATGGATAGGACAAACAGAAAAAGTAGGAGTTAAAGTAAAATAAGGTAAGCGAAATTTTTCAAACACTATTCTGATTAGAGATTTAACACTTTGAGTATCAGAAACCGCTTCTCCCAAAAATGCATGAAAAACAGTACCACCAGTATAACGAGTCTGTAAAGGATCTTGTAATCTTAAAGCCTCGAATAAATCATCGGTATAATTTACTGGTAATTGAGTAGAATTGGTATAATAAGGCTCTTTTTCCCCGGCTGTAATAATATCAGGATATTTCTTTTTATCTTTTAAAGCTAAGCGATAGGAGGTGCCTTCGGCTGGGGTAGCTTCTAGATTGTAAAGATTACCAGTCTCTTGCTGGTAGGCAGTAATCCTGTCCCTCATAAAATCTAAAACCTCCTCTGCAAAAGCTAAGCCTTTAGAGCTAGCAAGATTAACTCCTAAAAAATTAAGTAAAGCTTCATTCATGCCAATTAAACCAATCGTAGAAAAATGATTTCCCCAATAAGTTCCTCTCATTGTTTTTACACCTTGAAGATAATGTTTAGAATAAGGATACAGGCCTTTTTCAGTCCATTCTTCTAAAACCTTTCTTTTTATCTCTAAACTATTTTTAGCTAAATCCATAAGATGGGTTAACTTCTCAAAAAATTCTTTTTTAGTTTTGGAAGTATAACCCAAACGAGGCAAATTAATAGTCACGACCCCAATACTTCCAGTTAAGGGATTAGCTCCAAATAAACCACCGCCTCTTTTGTAAAGTTCTCTGTTATCGAGACGTAAACGACAGCACATACTGCGAGCATCCTCTGGCTTCATATCAGAATTAATGAAATTGGAAAAATAAGGAATACCATATTTTGCTGTCATTTTCCAAATACCCTCTAAGGCTGGATTTTCCCAATCAAAATCTTTGGTGATATTGTAAGTAGGAATAGGAAAAGTAAAAACTCTACCAGTAGCATCTCCTTCTGTATAGACCTCAGTTAAAGCTTCATTAAACACATCCATTTCTCTCTGAAATTCGCTATAAGTCTCTTTTTGTGGTTGACCACCAATAATTACGGGATGGTCTTTTAAATAGGTGGGAACTTTTAAATCCAAAGTAATGTTAGTAAAAGGAGTTTGAAAACCTACCCGAGTAGGTACATTCATATTAAACAAAAACTCTTGAAGAGCTTGTTTTACTTCAGGATAGCTTAAATTGTCAAAACGGATAAACGGAGCTAACAGGGTATCAAAATTAGATAAAGCTTGAGCCCCGGCTGATTCTCCTTGAAGAGTATAAAAGAAATTTACAATTTGACCTAAAGCCGAACGAAAGTGTTTAGCTGGTTTAGATTGAATTTTTCCGAATACTCCCCCAAAACCCTTTAAGAGTAAATCTTCTAAATCCCAACCCATGCAATAAGCGCCGATAGTATCAAGATTATGTAAATGAAAATCGCCTTCTTCATTAGCTCGTCTAATTTCTGGAGGATAAACACGATTGAGCCAATATTTTTTTGCTACGTAAGAAGAAACGTAATGATTTAAACCCTGCAAAGAAAAAGCCATATTACTATTCTCTTTAATCTGCCAATCATGACCATTCAAATATTCATCTACCAAACTCACCGCTTCCTCGGTAGCTATTTTAGCCTCTCTAATTTGACGATGTTGCTCTCGATAAAGGATATAAGCTTTTGCTGTTTCGGTAAAATGCTCTAAAATTAAAACTTCTTCAATTAGATCTTGAATTTGTTCTACTTCTACCGCTTCTCCTTTTTTAAAACGTCGATTTAAAAGTATCATTACTTTCTTAGTAATGTCTTTGGCATTTTTTCTTCCTCCTTCGCCAGTAGCAGTAAAAGCTTTGTAGAGAGCTTCCTCTATTTTTTTCTGATCAAAGGGGACTACTCGACCATCTCTTTTTATTACTTCTGTTAAATGATTTACCTTTTTCATAAAAATGGATTAAAAAATTAAATTAGGCATTTTCATTTTTTCTTTTCTTTTTTTCTCAAAAAAGCTGGTATTTCTAATTCTTTATTGTCTTCTATTAAGAGCTGAGATTCTGTTTCTTCAGGTTTTTCTATCTCCTCTATTGGTATTTTGACTCCTAAAGGTAAAGGATAACCCAACTCCCTTGTTTCAGTTTCAAAACCGCCAGCAATAACTGTTACCTTAATTTCACCTTGCTTTAAATCTTTATCAAAACTAGTCCCAAAAATAACTTGAGCAGTTTTGCTAATTGATTCTGTAATCACTCTGGCCGCGCTATTAATTTCTACCAAAGACATATCTCTCCCACCACTCACATTAAATAACACTTTAGTAGCTCCATTAATCGAAAGATCTAAGAGCGGCGAAGAAATCGCTCTCTGAGCTGCTAATTTAGCTCTATCTGGTCCCTTGGCTTTACCTAAGCCTAATAAACTAGAACCAGCATTAGTCATAATAGTTTTAATATTAGCAAAATCCAGATTAATTAAACCAGGATAAGTAATAAGATCAGAAATACCCTTTACCCCTTCTCTTAAAACTTCATCAATCTTGAAAAAAGCTTCTAAAATAGGAGTTTTTTCATCGATAATATTAAAAACCCGATCATTAGGAATAGTCACAATGGCGTCTACCTCGTTAAAAAGTTTTTGCCAGGCTTCTTCAGCTATTTCTTCTCTTTTTTCTCCTTCGAAAGAAAAAGGTTTAGTTACTACAGCAATGGTTAAAGCTCCGGCTTGTCGAGCTAAATTAGCTACTACTGGGCTAGCTCCTGAACCAGTACCACCTCCTAAACCAGCAGCCAAAAAAATTAAATCAGCCCCTGCTACTGCTTTAGCTATCTCTTCCTTACTCTCCTCGGCAGCTTCCTTGCCTTTTATGGGATCCATGCCAGCGCCTAAACCCCTACAGGTATTTTTACCCAATTGAATTTTTACATCAGCTTTACTATGTTTCAAACCTTGAAAATCAGTATTTAAAGCAATCAATTCAATCCCCTCTATTCTTCTTTCAAATAAGCGGGAAACCACATTATTACCAGCACCACCTATTCCTATTACCTTTAAATGGACTTTCGGGCTGCTACCTAAAGAATCCGACGAAACTTTTGCTTTAGGAGTCTCTTTTTCTTTTGCCTTGCCCTCTGATTCTTTTTTAAGCTGCACTTGTCTCTTTTTTTTAGAAATTGATTTTTTGATGCTCATATTAAAATTAAATTGAAAAATGGCGTTCTACAAAAGAAGCTAGTTTTTTAAAAAATCCTTCGTTATTAAAATGAAGATTCTTGCCACTTTCTAGTTGCTGCCTGGCAAAATTGATCAAACCTAAAACTGGAATGAAGGAAGGATCATTAGTTTCTTGATACCATTCTATCTCTGGTTTGGCTAAACGCACTGGTAATTTAAACTTGTCTTTAGCTAATTCAGTAATAAAAGGCAGCTGAGCTCCTCCTCCATATAAGACAATCCCACCCGGTAGTTTTCCAAACCGATCAAGCTCTTTTAAATGATCTCCTACCATTTCAAAAATTTCACTTAATCTAGCCTCGATAATTTCTGCTAAAAATTTTTTATTTATAGTTACCTCTTCGCTAGTTAAATCTTCAAAGTAGGGTTTTAAATCAATCTCAGCGCCCTTGGGAGCTTTTTTGGCTAAAGCTAAACCCTCGCTGATTTTAATTTTCTCAGCAATATCAACATAAGTTTTAAGTCCAACCGCAATGTCGTTAGTAATATTATTGCCGCCGACTGGAAAAACCTTTAAATCAAGTAGTTCGCCATCTTCATAAACACAAAAGCCGGTTGTGGCAGCTCCTAAATCAAGAGCAGCTGCTCCCAGCTCTTTGTCTTGAGTAGTCAAAGCCAGTTCTGCTCCAGCATAGGGCAAAATTACCTTAGAGAAATTCAACCCAAGAGTCTCTCCTAAACGATCAATATTTCTCACCACAGGACTAAAGGCATCTATTAAGAGACATTCTATTTCTAATCTTAGACCTTTCATGCCTAAGGGATCTTTGACCTTAGTGGTACCATCGATTAAATAATTTCTAACGGTGGTTTGACTTAAAACGCGATTAGCCGGCAAAACACAGGCTTGAGCTGCTTTCAGGGCTCTTTCTTTATCATCTTCAGTAATTTCACCATCAGGACGACTAATCACTGACACTCCTTTGGAAAGCCTAGTCTCTAAATGAGGGCCATTAATGCCAATTATAGCTTGCTTAAAAATAAAATTCTTATTTGCTCCCTCCATCTCAGTTAGCAAGTTATCAACCTCTGTAACCACTGACTCTAAATTATCAATCATACCTTGCTTAATACCTTGGGATTTTCTTATGGCAGGAAAAACAATCTGCCAGGTATCAGGACCTGTCATTTGGGCTACTAAAGCTTTAATTCTAGCTGTACCTAAATCTAATGCTAAAATGTAGGAAGACATGGGGGTAATTAATAACTGTTTTATTTTTTATTTAAGGAGGCAATTATCTGCTGCTCTAAATGTTCCATTACTTTTCTTTTTTTAGCAACTTCGTGAGTATACCCAAAAAGATGCAAAAGACTATGAATAACTAACTGCTGATAATAAAGTTTAAGAGGAATCTTTTGAATTTTAGCTCTTTTTTTAATTTCTTGGGGGCAAAAGAAAATATCTCCCTCCTCAAACGTTAAAACAGTAGTAACTTGATTTCGATGACGCCACAAATGATTTAAGCGTTTAATTTCTTGTGGCTTAATAAATATCAAAGAAAGAGAAGAAATTACTTGTTTCTCTTGTTTTTGGAGAAATGAAAAAACTTGTTTAATAGTCTCTTTTAAAAAGTGCTGTGAAACTCCTAGGGATAAACCACTGAAATTATAGCATAAAATTTCAGGTTCCTGTCTCATAACTAAATTAGCCCTTTCTTGCGTTTTAATTCCAGCTCTTGCTGCACTTGAAGACGATGAAGAGCAGAAAGTTTTGTGCTTCTTTTATTTGGCTTAGGAAGGTAAAATTTCTTCTTCCTGGCTTCTATTAAAACGCCGCTACGATTAATAATTTTCGAAGCTCGATTCAAAAAAGCAGTTACATTCTCCCCCTTTCTTCTTTTGATTACTATCGCCATAGAAATAAATTAAGTATTATCTTTTAAACGTTTTTTTAACTCCTCTACTACCTTCTCGAAAGGTATAGTCTCCTGTAAACCAGAGGACATATCCTTTAAGATTATCATACCATTAAGAACCTCTTCTTGTCCAAGAATTAAAGAGTAAGGAGCTTTTACTCTATCCGCATTTCTTAATTGAGTTTTAATATTATCTTTATCGAGATTAGTCTCTACGGAAATATTTGCCTTTCTTAATTTTTCTCTTAAAATAAAAGCTTGTTTTTTAGCAGCATCACCAATTTGAATCAGAAATACTTTTGGCTTAATCCCTTCGATTTTTCTCTTTTGGGATTTTAATTCTTCTACTAATCTTTCGACACCAAAAGCCACACCTACTGCTGGTCTCTCAAGTCCACCCAATAATTTTACTAAATAGTCATAGCGGCCACCGCCGGCTAAAGCTAAACTGTTTTCATCATCTTTCTTTTTAATTTCAAAAACGGTCCTACTATAATAATCTAAACCTCGAACTAAAGTTTTATCCAAAGTATAAGAAATTTCAACTGTATCTAAGATAGGAAGAGCGTCGTGTAGG
>JAUPUN010000008.1 GCA_030917555.1 Patescibacteria group bacterium
CTCTGGTAAAAGATAACTCCTGCTAAATAAAAAAGAAAAGATGAAAAAACCCAGCAAAAACTGAGCTAAATCAACTGGCAGCAACGGTTCCCAACCCTTTAGTATTCTATTCAATTGTTTTTTGAGCTGAGAAATGGTATTTTATGATTAATTTTAGTATCAAAAAAGAGTCATTCAGACTCTTAATTAATTGTAGCAAACGCTTAGTTTATGTCAAGACTTCATCCAAAAAAACAACTAGGGCAAGTATTTTTAAAAAATAAGGCCTATCTCGCTAAAATTATCAAAGCTGCTGAACTAAAGCCTAATGATTTAGTGCTAGAAATCGGTCCTGGTACTGGAATACTTACCGAAGCCTTGCTCAAAACTCACGCTCAAGTTATTGCTATTGAAAAAGACCCTCAATTAGTAAATTTTTTAAAAGACAAATTCAAAAACGATAAAAATCTAACTATTATTGAAGCTGACATCCGTGATTTTATCAAAAATAATGAAATTAAAAATTTAAAATTAAAAATTAAAAATTATAAAGTCATCGGCAATATTCCCTATTATCTTACTTCTTATTTAATCAGACTTTTAGTCACTCTAGACACAAAGCCAGAAATTATTGTGCTCCTGGTTCAAAAAGAAGTGGCCCAAAGAATTGTGGCTCAACCGCCCAAAATGAATCTCTTGGCGGTTTCAGTCCAATTTTACGCCAAGCCAGAAATAATCAGCTCTGTCCCAAAATCAGCTTTTTGGCCTCAACCAAAAGTTGACTCAGCTATTATTAAATTAACACCGATAAACACAGATGAGAACACTAAATACACTGATCAGAACACGGATTGCACGGATAAAGAAAATTTTTTCCGAGTAGTAAAAGCTGGTTTTTCTCATCCGAGAAAATTAGTTCTTAATAATTTAAGTGATACGCTTAATATTCCTCGCCAAGAAATTGAAAAATTATTCCGCCAGTTGAATCTTCCTCTTCAAAGCAGAGCTCAAGAGCTTTCACTTAAAACTTGGCTGAATTTGACTCAATATTTATTTGCTTAATACCTTGAAATTTTATATAATTAAATAGACACAAGCATTTTTCTATAAGTTATATGCAAAAAATCAAAATATTATCAAAATTTATTGGTTTAGCTCTTTTTATATTAGCTGCTTTTGTTTTACCAAATTCAAATAGATTAGCTTTGGCTGATACTACTGATGATATAGAAGCCATTCAAAACGCTATTAAAGCAAGTAGTAATACTTGTATTACAACTTGTTTTGCAGGAGTGGCAAATGCAACTCCAACGCTAGATTACTTTAAATCCGCACTAGACAATATGAGAGACTGTGGCAACCTACTCAGAGGCAACATATGCACTAATGGTTCATTACTGCAGGCAAATACACTTAAAGAGATGCTTACAACATATACCAAAGATCCTAATCAAAGTAATTTACAGACAGTCTTATCGTTTTTAGGAGCCAGTACACCCCCTGATACTACTGGCTGTATCACAGATGAAAATAATCAACAATTAAAAAATTGGTTATCAGAAATTGCTAAAAATGAATATGTTGCAGGTGCTAAAGCATCATCCATGTGCGCTAGTAGTAATTTAACTCTTAATTGTTTAAAAACAAGCATCATTCCTAATCTTGAAAAAAGTCTACTTGCCGAAAAGAGAGGATTCTCTGCTTTAGCAAACCTAGATGAACAATTATTAAACTTATTAAAAGGTTTTGCTAATTGTCCTAATGAAAATAATTTTAATGCTTTAAATAATTTTTATAATCAATATTATATTGAGGAAAGAAAAAAAATTATTTATTCCACAATAGGATATCAACAAGACGAAGAAGATGAATGTTTACTCAATCATCAACAATCACCCTGTGCTCTTCCAATAACTTTTGGTTGGCTTAATCCTGCAAACAGTACTATTGGTGGTCTTTTTTATGCCGTTTATCTAATCAGTAGATTAATCCTGGTTATTATTTTAGATGTTTTCCAATGGTTCTTAAACCCTCAGAATTTCGGCGGTTATATTAATTTTTTAAATACTGGCATTGTTTCTCTCCTCTTTGAACAATTTAAAAATTTTGCTTATCTTGGGCTTTCTTTAGCCATGATTTTTACAGCTATTGCTACAATTCTAAGAAGCGAAAAATTCGGTTGGCAAAAAATGCTACCAAAATTACTAATTGTAGCCCTCTTGGTTAATTTTTCTCTTGTTATTTGCGGCATGCTGATTGATCTTTCTAATTATCTCAGTATGGTGAGCGTCTATGCCTTCAATAGCGATATTACTTTAGCTAACCTTTTAGTTAATTGCTCTATCTGCCCAGTAGTTAAAAGTTTTTATGATTTAGGTGGAGCTTGGGATATAGTACGAGCAGCTGGTTTAGGTACGATTTTAACTCTCCTTTTTGCTTTTCAATTTTTTGGTTTAATGATGTATGTAGGAACTCGCATCGTCACTATCATTATTTGTTTAATCACTTCTCCTTTAGCTTTTTTCACTTTTGCTATCCCTGGCGGTGAAAAAATTTGGGATTTTTGGCGTCAAAGATTCCAACAAGCTTTAGTAGTTTTACCAGTAATCTGTTTTATCTTTTATATCTCTCTCTTCTTTATTACTCAATTAGCCACTAGTATTAGTCAAAATATCGCGCCCAACTCTCAAGGTGTAGCCACTACAGTAATGGCTTACATGATTTTTATTATTGTTTTTGCGCAATTAATCCGCTATGTTTCTCAATTCTTAGGAGTAGAACAAGTAGAAAAAGGTTTCCAAATAGCCAAAAAAGCTGTTACAACAGCAGCGATGGCAGGAGCAGCAGCAGTCGGAGGATTTGCTTTGGGAAAAACTGTTACTTCGGGTGGTTGGAAAGCTGTTCAAGGAAAGTTAAAACAATCTAATGTTACTCCTCTCTATAATTTAGGCAATTGGATGGATCGAACCTCAAAACAAGTCACTCAGCGTAAGGGAGCAGCTTCTGAAGAATTTCTTAAAACTCAAAGCGACGATGAAATTAGGCATTATATGAACCTAGCTCAGCGAAGAGGAGACAAGATCAGTGTAGCTACTGCTATTAATGAATTAAGCTCTAGAAATAAATTGTCAATTGAAGATTTTGATACAGTTCAAGCAATTCGAAATGTACCTTCCTTAAATATAAAGCAAATTAAAAAAGCTAATCCTTATCTCGGTATTAAGCTTAATCAAAGTTCTCCAGAAAAGCGAAAAGAATATTTTAGTTTAGCTAAACAACAAAATCCACAGGCTTCTCCAGAAGAGCTTAATAAACTAGTAAATCAAATAATAGAGGAAAATACCTGGAAAGAATTAGCTAATCAAGTAAAACAATCTAGCCCCTCTGACCTCAAAGAAGGGAACTGGAAAGATATTCTCAAAGCTGCTAAACAACGAACACAAGATGATTACTATCAATTCCTGTATAGTTTAGAAGAAAATACCACACCTGAGGGCTTAGCTAATATTTTTCAAAATCTGGATAAAGCTTCTCTTGACCAATACCTCAACGATTTGATTAACGCAATCGCTCATGTGAAGAAAATCTCTAGAGAAGAAACAGTAGATTATCTTTTGAATCCTCCCAATCCTGATCCCCAATCAAACTTAAAACCTGGCAGAGGATTTGGAAGAAGTAATTGGTGGAGATTGCTCCTGCGCTAACAATAACTATTAATTCAATTAAATTAGTGGATACAAAATTTTTGGATAAATTTCAATCCTTACCTCAAAGCCTTCAAATAGCTTTAGTCTCTACGAACACCGGTACTACAGTGCAAGATGCTTTAAATTTGGCTCAATTAGATAATAATTACTATAACCAAATTTTTGATTTAGTGAGCCAAGTTCTGATGCTAGATTTACCCCGAGAACAATTTAAAGAAAAATTAGAACAAGTAATTGGTTTAAACCAAACTAAAGCTCAAATGATTAATCAAATCATTCAAGACAAAATTTTTGAACCATTAAAAGCTGACTTACTCCAACCGCAAGTTAAAATTTCTCAAGCCATACCTTCTGCTCTTCAAAACCCTCTAAAAATAAAGAAACCTCAAAATATCCAGCCGACTTCCATTAATGAACTGCTCAAAAAACCAGAAACCAATCCCCCCTCTACTAAAATTTCTCCTTCCTCTTCCCAGCCAATTTCAATTCCTACGTCTCAACCAAAAATTGATAGTTCTCCAACTACACCCGATTTAAATTCTCCAGAAATTACAGAAATTAAAATCGAACGACCTCTTAATAAAACAGAGGAATTCAAACGAGTCAGTATTCCTCAAGTTACTAAAGAAAAACAAGAAGAAATTCACTCCAAACTATTAGCAGCTATTAAAAAAAAGGAAGAACAACCCAAGATAGTAGCCACTATGAAAAAAGTAATAGAAAAAGGAAAACTTTCTAAATCAACGTCTGAGATTAAAACTGAAAAGACGCCTGTTCCACCCCCTGAGACTCCTGGAATCTCCCAAGTAGTAGGAGGAGAAAATCAAAACTTTAATCCTGAAACGAAATCTACTTCTCCTCAAAAACCTTATATTTTTGATGTAAAACTTCAAGAAAGAAAACCGGAAGAAGAACCTAAAAATCCTCCTGCCCCTAAACAGCCTTTACCATATCAAAAATATCAATCTCAAAAGAAACCTTTTGGTGAAGCTTAATTATGTATTACGAAACTCCACAATTTATTAGAGAAGAAACAAAACTGATGGGAGTTCTTACTTTTACCCAGCTTTGGATTTTAGTAGGATTTGGCGGAATTTTAGCTTTATTGTTTTTTGTCCTTAATTTTACTCTCTGGTTAATTTTAGCTCTTATTCTTGGCCCCCTAGCTCTGCTCTTAGCCTTCGGCCAAATGAATGGTCAACCTTTTTACAAAATCTTACCCTCAGCCTTGCGCCACTTCTGGTTACCTAAATATTATTTTTGGCAAAAAGAAAATATTTCAAACGAACCAGCTCCTCTTCCACCAAAAGCTTCAACATCAACTCTCCCTAAGCCTACTAAAACTTTAGACCAAAAAACTTTAGATCAACTTAGCCACTTTCTAGACCAATAATATGCCTCAATCAAATAAAGAAGCCTTAAGCAGCCAGTCTCTAGTCGCCTTAAACCAAATAAAAAAGGGGGTGATTATTTTAAAAAACGGAGCTCTCCGTTCTGTCTTAGAAGTCTCTGGTATCAACTTGGATTTAAAATCAGAAGAAGAGCAAAATTCAGTTTTACTTTCTTGGCGCAATCTTCTAAATAGCTTGGATTTTTCTTTAGAAGCTCTCATTCATTCGAGACGCTTAAATATCGAACCTTATTTAAATTTTATTAAAGAAAAAATCAATCAAGAAACTTCAGAGCTCTTAAGAATTCAGGGTGACGATTACTATAACTTTATTCAAGGATTAGTGGCTCAAAATAATATCATGCGAAAAAAGTTTTATTTGGTAGTGCCTTATGATCCTGTCATTTTACAACCCAAGGCCCTGCTAGGTTCTTTCAAAAGCCTTTTAAATTTAGGCAGAGAGGCAGGTAGTACTAAAGTAGTATTAACTAATGAACAATTCAATCAATATTATCAACAACTTTTAATTCGTCGAGATAATGTCATTACTAACCTTTATCGCATAGGCCTGAAAGCTCGACCCTTAGAGACTAAAGAATTAATTGAGCTGTTCTTTAATCTTTATAACCCAGAAACTTTTGAAAAAGAAAACCTTACTTTGCCTGAAGAATTTAATAAATGATATGGCTTTCTTAAAATTACCTCACAAAATCTCAAACACTACTAATTTGCCTCCCCAGCGAGACATTTTAACTACTTTAGCTGATTTAATTGCCCCAGCTGGTTTAGAAATTTCGCCTAATTATTTAAAATTAGGAAATAAGTATTGTGCCACTCTTTTTGTTCTCACCTATCCTCATTATTTAGCTTCTAATTGGTTCTCTTCGTTAGTCAACCTTGATGAATCATTTGATCTTGCTATTTTTTTCCACCCTTTAGACGTTAACAATATTCTCAAAGATTTAAGAAAAAAATCTGCTGAATTTCAGGCTCAAATTGCTATCGAAGCAGAACGAGGTTTAGTACGTAACCCTCTTTTAGAAGCAGCTCTTAAAAATATTGAAGATTTAAGAGATTTAATCCAACAAGGAAATGAAAAAGTATTTGATACCGGAGTTTATTTAACTTATTTAGCTGATTCCAAAGAAGATCTAATCAAAATTCAAAGTAAAATTGAAAACCTTTTAGAAAGACAATTAATTTATGCTAAGCCAGCTGTCTTCAGAGAGTTTGAAGGATTTGAGTCTACTTTACCTTTAGGTCTTGATAGGTTATTAGTAACCACACCCCTCAATTCTCAACCAGCCGCTACTTTGTTTCCTTTTTCATCTCTAGATTTATCAGGAAATACTGGTATCCTTTATGGTTTAAACCAACATAACAACAGTTTAATTATTTTTGACCGCTTTTCTTTGCCAAATGCCAATATGGTAGTTTTAGCACAAAGTGGCGCTGGTAAAAGCTATGCTATCAAAATGGAACTGCTGCGTTCTTTATTACTTGGTACCAATATTCTAGTCATTGACCCTGAAAATGAATATAGTTATTTAGTTGACTCTTTAAATGGTAGTTATTTTAAAATTTCGGTAGCCTCTAATGATCATATCAATCCTTTTGATTTACCACCAGTTACTGAAGGGGAAACTCCAGAAGAAGTTTTCCGAAGTCATATTTTAAATCTCATTGGCTTGATCAAAGTAATGGTCGGAGGTCTTACTCCTCAAGAAGAAACCATCCTTGATCGAGCCCTCACTCAAACTTATGCCTCAAGAGATATTTTCCCTGAAAATATGACTGAAGCTAAAACTCCGCCCTTAATGGAGGATCTAGAAAGCATTCTCCAGAATATAGAAGGAGGAGAAAACTTAGCAGCTAAGCTTTATAAATACACCAAAGGCTCTTATGCTGGTTTCTTAAACCAACCCTCTAATATTAATATTGCTAATAGATTAATCGTTTTTGGCATTAGGGATTTAGAGGAAGAGTTAAGACCAATAGCTATGTACGTAGTTTTAAATTATATCTGGACCATGATTAGAACAGATCTCAAAAAAAGATTAATGGTAATTGATGAAGGCTGGTGGTTATTAAAGCACGAAGAGAGCGCTGCTTTTCTTTTTAGCTTAGTCAAAAGAGCCAGAAAATATTACTTAGGTATTACTTTTATTAGTCAAGATATTGAAGATGCCTTAATGTCACCTTATGGTAAACCAATTATTACTAACTCTTCCTTAGCTTTACTCTTAAAGCAATCTCCTGCTAATATTGATTTAGTAGGTAATGCTTTTAACCTTACAGAACAAGAAAAAGCAATTCTAGTTCAAGCTGCAGTTGGAACCGGTTTATTCTTCGCCGAGGATCAACATGTAGCTATTCAAGTTCTTGCTTCCTATGCTGAAGACCAAATTATCACCTCTAATCCTGCTCAATTGGAAGAATTACAAAAAGCCAAAGATGAATTTTCTTCTAACCTCTAAACTTATGAAAAAAATTACTTTTTTATTACCAATTTTTCTACTACTTTTGCTTGCTTTCCCTGTCCTAGGCGCCAGTTCTCAATGTTATACTTTCGAAACAGGTATTCCGTTTATTGCTAATCCAGGGGAATGTTTATCTTCTTCTAGCTTAGCTCAGTTAATTTTAAATTTTATTAATATCAGCCGTAACATTGCTGCTATTTTAGCTTTTGCGATGATAGTTTGGGCTGGTTTTGAATATGCTCTAAGTAGTGGTAATGTTAACCAACAAAAAGATGCTCAAGAAAGAATTGTCAATGCCGTTATTGGGCTAGTTCTTCTCTTTGCGTTATGGCTAATTTTAAATACTATTAATCCTGACATTTTAAAAATTGAAAATTTAGAACTTCAACCAGTAAATTTGAATTATAATCCCATAAATAATAACCATAATTCTGGTCAAATACCGCCAGATTTAAATATTACTTTAGCAAAAGGAATGTTATCAGTCTCGTCAGCTGTCAATAATGATTATTTAGTTAATCAACTAGCCACAAAAATTAATGCCTTAACTACTACTTATTCTTGGCGAGTGACTGATGCCTGTATTGAGGGATTTAACCCTAATAAGGATTTTCCTTGCAAAACTACTTGCCTGCCTAGTGAGCCAGATTGTCTCACTCGTAGCGTTAACGATGCTCATTACTATGGTTTGGCAGTTGATCTTACTACTAATAATGATCCCAATAATAAAAATCTTGTGCCTTTAGCACGAGAGATCTGCAACAAAGGATTGGATGTCTTAGTTGAAAGCGATCACCTTCATGTAACACTTTCTAAAAAAGATTTCCAAGCTTTAGGTATTACTAATAGCATTCTGGGTATTTCTCCTGGTACAAATGAAAAATGGAGTATGGGGCAATGGTATACCCAAGGCCATTGTAATAATTAAACTAAGGATTATTCTTGCGGCTTAATAATAATATGCCTGTCTTTGCCCTCGCCAATACTTTCTGTTGTCACATCGCTCCTCAAGGCAATCTCTAAATGAATTATCCTTCTATCTTTAGGATTCATAGGAGGCAATTCTAAAGGCTTTTTAGTTAAAGCTACCTGATAAGCTGCTTTTCTGGCAAATTCTCTTAATTTTTCTTCGTAAATAGTGCGATAATTATTAACATCCAAAGATACTCGCCAAGTGGGATCATTTTTTATTTTCTGAAGAATGTTTCTTAAAATAATCTCGAAAGCCCAAAGATTTTCTCCTCCCTTTCCAATTAAAAGACCGCTAGAATCATCTGATGCTTCTAATTGAACTAAAAATTTTACAAATTTTTCATTGGGATTTTCTTGGACTTCTATTTCGAAACTATCAAAACCAATTAGTTTTAGAAGATCTGCTAAATAATTTTTAAGTTCGTTCATTTCCATATTTATTTTGTTTAATAAGTATTTCTAAGATACTCACTACACTTAAAGCTAACCAGAAAATAATCACTGCTGCAGGAAAGGACTTCCAGGAAATTAGAAGAATAAGGGGCATTAATAATAACAATACTTGATTTGCTTTGTTTTGAGTACGCATTTGTGGCTGCAAAAAAATAACTAAGATATTTAAGAGAACCGAAAGTAAAGTTAAAATGAAATTTGGTTCCTGCAAATTGATAATCCCTAAAAAATTATAATTCAAATCTGATGTGACTGCAATAAATGAATATAAATGGCTTGACCAATCATTAGTTTTTACAGCTTGGGTGAAAAAGAAAAAAAGAAAGAAGAAAACGAATAATTGAAGAAAAGGACCTAGGAAAGAAAAAGAAAGATTAAGCTGCTCCTCTTGAAATAGTTTCATAGTTTCTTGATTAGCTGTTACAGGATCAGAGCGATATTTTTTTTGAATCTCTTTAAGTTGAGGCTGAAGTTTAGCTAATTTTAATTGATCTCGGCTAGCTTTTTCATTAAGAGGCGATAAAATTAACCTAATTATTAAAGCCAAAATAAAAATAGCCCAACCTACCTGACCATGAAAAAGATTAGTAAAAAGGGCTAAAATATTATACAAAGGACGATAAATAAGGGAATAAATCATTTAAGAAATACTAACCAATAAATCTTTAAGAGCTTCTTCTAACTCTTCGCTACTTGCTTCTCGCACCCCCCTTTTAGCCAAAATAATTAAATCGATTCCTTCCTGGCATAAATTAGCATAATTATTTAAAAACTGAGAAATTGTTCTTTTAAACGAGTTACGCTCAACTGCTAAAGGAATTACTTTTGAACTAATAATAATCCCAAAGCGAGGATGCTTTAAATTATTTTTTTTATAGAAAATTTCAAAAAATTTATTTTCCCTCATTTCACCCTCTTTAAAAATTTCAGAAAATAAATGAGAGGAAGGAAAACGATAATTCTTCTTTAGCATACTTTTATAAAGCAATTCTTTTGCGGCCTTTCTGGCGTCTTGCTTTTAATATTTTCTTACCACTCTCAGAAGAACTTCTTTTCCTGAAGCCGTGGGTTTTAGCTCTTTTTCTTTTTTTAGGCTGATAAGTAGTAGACATAGTTTTAAACATTAATTATAAAGTATTATATCATACCTCTAGAAAAAAACAACTTGACTTTCTAGCTTCCAAAGATTTTCCAAAGTTAAAATCACAAATTATCAACCAATTATCCACAAAAAAGAAAAAACTAAACAAACTGATTTCCCCTTTTTGTCTTAAAAGTGCTATAATTGGACCGATCACTAATATGACTCAGAAAGAACTCAAAGACCTCTGGAAAGCAGCCTTAGGAGAAATTCAACTTAATATCTCTAAGGCTAATTTTTTAACCTGGTTTAGAAATACTTCTCTTATTGACTTAAAAGGAGATACTATCTTTTTAGGAGTTCCTTCTAATTTCGCCAAAGAATGGCTAGAAAACAAATACCAAAAAATTATCCTCCAATCATTAAATCATTTAAATCCTCAGATTATTAAAATAGAATACCTAGTCTCAGAAGGTAATCCTGATCTCGATAAAATACAAACTACGCAGCAGGCTCGGCTTGCTAAAAAACCTAACTTAGAAGCCACGGAAGAGCAATTAAATTTTCCTGAATTTGCTATTGATCCAGAAACTAATTTAAATCCCCGTTATACTTTTGAAAATTTTATTGTTGGTTCAAATAACGAACTAGCCCATGCTGCTGCTTTAGCAGTAACAGAAAATTTAGGTTCCAAATACAATCCTCTTTTCATTTATGGCGGAGTAGGATTAGGTAAAACTCATCTCTTACAGGCAGTAGGTAATAAAGTCAAAAAAGAAAATAAGAAACTTAAAATTAAATATGCTTCTTCAGAAAAATTTACTGACGAATTAGTAAAAGCTATTGGCAAACAAAGCATGGATAGTTTTAAAGCTTCTTTTCGTAATGTTGACCTTTTATTAATCGATGACATTCAATTTATTGCTGGCAAAGATAAAACTCAAGAAGAACTTTTCCATACCTTTAATAACCTTTATGAAAAAAATAAACAAATTATTTTTACTTCTGATAGGCCGCCAAAAGCTATCCCCTCTATCGAAGAAAGATTGCGTTCTCGCTTTGAAGGGGGTATGATTGCTGATATCGGCTATCCTGATTTTGAAACTAGATTAGCTATCTTAAAAGCTAAAACTCAAAATTCTAATGTTTTTATTGATGAAAAAATTTTACGTTATTTAGCAGAAGCTATTCCTAAAAATATTCGAGAGCTAGAAGGAGCTTTAAATCGGATTATTGCTCATACTCGCTTAAAAAATGCACCTTTAACTTTAGATGAAGCTAAAAACGTATTAGCAGCTATTATCACTAATACCCACCAATATCTTCCTCTAAAAGATGTTATTTCTAAAGTGGCTTCTTTTTACGATTTAAGCGAAGAAGAATTACTAAACCATTCCAGGAAAAAAGAATTAGTCAAACCTCGCCAGGTAGCTATGTACCTCTTGAGAGAGGAACTAAAATATTCTTATACTAATATTGCTGAAAAATTAGGAAATCGCGATCATACTACTGTCATTCATGCTTGTAAAAAAATAGAACAAGAACTTACTAATAATCCTGTGTTTAGTCAAGAAATCACTCTCTTAAAAGAAATGCTCTATAATCAATAATGAATAATAAAGTGAATAAATAGTTGATAAGACGAGATTTAATTCGTGATATCTCATCTTGCCACTTAAAACTATTTCTGGAATAATAATTTTATTAATAAATTATCCCTCAGCTTAGTACCTCTTTATCCCAATCTTATCCTTACGTTATTCACTAATATTTCTCTGAATAATTGCTCTATCTCTTATTTTTTTCTAGTTATCCCCAATTATTTTCTCCTTAATAACAATAATAATTTAATAAATATATAAATAATAATTATGAAATTTATTACTCTAACTGAAAATTTAAAACAAGCTATTAATTTAGCAGAAAGAATTACAGGTAAAAATGTTACTTTACCAGTCTTAAGCAATATTTTACTTTCTACTAATAAAAATCAACTTCATGTTTTAGCTACTGATTTAGAATTAGGAATAGAATTAAGTGTTAGTGGAAAAGTAGAGGAAAGCGGGCAAGTAGTAATTCCAGCTAAAACTTTTGCTGATTTTTTAAATAATTTAACTAGTGAAAAAATTACTTTAGAAAGTGAAAAGCAAGCTTTAAAAGTTACTACTGAAAGTTCGGAAGCTCTTTTTCAAGGTATTAATCCTGAAGATTTTCCTATTATTCCAGAAGTAAAAACAGAAAAAACTCTAGAATTAGATAAAAATCTTTTACGGGAATCCTTAGGTCAAATTTTGCCTAGTATTGGTTATTTAACTACTAAACCAGAATTGAATGGAGTTTATTTTCATTTAGATAAGAATTTTTTAAAATTGGTAGGAACTGATAGTTTTCGTTTAGCTGAAAAAACTATTTCAAGTGAGAATTTTAAAACTAATTTAAAACCACCTTTAGAAATGATTGTTCCTGTAAAAACTATTCAGGAAGTGATTAGAATTAGTCAGGAAGGACCAGAAGATATTAGCAGTATTCTCATTTATCCTGAAGTTAATCAAGTTCAGTTTTTATTTAAAAACACTAATGAGATTAGATTAGTTTCTAGATTAATCAATGGTCAATTTCCTGAATATGCCTCAATCATTCCTAATACCACTGAAGTAAAAATTTCAGTTAAGAAAAAGGAATTAGCTGAAGCAGTTCGTTTAGCCGGTTTATTTTGTACTAAAATTAATGATATTAAATTTCTTCTCAAGATAAATCAGAAAAAATTAACAATTGAAGCCCAAGATCCCTCATTAGGAAAAAGCCAAAATGTAGTAGCTTTAACCGAAGCACAAGGCCCTGATTTAGAAATTAGTTTTAATTACCGCTTTGTTCTAGATGGTTTAAATTCTTTAACTGGCGAAGAAGTGATTCTAGGTTTTAATAAAGAAACTAGTCCAGCTCTTTTTGAGAGTAAAAACGACCAAAATTTTGTTTATCTTCTCATGCCTATTAAAATTTAACTTATGGTTTTTCTTCCTTTAAAAGAAGTTCTGCCGGACTGGGAAAAGAAAAGAAAATTAAAATCTTTTTCTCAGTTAAAGAAAGTACAAACAAGAAATCGCACAAAAAAGTTTAATGATAGACCACCTCCTTTAAAACAGTCACCTGATCATTAAGGTCAATAGCTTCAATTCTTAGTTCGTTTTGGGCTTGTATTTTTTCAGGGGGGAGAGAAAAAGAATAATGATTATTAGCTTGAGGAGTTAAATCTCCTAGCAGTTCTTGGTTCCAAAACAGAACTGCTTTTTTAATACCAAGAGGACTAGTAATTAAAAAATCAAATTGGAAATTATTATTTAAAAAGTCTCCGTTTTGAGGATAAATAGGTGTGATAGTGGGCGCGTCAGGGAAACTGATGATTTGGCTTTGGTTAGAAGAAATAGGATAATAATCAGGTCCTAAATTTAAATTATATTCTTGTTTAAAATTAGGAAGATGTTGTTCTGCCCAAATCAAAACTGGAGTTTCCCATAAAGCAAACTGAGGGTCGCTATAAGGGTTAGCTGGAGATGGGCCAAAAGGATCATCTTTATTAACATAATATAAAATACTATGAATTTCTTTGACGGTTTTAATTTCTCCAGTAAAGCGATTCTGATATTGCTGATTGATCAAATATTGTCCATTAATCATTGGTTTAGAAATACTGGCGACATCATAGGGTAAGGGTTTAGTGAAGCTTTGAGGAGGATAATATTCAAAAGCTTTTTCCATAAACTCATGCCAGCAAGGAGCTGCCACCATGGCTCCTGGTGCTCCAGTAGGCGCTACTGGACTTCGGTCATTATTACCAGCCCACACTCCACTAGCGAGAGAAGTAGTATAACCGATAGTCCAAGCATCACGATATTCAGAATCAGTTCCTGTTTTAGCCGCCACTTCATAATTAGGGAAGTAGAGAGGGCTATTAGGGCTAAAGGCTGGAATTCTACTTTCATTATCAGTCAAAATACTGTTAATTAACCGAGCAATTTGAGGAGCTAATACTTCTTTATTTTGAAGATTAAAATCTTGAACTACTTTACCTTGGCTATCAGTGATTTTTAAAATTGCTGTTTGAGGGTGAATGATACCTTCTTGGCTAAAAGCAGTATAGGCATGTACTAGTTCAATGAGCTTGATTCCTCCTCCTCCTAAAACTAGACTGAGGCCATAATAATCAGGTGCTTCTGTTAAAGTAGTAATACCTAAATCTTTAGCTGTTTGAATAGCGTTCTCAATTCCTGCTAAATATAAAATTTTGACAGAGGGAATATTGAGAGATTGAGCTAAGGCTTGTCTGAAAGTAACTGGCCCCCGAGTTGTTTCGTCGTAATTAGTTACTAAATAAGGATGATTAGGGTCAGTAGAAAAATTAGCAGTAACTCCATTTAAGGCAGTATCAAACACTACACTTTCTGGTAAGTACCCTTTTTTAAAGGCAGTAGCATAAACAATAGGTTTAAAAGAAGAACCTGGTTGTCTGACGCTTAAGGTAGCATTAACATTCCCTTCTGCTTCAGTATTCCAGTAATCTCGAGAACCAACCATAGCTAGAATTTGTCCTGTTTGAGGGTCTTCGGCCAATAAAGCTAAATTTTTAGAACCGATGTGTTTTTCATTATAATCTCCATATTTTTTAACCGTGTCTTCTGCTAGGGTTTGAAGATTCATATCCAAGGTAGTAATGATAGTATAACCTCCTTGTTGTAATTCTTCTTCAGAAAATTTGTCAGTTAAAAGACTTTTGACATACATGACAAAATGAGGAGCTTTGAGACCAAAGCTTTGAGTAGCAAAAGTTATTTTTTCAGTTTTAGCTTGCGCGATTTCTTCTGGTGAAAAATATCCTACTACTTCGACTCGGTGTAAGACCCAATTTTTTCTTTGTTCTAATTCATCGCGGTGAGCTCCATAAGGTGAGAGATAATTAGGAGATTGAATGAGGCTTGTTAAATAGGCAGCTTCTGCCAAAGTTAAATCTTTTGCAGATTTATTAAAATAATACTGACTGGCAGCTTCGATGCCATAATTATTATCTCCAAAATAGATTTGATTAAAATACATTTCTAGGATCTGATCCTTACTGTAATTTTTTTCTATTTGCACTGTTAAGATAGCTTCTTTTATTTTTCTAACCAGGCTTCTTTCATTAGTTAAAAAAGCATTTCGGGCTAGTTGCTGAGTAATAGTTGAAACTCCTTGGAGAGGTTGATGGTAAACTAGACTATTAAAAATAGCTCTTAAGAAGCTTTTAAGTACAAAACCGTGATGTTCGTAAAAAGTGTGGTCTTCGGTAGCAAGAGTAGTTTTAATGACATTTGGTGAGATTTCACTTAGAGGAATGAGGGTGCGTTTTTGGGAACCATGAATATCATAAAGTAGAATTTTGCCAGTTCGATCATAAATTTTAGTAGATTGACTAATCTTTCTTTCATTAAAAGTTTTGGGATCAGGCAGATTGCGTGATAAAACCAAGACTGTTAAGAAACCTACCAGGAGACAAGCTCCTAAGAGAGGTACTAAAAGCTTAATTATTTTTTTGAAAGTGTCCATTTTGTATTTTATTAAGTCCGGCTAAAGCTACTGCTAAAGCATCTGCAGTATCGTCAGGTTTAGGGATTTCTTTTAAAGAAAAAATTAATTGAACTAATTTTTGCACATCTTTTTTCTCAGCTCTGCCGTAACCAATTAAATTTTGTTTAATTTCAAGTGGAGTTAAGCGTAAACAAGGTAATTTTTGCTTTTGAGTGACTAAAGCAATAACGCCAGTAGCTTCGCTAATACTCATGACAGTTTTGGCATTTTTAAAGAAAAAAACTTTTTCCAGAGCTACGTAATCAGGATGATATTGCTTGATCGTTTGAGTTAAATTTTTTGAAATTCTTAAGAGTCGTTTTTCTTGTTCTTTTTCTTGAAGCTGCCAACAGCCATAACCCAAAGGTAGAATATTTCTTTTTTGGGTTTTGAGAACTGCCCAGCCAATTCGAGAAGTGCCAGGATCAATACCTAAAATAATCATAATTAATATTCAGCATTAGAATAAATTTCTTCGACATCAGGGTGTTCATCTAAAGCATTAAAAAGTGCTTCTAATTTATTTTTGATATCTTCTTTACTAATTATTACTGGTTGTTGGCTGATAAAATCGATGGCTGCTTCTAAAGATATTTCAGGGTAATTTTCTTCTAAGAAATTTTTGAGTTTAGTGAGATTATTAGGAGAGGTGTAGATTTCTACCGTGTCTTTGTTTTCTTTTATTTCTTCGGCGCCAAGCTCAATAATTTTTAAAGCTAAATCATCGTTCCAAAAGTTTTTGGGAAGAGTAATCCGGCCAGTTTCTTTAAAAAGGTAACTAACGCTGCCGCTATTAGCTGGTTTAGCATCGTAATTTTGCAAGAGATGTCTTAATTCGGCTAAAGTGCGATTTTTATTATCAGTAATGGCCTGAATTAAAATAGCTGTACCACCTGGTCCGTAAGCTTCACACATTAATTCTTCTAATTGTTTACCTTCAGTACCATTGCCACTGCCACGGCTAATAGCTCTTTCGATATTTTCTTTAGGCATACCTAATTCTCTGGCTTTTTCTACTGCTAGTCTCAATTTAGGATTAGTTTCAATATCAGTTCCATTTCTACTGGCGACAGTAATCAGATTACTTAGTTTAGAAAAAGCTTGACCCCTTTTAGGGTCTTTCTGAGCTTTTTGATATTTTACTTTTGCCCATTTAGAATGTCCGGACATATTATGGCTATTATATTCTTTTTCGAACTTTTTTTCAACTAATAATTTCTTGAAAAAAGAGTGTTTTTAGAGTAACATAGAAAGAGTTTATGAATCTCCGTGATTTAAAACAACAAGCGCAACAAGATTTGGCTTCAGTTCATAACTCTCAGGAGTTAGAAAATTGGAGAATTAAATATTTAGGAAGGAAAAGTTCTCTTTCTCTTTTTTTTGATAATTTAAAGGATTTACCCTTAGAGGAGAAGAAAGAGAAAGGCAAAGAAGCTAATGAAATTAGACAATTTTTAAAAACTATTTACACTCAAAAAAAACAGGAATTAGAGCAAAGCCAAGCTCAAGGTCAATATTTTGATGTTACTCGACCTGGGTTAAAAATAGAAAAAGGTCATTTACATCCTCTCACCTTAGTTTTAAGAGAAATCGTTCATTCTTTCGAAAAATTAGGTTTTGAAATAGTCTTAGGACCAGAAATAGAGACAGAGTATTATAATTTTGATGCTCTCAGAATTCCTAAAAATCATCCTGCCAGAGATCTCTGGGACACTTTTTGGCTTACTTCAGGCTTGCTTTTGAGAACTCATACTAGCCCTGTGCAAATTCATTATATGGAAAAGCACGAACCTCCTTTTCGAATTATTGTACCTGGTAAATGTTTCCGCTTTGAAGCCACAGATAATCATCACGATATTCAATTTCATCAAGTAGAGGGTTTAATGGTAAGCGAGAAAATAACTTTAGCTAATTTTAAATTTATTGTGCAGGAAGTATTGGATGATTTATTTAAGGGTCAAGTTGATTTATCTTTTCGTCCCAGCTATTTTCCTTTTGTCACTTCAGGCTTAGAAGTTTTTATCCGGCCCAAAAATAAATCTCACAGTCAATGGCTGGAAGTAATGGGCGCTGGTATGGTTCATCCTGATTTATTTAAAACAGTAGGCTATCCTCCTAATTTATGGCAAGGGTTCGCTTTTGGTTTAGGAGTAGAAAGAATTACTATGATTAAATATGGAATTGATGATATTAGGTTATTCTTTAATTCTGATTTAAGATTCCTAGAACAATTTTAAAAACTATGAAATTTTCCTATGATTGGCTGAAAGATTTAGTTTATTTTAAAGAAAGCCCGGATAAAATAGCCGAGCTCTTAACTTTTTATTTAGCCGAAACCGTAGTTTCTTATCGTGGCAAAAGGCCTATTTTAGAAATAGACCTTTTGCCTAACAGAGTAGCTGATGTTGGCGGTCATTTAGGTTTAGCTAGAGAGCTAAGTGCTATTTTAGGTAAAACTTTTACTTACCCTCAGCCCAAATTAAAAGAAAGTCAAAAGTCAGTGAAAAAATGGCTAAAAGTGACAATTAAAAGTTCTGATTGTCTCCGTTATTCAGCTCGTAGTCTCTGGCACATTAAAGTAAAGCCTTCTCCTAATTGGCTTCAAGAAAGATTATTGGATTGTGGCTTAAGACCTATTAATAATGTAGTTGACGCTACTAATTATATTATGCTTTTAACTGGTCAGCCTCTTCACGCTTTTGATTTTCAAAAAGTAGCTTTTAATCAAAAATCGCAAAAGGAAATTATTGTGCGCTTGGCTAAAAAAGGAGAAAAATTTACTACTTTAGATGATAAAACCTATACCTTAACAAACCACCATTTATTAATTTGCGACTTAGAAAAACCGCTCGCTTTAGCCGGCATTAAAGGCGGTAAGAAAGCCGAAATAGATCAAGACACTTCTTTTTTGATTTTAGAAAGTGCTAATTTTGAGGGAGCTAGAATTCATTTAACTTCTCGGGAATTAGGGCTAGTAACCGATGCTTCTTTTAGATTTGAACATCAATTAGATCCGGCTTTGACTACTTATGCCTTAGATCTTTTGGCTCAATTAATTCAAGAGCTAGCAGGAGGAGAAATTTTAAAAGGAGAAATAGATGAAAAAACTCGCTCTTTTTCAAAAATAGTGATTCCACTCAAGTTTCAAGAAATTCCTCGGTATTTAGGTTGGACTCCTCAAAAGACAGAGGTAGTCAAAAAACTTAAATTATTAGGTTTTAATCTAAAAGTTAAAAAAGATTATTGGTTAATTAATCCTCCCCCTTATCGAACCGATCTTCAGCTTCCTCAGGAGGTAATAGCTGAAGTAGCACGTCTTTCTTGTTTTGACAAAATTCCTGTCTTGCCGCCAGTAGAAGCAATCAAAATGCCTCCTAAGAATGAAACCTGGGAATTTATTAATCGAATCAAAGATTGGTTGAAAGATTATCAATTAGAAGAAGTGTATACTTATTCTTTCCTTTCTGAGCAAGACAAGGATTTGCTGCCAAGTGGAACCAAAGAAAATATTTTAGAATTGAGGAACCCCCTAAGCGATTTATATCGCTATTTGAGACCTACCCTAATGCCTAATTTATTAAAAGCAGTGGAGGCTAATTTTCGTTTTAGAGATCAAGTGAGATTTTTTGAGATAGGAACTGTTTATCAAGCCCCTCGGACAGAACAAATCTCTTTTGGAGGAATATTAGCTAGAAAAGAATTTAATGCTAGAAAACCTCTTTTTTACGAGGCAAAAGGCATCTTAGAAAAACTCTTTGAAGATTTAGGGCTAGACCCTGATGACTATCTGACTAAGCCTTTAGAAGCAACTGATCAGACTTATGTTGAAAACGGTCTTTCTTTTTGGCATGAAAATAAGCCTCTAGGAATAATAGGCCTGCCTTCTTCCTTTATTTTAAGACATTATGATTTAAAAGGCGAGATAGTATTATGGGAACTCGATTTATTAGCATTACAATACCTAGCTTCAGCAGAAAGAGAATATCAACCTTTGCCTCAATATCCGGCTGCGAGACGTGATTTATCGTTTATTATTAAGAAACAAATTTTAATTGATACAATTCTAAAAGCTATTCAAAATTCCAGTTCTTATTTAGAAGAGGTAGATCTGTTTGATGTTTATGAAGAACCTGCTCTTTTTGGGTCAGAAAATCAAAGTTTGTCTTTTCATTTAATTTTTAGAGCCCCAGACAGGACTCTTACTAATAAAGAGGTTGAGCAAGAAATGTCACAAATTATTAAGGCCGTAAGGAAATTAGGAGCTGAGATCCGTTAATTTATGAAGAAAAATAATCTTTCTCAAAATAATATTCCAGAAGACAATTCTTATACTGCTAAGGATATTTATGTTTTAGAAGGTTTAGAGCCAGTGAGACGAAGACCGGGTATGTATATTGGTTCTACTGGGGTAGATGGCTTACATCATTTGATTTGGGAAGTAGTAGATAATTCCATTGACGAAGCGATGATGGGTTATGCTAAGCATATTTTAGTAGAAATTTTAGCTCAAAATAGAGTTGCTATTACAGATGATGGCCGGGGTATTCCAGTAGATCTCCATCCTAAAACTAAAAAATCTGCCTTAGAAACAGTGCTTTGCACTCTACATGCGGGAGGAAAATTTGGAGGTAAATCTTACAAAGTTGCTGGAGGCCTTCACGGAGTAGGCGTTTCAGTGGTTAATGCCCTTTCGAAATATTTAAAAGCAGAAGTTTTTCGCGATGGTGCTATTTATACTCAAGAATATTCCCAAGGAAAACCTCTTACCCCAGTTAAAAAAAATGGGGTGAGTTCTCATAGTGGTACTAAAATTACTTTTGAGCCTGACCCAGAAATTTTTCCAGTAATTGAATTTGATTCCAAAAAAATTTTAGATCACTTACGACAGCAAGCTTATTTAACTCCTGGTTTAACTATTACTTTTAAAGATTATCGACCTTTAGCTCTTTTACCTTCTTATACTTTTCATTTTGAAAGCGGAATTAAAACATTCGTTCGTTATTTAAGCCGTCAAAATATTCCTTTAAGTGATGTTTTTTATGTCAACAAAGAGCAGGCAGGTATCCAAGTAGAAATTGCCCTTCTTTATGTTGATGATACTGAAAGTTTAGAATTAGCTTTCGCTAATAATATTAATACTCTAGAAGGAGGAATGCATCTTACTGGTTTTAGATCGGCTTTAACTAGGGCTCTCAATGACTATGCTAAAGCCAAATAACTCTTAAAATAATATGAAAACTTTAAAGGTGACTATTTAAGGGATGGCTTAGTGGCAGTTTTAATCGTAAAATTAAAATAGCATCAATTTGAAGGACAAACTAAAGCTAAATTAGGTAATCCCGAAGCTCGCACTGCAGTAGAACAAGTTTTAGGTGAAAGTTTTAGAGAGTGGTTGGAAATTCATAAAGATGATGCCAAAAAAATAGTAGAAAAATGCCTTCTTTCCAGTCGAGCTCGTTTGGCAGCTAAAAAAGCTAAAGAAAATATTCTAAGGAAAGGAGCTTTAGCCGGAGCTTCTTTACCTGGCAAATTAGCTGATTGTATTTCTAGAAATCCAGCAGAATCAGAGCTGTTTATTGTAGAAGGTGAATCAGCTGGTGGCTCTGCTAAATCAGCTAGAGATAGGAATACTCAGGCCATCCTTCCTTTGCGAGGGAAAATTCTTAATGTAGAAAAAGCTCGGCTGGATAAAATGATGTCTTCTGAGGAAATCAAAAATTTAATCGTGGCTTTGGGTACTTCCTTAAGCGAAGATTTTAATTTAGACAAATTACGCTATCATAAAATTATTATTATGGCTGATGCTGATGTGGATGGAGCTCATATCAGAACTTTACTTTTAACTCTTTTTTTCCGTTATTTTAAACCAGTGATAGAAGGCGGGTATCTTTATATTGCTCAGCCTCCTCTCTATAAAATCCAAAAAGGTAAAGAAGTATACTATGTTTATACGGAAGCCGAAAAAGATAAAATTTTAGCTCAGCTGAGTGGTCAAAAAGAAAATAAGAATAAAATTGAGGATAAGAAAACAGTTAGAAAACTAAGAGTAGTAGAACAGGGTAAAAACGAAGCTGTTTTTGAAGTGAAAACTGAAGAAACTCCAACCTCTTCAGGAGAGGAGCTTAAAGGTATTACTATTCAAAGATATAAAGGTTTAGGAGAGATGAATCCTGAGCAATTATGGGAAACTACTATGGATCCCAAAAGAAGGGTCATGAAAAAAGTGACTATTGAAGATGCTGAAGAAGCCGACCGTTTGTTTGATGTTCTCATGGGAGAAGATGTTTTACCGCGCAAGAAATTCATTGAGGCTTATGCCCAAAAAGTACAAAATCTTGATATTTAATCTTAATTTTGGTATTGTGAGCATATTATGATAATTTTACGTTTTCAAAGAGTAGGAAAACAACATGAAGCTACTTTTAGAATAGTGGCAGTTGATTCTCATTTTTCTGCTAAATCAGGTAAAGTTAAAGAGGTTTTAGGCTGGTGGAATCCTCGTCAAGATAAATTTGAATTAAACACTGAGAGAATCAATTATTGGTTAAAAAACGGCGCTCAGGTTTCAGATTCCTGCTATAATCTTTTAGTCAAAGCCAAAATTATTGAAGGTAAAAAAAGACCGATTGTTTTTCATAAGAAGAAAATAAAAGAGGGCGAAGAAACTGGTAAAGCAGAAACCCCAATTCCTGCAACTCAAGTTAATTCTGAGACTGCTCGAGCTACTGAGATGTCAACAGCAGCTACTCCCTCAGAGAACAGTTCCCCAGAACCTCCAGCATCAGCGTCAGAATAATCTAGAATAAAGTTTCTTTTGATATTCAATATATTTTAGTACTTACACCGAGGAAAAAAGTTATCCACAATTTGTTCTTGACAAAATTTTTTCTAGCTTTAAAATAAAAATATAAAATTCATTTTAACGGTGGGGTAAGCCCTGGAGTCTTCTTTCAGGGTTCTGGGAAGTTTACCCCACCGTTTTTTCTTTCCAGAACTCTGAAAGAGGACTTAAGAGAAATTTAATCTTTAAATCTTATGAAAGAGTTCTTAAGAAAAAAATCTACTTTAACTCTCATTTTATTATTTGTTTGCGCTTTAATAATTCTTTTTTGCTGGTGGTATTTTAATCCTAACTTGCGACAAGCTCGTCAGATTAAAGCTGGTTTGGAACAAACTACTCAACAAATTAAGGAAGAAGAACAAAAATATCAGGAAGATAACTATGGTGGCACTACTCCAGAGGAAACTTATCAGATGTTTTTGACAGCTTTGAAACAGCAAAATACTGAATTAGCTTCTAAATATTTTATTTTAGAGAAACAAAACGAATACCGACAACTTTTAGAAAATATCAAACAGAATGGGCAGTGGGAGGCTATGCTTAATGATTTATTAAGACCCTTAAGTCAAAAGGGCACTTTTTTAAATGAAGATTGGTATCAAATAGAAGTAGTTAATGAGAAAAATGAAGTAGTTTCAATTATCACCTTAACTAAAGTTAAAAATAGAACTTTTGAACCATTGAATTCTCTTTGGAAAATAAGTCGTTTTTAAAATAATGTTTTAAATTTATATGCCCCACCGCCCCACCGTTTTTTTAATTGTTCTTTTTGTAATTTGTTTAATATTTTCTGACAACAACGTTTTAGCTTATGCACCTCAAACTACTCACGCTAATCTCACCGATATTTCAGCAGAATTTTTTAATCAACAATTTCCTTCTTTAAAACTTTCTTCCGAAGAAAGAAATTGGCTAATTCAAGGTAGTAGGGAAGAAGATACTCCTCTTCGTTGCTTAAATCATTTTTACGATCCTCTTTTTAATAAAACCTGGCAATTTGGTGGTGTGGAATATCTTTATCCTGCTGTGACGGCCAAAGAATGGGCTCAAAATCCTTTTCAACAAGCTCTCTACGATCCTGGTTACGTAGCTAGCTTAGGAATAATTAGTAAAAGTCCTGTTTTTAGTCAAGCTAATTATACTTGGCAAAGAGCTCTTTATGAATACGCTAAAGGTAATCGACAACAAGCTTTTATTTCTTTAGGTCACGTCTTGCATCTCCTAGAAGATATGTCAGTACCTGCTCATACCAGAGAGGATGCTCATCCACCTTTAATCAATTCTGATGTTTATGAAGATTATCCCACTAATTTTGCTTTCAGCACTTATGCTGATTTACTGAAAGAGATTAGTGCTAGTAATTTAAAACCATTAATAAAAAATACCCTGAATGACTATTTTGATTTTTTAGCTTCCTATTCTAATAATTATTTTCTTTCTTCTGATACTATCCCGCCGTCAAAATATCAAAAACCAGAGATTCTTTTTCCTGATGTAATCGAAACAGATGCTACCGGTAAGATCAAATCTTATTTAATAGGTAGTGATGAAAATAATAATCTTTTTCCTTTAGCAGTCAAAACTATGCCCCAATGGCGTTTTCAATCTGGTTTAACTTTATATAGCGTTGATGATGCTAAAGTACTCAGTAATTATTGGAGTAGGTTGGCTAAAAAATCAGTGTTAGTAAATAGCGGAGTAATCAAATTATTTTTGGAAAATGGAGAAAAAGTTAAGCAAGATCCAAATTTTATTAAAGAAAATGAAGGTAATATTTTGTTAGCAGCTTTAAATGGTATTACTAGTTTTGTTCAAAATATTTTTCAAACACAACCAGATTATCTGTTAATTGAGAATCAATTAACTACTCCTTCTACTTTCGAAACAACTACTACCAAAAATCAAGGATCTTCAAACCAATCAGTGCCTTTAGTGGCTACTACCAATTCAACTGTTAAAGTGACTTCTACTACTAAAACTTCCACTACTACTAAGCTAACAACTACTACTAAGTTAACTACCAGTACTACTAAAACTACTGCGACTACTAAAAGTCCAACTACTACTACCACTAAACCAGTTGTTCCGATTTGCGCTTTTAATACTTTGCAAAGTCCTTCAAGAAATAAAGTTATTTTGAATGAAATTGCTTGGATGGGAACTACTGCTAATAGTAATAATGAATGGTTGGAACTCAAAAATATTTCTCAAGGAGAAGTGGATCTTAGTAACTGGCAGATTTTAGATCAAGATAACCAGATTAAAATAGTTTTACCTAATAATACTAAAATAGGTGCTCAACAATTTTTACTTTTAGAAAGAACTGATGATAATTCAGTACCTCAAATTGCGGCTGATTTTATTTTTGTAGGAACTCTTAATAATCAAAACGACGGATTGCGTTTATTTAATGCCAGCTGTGGTTTAGAAGATGAAGTTTTGGCTCAGCCTGACTGGCCAGGTGGTGATAATGTTTCTAAAAGAACGCTAGAAAGAAAAAGTGATTTTACTTGGCAGACTAGTAGTGAACTTAATGGTACTCCTAAACAAGAAAATAGTCCTGGTTATTTAATTGTTAATTCTGGTGGTTTTTCTAATGTCCCAAATACCACTACCACAACTACTGTTCCAACCACTCCTCAAACAACCATAACTACTACTACAACAACCAAACCTAATTATCCCAAAATTCTGATTACTGAAATTAAAATTGCTGGTTTATCTCCTGACGGGAAAACTAATGTTTATGATGAATTTATTGAACTGTATAATCCTTCTGACATAGCCATTCCTCTTACTGGTTGGTATTTACAGAAAAAAACTAGTCAGGCAGAAGATTATAGTTCTCTAGTACCAGAATATCTTTTGGAAAATAAAACTGTTCTACCTCAGAGTTATTTTTTAATTGCTCATGCCTCGAGTAGTTATACGAATTTAGCTGATGTTATTATCACTAATTATGCTCTTACTGATAATAATACAATTATTTTAAAAGATCCTAATAGAGAAATTGTTGATAAAATAGGGTATGGAGAAGTAAATGATTGTGAAGGGAATTGCGCTTTTAACCCCGAAGCTGGCACCAGTATTCAAAGAAAATATCAGGATAATAATTTTTTGGACTCTGATAATAATCAAAATGATTTTGAAATCCAAAATTGTCCCAGTCCCAAAAACTTAGCTTCCTCTGATAATTGTTTTTCTTTGGAACCAACCACCACTACCAAACCACAGATAACTACCACTCCTCTTATTCCTTATCTGACAGAGTTTTCTTGGCATCCTTTTAGTCAAACAGATCCTAGAATAGTGATCGATTTTCGAACTAATGGTTACCCCTTCATTCCTGCTACTAATAACACTGATAATGTTTTTACTGGTATGGTTTTTTATTGGCATTCAGACGAGAATGCTTCATCTTCGGATTTTGGTATTCCTACTGATTATTTAGGAAGTCAGGATAATTGGGTAGTAGATGGTAAAATTCCGGCCTTAGTAGTAACTTATCCTAATTGTCAGGGCTACACTACTAATTCTTCTGGTTTGATTTTTACTAATAGTAGCTCTTGGTGTCAGGCTCCTGGTGGTGCCCGAGGCACCTCTTATAATTGGTGGGCTCTACCTTCGGATGGTCATTTTATTATTCCGGTGGCAGGATTAAATACTGAAACTAATATTACTTTTACTGCTGATCAATATGTTACCATTGGTTATTATGGTTACGATAATAGTACCAGGTCATATTTGAAACTAATTGCCTATGACCCAACTAAATTTTATTTTCAACCTGATTTAGTTTATCATCAGCCCTCTAGTGTCAAAGATTTTGAGATTAAGTATCAAGAAAATACAGATAGTTTAATCTTTTCTTGGGTTCCTGCTAGAGATAATGATCCTCAAGACACTTTGAAATACGAAATTCAATATGTTTTTGCTCAGGCTGGTGACAATATAAATAATAATGATTTTACTAGGCAAACTTGGGAATGGTCTCAATCTCAAAATGTACCAGGCCAGCCCCAATGTAGTTTAAGTAAATGCAGTCTCGAAGTAGCTGTTTCTAATTTATTATATCTTACCTTTAAAAGACAACCAGAGGTAGCCTTAGATTTGTTCTTTGGCATTAAAGCAGTAGATAGTGAGGGTTTAAAATCAGAAGAGCCATTGATTAGCTATTTTCATTTACCTTATCATGCTCCGGTTACTACTACCACTCTTCTCGAAAGAGAAAATTAAAACAGCTCTTTCGAGCTGTTTTAATTTTAAAGAAGTTTTGTCACTTAAGAAGAATTAGTCGGAGGTGCAGTGTCTTTAGCTTCCTTTTGATATTGGTAATTTTTATTAAAAGCCAGAATTGGGAAAAAGACTATTGGCAATAAAATTAAACCAATTGCAAAACCTGTTTTTTGCCCGAAAGCTAGGGCCAATTTGTAAACGATAATTAGATAGAAAACAAAAGCAATCAGAGAAAAGACAATGCCCAATTTTGGTACAGCAGAAAGGAAAGAGCAAGACATTAGTAAGCCATACCACCAAGGTTGTTTGGCAATTTGAGCTAAGACTACAGAATTATAAACTGGAATTATAGAGGCCCAGCCTGGCTTGCCTGCTTTGGTAAAAATTTTCCAAAAGGAGACAAGCATAATTAAACCAAAAGCAAAAGCGAGGAGAACTAAACCGAGGCCAATGCCCATAAAGGCTCCCAAAGTAATAGGTGCTGGCACAGATTCACTCAGATAAGGATTCATAATTTTTATTTTTATTAATTTTATTTTATTATTTTTCGACCTTTAGGCTTTAAATAGTTTAAGGCAAGACTGAGTTATTGTTA
>JAUPUN010000009.1 GCA_030917555.1 Patescibacteria group bacterium
AGGTTTTGTTGCTAAATTTTCTACGCCTGCGGCTTGAAAATTTAGACAAAGCCCTTTATCCTAATAATTGCCTTAATTCTGAAGGATTCAAAGAATAAGTCTCAGCTGCCTCTAAAGAAATTTCTCTTTTTCTTACTAATTCTATCAGAGAACGATTAAGAGAGGTCATGCCTTCTTGGGTGGAAGTATCAATTACTAAATCTAATTGATATGTTTTAGCTTCTCTAATAAGATTTTTTACTGCTGCGTTAGCAAACATAATCTCACAGGCAGGAATTCTGCCACCAGAAATTCTTGGCACTAATCTTTCTGAAACAATCCCAACTAAAGCAGAGGCCAACTGAGAACGTACCTGATTTTGCTGAGAAGCCGGAAAACTATCGATAATTCTATCAATTGTTTGGCTGGAAGAATTAGTATGCAAAGTAGAAAAAACCAAATGGCCAGTTTCTGCTGCAGTTAAGGCAATAGAAATTGATTCTGGATCCCGCATTTCACCAATCATCACCACATCAGGATCTTGTCTTAAAACAGAACGCAAGCCATTATGAAAACTTAAAGTATCAGAGCCAACCTCTCTTTGATCAATCAAAGCTCTATCCTGACTAAAAGTGTACTCTATTGGATCTTCAATAGTAATAATATGATCCATCCTTTTATGATTAATTTCATCAATAATGGCTGCTAAAGTAGTAGTTTTACCATGACCAGCTGGACCCACTACTAAAATAAACCCTTGATTATATTTAGAAAATTCATGAAGAATAGGTGGCAGATTTAACTCTTCGATAGTCCTAATATGGGTAGTAATTAAACGTAGAGCAGCTGATAAATAACCTCTTTGAAAATAAACATTAATACGAAAACGAATTTTATCTTCGTAAGAAAAAGCAAAATCTAATTCTCTCTGTTCGATTAATTTTTCTTCCTGCTCCGGAGTCAAAAGCGCACTAATTAAACCAGCACTCATTTCTGGTGTTAAAATTGGTTCACTAGAAACTGGAATTAAATTACCATCAATTCTTACGGTAGGATGTTTTCCCACGCTTAAATGTAAATCAGAAGCTCCTTGTTGAGCAGCTAAAACCATTAACTCTGCTAATTTACTTTGATAATCAATAGCCATAATTTAACTAATAATTTATAACTAAACCATTTCTAATATTATACTAAAAACAAATCAAGAAAGTAAAGAGCTAAACCCAAACCACCAGCCAAAACTGCTAAAATCCAAAAACGCATCGTAACTTTTGTTTCTGGCCAACCCTTTGCTTCAAAATGATGATGAATAGGTGTAGAAAGAAATACTTTTTTATGTCTGATTTTTTTAGATAATGTTTGAATAATTACAGAGAAAGATTCTATAACTAAAATAAAGCCAAAAAATGGCAGATACAAGGAAGTATCAGTAAGCATAGCCACCACTCCCAGAGTAATACCTAAAGCCATAGCGCCAGTATCACCCATAAAGAAACGAGCAGGATAAATATTAAACCACAAAAAAGCAATAATGGTGCCAATAAGAGTAGCCAAAAAAGCCACTAAATCATATTTACCTTTCACAAAAGCTACTACTAAAAGACAAATAAACCCCACCAAAGAAACACCGGCCGCTAAACCATCTAAGCCGTCAGTTTCATTCATAGAAAAGGTAGTAGCCACTAAAATAAAAATAAAATATAAAGGATACCAGTAACCTAAAGTAACTTGCCCCAGAAAAGGCACAGTAATACTGTTATATTCTAATTTACACCAAAACCACCAGGCTCCAATTAATGCTATTAGAGTATAAATAATAATTTTATCTCGAACCCGCAAACCACCACCCTTGGAACCAATATGGAAAACACCTAAAAGATCATCTATCAAACCTACCAGAGCGGCTCCGGTCAGAGCAGCTAGAACCAACCAAGTTTGAGAACGAGACACAAAGTTAATTTGAGACCAAAAACCATTTAAAGTTTTGCTTAAAAGAAAGAAAATCAAAGTAACTAATAAAGTAGTTCCCCACATTAAAACTCCACCCATGGTAGGAGTACCGGCCTTTTTTTGATGCAAACTCATAAATACCGGTGCATTAGCATCTTGCCTAATTTGTTTTCCTAAATGATATTTATATAAAACCTTGGTCCAAAGCGGAGTTAAAACAAAAGCCAAGACACAAGAAAAAAGGCCTAAAAAAATACCTCTTATTAACTGAAAGGCTAAAGAAAAATCAGACATAACGAATTATTAATAATTATTTTGAACCCAATCATATAATTTTACAGTATCTCCAAATCTATCTTCAGAATTTAAGACAATAATAGTTACTTTCATTGTATCATTTTCTTGAGGAATTTCAAAAACAGTCAAAAGACATTCTTTAGCAAAAGGCGTAGTGCCAGTTTTGCCCAAAACCAAGTTGGGATAAGAAGTCAATAAGAGATTGGTATTTGCTAATTCATGAACCATACTTTTATTTTGAGAAAAGACTGTAGCTTGAGGTAAAGTAGTAATTTCCTGAAGTACCGGATAACCAAAATATAAATGACGAGCCAGAAGAAACAAATCTAAAGCTGTAGTAAAATTCCCTTTTCGGTCTAAACCAGTAGAACCAAAAAAAGCAGAATTATACATTCCTAACTGTTGTGCTTTCTCATTCATTAAATCTACTAAATTTTTGCCCTGTTTCATAAATGCTTCTTCAAAGGCAATAGCAGCATCATTAGAGGAATTAATGAGCATTACTTTTAATAAATCTAAAACAGTAAAAATTTCTCCTGCCTCTAAATTGCCCTCAGTGCCTTCAGCACTTACTGCGTAATCAGAAACAGAAATTAAATCTGTCAGAGAAAAATTATCCAAAACTACTGCTGCTGTCATTAATTTAGATAAAGAAGCTGGGTAAAAATGAACTTTTTCATTTTTAGCTAATAAAATCTGACCAGAATCCAAATCTCCAACTAAATAGGCTGCTGCTTTAACAGGAGGGGCTAAAAGCTTAGTCCCTTCAAAAGTAAGATTCTCTCTTAGAGTTTTCAACTGATTTAAATATGCTCCATACCCAGCTAAAGCTAAAGCTAAAAGAAAAAGCAGCCAAAAAACTACTTGAGATAAATTATGAGGCGAAATTTTTTTGATGAAGTTTGTCATAATCTGGTAAATCCTCCACTTTAGTTAAACCTAAGTGTTCTAAAAATTTAAAAGAAACCTGATACAAAAAACTATTAGCTCTTTGAGGATTAGGAAATCTTTCAATTAATTCTCTCAAGAGTAACTGATGTAAAAGATAGCTGGAGTCTACTCCCCTTAATTCGTTAATTTCTAGACGAGAAAGAGGACCACGATAAGCAATAATAGCTAAAGTTTCTGCTGCCGCTGGAGTTAAATCTCCCTCTAAAGTTTCTTTTTTAAGTTTTTCTAAATAAGGACTAAGATCCGGTCTGACAGTCAAAAGCCACTGGCCCTGGTGACTGAGCAGTTTTAAACCTCGCTGATTCATTTCATAAAATTGTTGCAAGTTTTGTAAAGCAGCCTCTACTTCACTAACTGGCTTTTTTACTAATTTGCTCAAATCATCTGAAGAAAACGGTTGATTAAGAGCAAACAGAATACCCTCTAAGATTGATTCCAAATCCATATTTCACCAAAATTATTATTTTGCTTCAAAGTGATAATTTTCTTTTTAGCTAAATGAAGGGTTGCTAGAAAAGTTAAAATTAAATCTATTTTATCATCTTTTTTACAAACTAAATCTTCTAAACGGAAGTGAGAACCTCCGGTAATTCTTTGTAAAAGAATCTTAATTCTTTCTTCTAGTGTTTGTGTTTTTTGAATTTTTTTCTCAGCTAAATTCGTAGTTTCTTCTAATTGAAGCTCAGACAGAATTTGTTTAAACTGTAATTTTAATTCTCCTGCAGTTAAATGAGGGGGAGGAGAAAACTTAGGTTCTGCTTCTAAATAAGAAGGTCTTTCAATTTTCAGAATTTCGTTTCGAAAATTCTTTTTAAGGTTTTGTCCTGCCGCTTGATAAAACTGAAGCATTTTTAAACGATTCTCTAAAGCTAAAACTTCATCTTCTTCCTCAGGAGTCAATTCTAAAGTAGGTAAAAGAGAACGCGATTTAATTAAAAGCAAAGTGGCAGCAATAACTAAAAAATCAGCTAAATCTTCTGGGTTGATTGTTTCGCTTTGATTAATAAATTCCAAATATTCTTGAGTTACTTGAGCTAAAGATAAATCAGTAATCTCTAAATGCTTTTTCTCAACTAGTTGCAGCAATAAATCTAAGGGTCCGGAAAATTGTTGAAGAGAAACTTGATACACAAAGTATAAATTTTTAATTTTTAATTTTAAATTTTTAATTAAGATTCTAAAAGATTTTTAATATTTACCACCAAATAATTTTTAAATTTGGCTAAAAATTCTTGGTAAGCTAAATAGCTTTCTTTTTTATATTCTACCAAAGGATCTTTCCCTCCGTAAGCTCTCAAAACTGTAGAATCCCTTAAAAATTCCATTTTTTCAATTTGCTCTATCCAAAAACTATCCAAAATCCTTAAAGCAATCAATTTAAAAACAGTAACTAATTTTTCTTCACCCAAGCTTTGCTTCTTAGCTTTTAAATCATCTACTGGAAAAATTACCTCTTCTTCTTGAAACACCTCTCTCACATAATCAATTAAAGTACCGTCTTCACTCTTTTTTAAAATATCATCTCTCAATTTATAAAAAGCCATCCTCTGCTTATTAATCACATCATCGTATTCTAAAATATGCTTTCTTAAATCAAAATAATAACCCTCAAGTCTAGCTTGAGCCATTTCGATAGCTTTGGAAACCATGGGGTGCTCAATAGGCTGGTCTTCTGGCCAACCTAACTTTTCCATTAAAGAACTAAGAGAAGGTGGAGCGAAAATTTTAACTAAATCATCTTCTAGAGATAAGAAAAATTGAGAAGAGCCTGGATCTCCTTGACGACCAGCTCGTCCCCTTAATTGATTGTCAATCCTTCTGGCTTCGTTTCTTTCTACTCCAATCACATGCAAACCTCCTGCTGCTTTTACTTTTTCGGCTTCTTCTTTTTGGGGAGGATTACCACCTAAAATAATATCTACTCCCCGACCAGCTAAATTAGAAGCCAAAGTAATAGCCCCCCATTTACCAGCTTGAGCAATAATTTCTCCTTCTCTTTCTTGAAATTTTCTTTGCCCTTTTAAAACTACAAAAGATAAACCGGTTTTTCTTAAATATTTTTCTACTGTCTCAAGTGGAGAAAGACCAGTTCCGCTGACAGCATTAGCCGGAGCACCAATTAAAATTGGCTGACCAGTCTGATGCCTGGTTTTTACTTCTTCCATCAAAGCTTTTAATTTAGCTTCTTGGGTTTTATAAATCCTATCGGCTAAATCTTTACGAATCAAAGGTTTATTAGTGGGGAGAGCTACTGCCTCTAAATTATATACTGTCTTAAACTCTTCAGCGGATGTTAAAACCGTACCACTCATGCCGCTAATTTTTTCATACATTCTAAAATAATTTTGTAAAGTGATAGTGGCTACCGTGCGGCTTTCTTTTTGTACCGGCACTCTTTCTTTAGCCTCAAGGGCTTGATGCAAACCACCATTATAGCGTTTATTGGGTTCTAAACGATTGGTAAATTCATTAATGATAATTACTTTACCATCTTCAACTGCATAATCTCTATCTTTAAAATATAAATACTGAGCTTGAAGAGCGTTTTCTAAATAATGAGTAAATACTATTCCTTTTTGGTCAAAAATATTAAAACCAAAAATTTTTTCTGCCTTATCTAAACCAGCTTCTGTTAAAGTGATGGCTTTTTGCTTCTCATCAATAGTAAAATCTCTCTCTTTTTGAAATTGAGGCGCCAAAGCAGCAAATTGTTCGTAAAGCTTAGGAGCATCTTCATCAGGTACAGAAATAATTAAAGGCGTTCTAGCTTCATCAATTAAAACACTGTCTACTTCATCGATAATCGCATAATGATGCCCTCGTTGAACTTTTTCTTGTAAACTGCTTACTAAATTATCTCGTAAATAATCAAAACCAAATTCAGTATTAGTGCCATAAACAATATCAGCCTGATAAGCTTCTTGACGCGTCACTGGCCTTAAAAATTCTTTAAACACTTTAAAATTTCCTAATTCGTCTCTTTGTTTTTCTTTCTCCTGAGCTTGTTCTAAACGATAATTAGCATCATAAAGAAAGGCTTCTTCCTGAGTTAAACAACCAACTGACAAACCTAAATAATCATAAATCTGACCCATCCAAACAGTATCACGTTCTGCCAAATAATCATTCACTGTTACCACGTGTACACCTTGAGAACGTAAAGCATTAAGGGTAGCCGGTAAAGTAGCCACGAGAGTTTTTCCTTCACCGGTTTTCATTTCAATAACTCTGCCTTCATGAAGAGCTATTCCTCCTAATAATTGAACATCAAAATGACGCTGCCCTAAAGTCCTTTGAGCAGCAATTCTAGTTAAAGCAAAAACTTCGGGTAAAAAATTAGTTAAAGCAGAATCATCATTGGCTTGCTCTCGAAAAAATTTAATTTGTTCTTGAATTTCCTCTTGAGATAAATTTTTCTTTTCTTCTTCTAGCTCGTTGATTCTTGAAACTAATTTTTGTTTTCGTTTTAAATAAGATTCATTGGGATTTAAAAAAGAAAAAGCCATAATTCTTACTCTCTTTTGGCAATTTTAGCAATTTTTTTCCAGACACTTTCTTTCTTTTCTTTATTTTCTATCAGCAACCTCTTAAGATTATCTTTTAATTTATCAACTGCTTCCTCTAAAGTAGTTCCCTCAGCTTCATAAAAAATATCCTTGCCAGGAATTTTTAATTTAGCTTGAGCCGAATAAATATTTCCTCTTTCATGATGTTTAGTATCTCTGACTAATAAAACCTCTAAAACAACTTCGGGACCAAATTTACGAGTAAATCTCTCTAGGGTTTGTAATTTCTTTTCTAACCTTTGTTGGACCGCACTAAGCAATTCTAAATTCTGGGAACTTAAAAGAATCTTCATATTTTTTCTTTATTTTAACAAAAAAACCCCATCTTTACAATAAAGATGGGGAGAAAACCGAGCCTTTGAGCAACTATTTGTGATGCTTTTTGGCTTTTTTGGCTGGTTTCTTTGCTTTCTTAGCAGCTTTCTTAACCATGTTTTTATAATTAAGCTTAACTCCTAAGCAGTCGACCCTCTTCTTACTACTGCTTAGTTCTTTTTCCCGCCTAAGTTTTTGCTTCGCAAAAATTTAGGCGGAGAAACAAAAGAAGATTATTTAATTTTTAATTTTGATTTCTAGTAAATTTATAATTTCTGAATTTTTAAATATTGCAACATTAAGTTATTAAAAATCGAAAATTATAAATTGAAAAAATAATTAATAATTTTTCTTTTACAATCGTGATTCTTACTTTAATTTTACCTCATGGAAATTTTATGTCAAGCCCCTCACTTGAAAAAGATTGGTTCCCACCAAAAAATATTCTTATAAAACCATTTTCCAATAAAAAATTCATTGTCTCCTGAAAATGTAAAGAATTAATTTAAGAAGATTTAAAACTTTTCCAGTGAGGGGCCAAGTTTTTTTATTAATTTTGGAATTAATTTTGATTTTTAACTTTTGATGTTTGAATTTTTGAATTTTAATTTTGACTTTTGAATTTTGAATTTTGACTTTATTATACGATTATCACTTCTTCTTCTAATTTAATTTTAAATTTCTGCCAAACTTTATCTTTAGCAATTTGAATTAATCTTAAAACGTCTTGTGCTTTAGCATTTTTATAATTAATAATAATATTTCCATGAAAATCAGCTATTTGAGCTCCTCCAATTTTCAAACCCTTTAAACCGCACTGCTCTATAAACCAACCAGCTGAGACTTTTCCTCCTTTTACTGCAATTTCTTGACCTAAGATTGTGACTGTTCCCTTTTTCTTATTAAAATATTTCTGATAGGGAGTATTTTTAATAATAATATTTTTAAAAACACTTCCAGCTGAAGGAAAATCAAAAGTATGATTTTTAATTTTCTGACGCCAGTTTTCAGCAATCTTTTCTTGAATCTCTTTTCTGTTGCCGGACATAACTTTTAATTCTATCTGCCAAATTACTTCTGTCTTCTGTTTAAAAATACTTTCCCGGTAGCTAAAATGACATTGACTGCGAGAATAAGATTTTAAACTTTGAGTTTGAGAATCAAAAGTTTCTACTTTTTTTACATAATCTTTAATTTCATAACCAAAAGCACCAGCATTACCATAAACTACACCACCCATTGTGCCAGGAATACCAGCTAACCATTCAAAACCACTCCAGTTATTTTTCACACAAGAATTTAAAAAATCATTAGTCAAGGTACCGGCTTGCACCAAGACCGACTTGGACGATAATTTTTTTATCCCCCGATTTGTTAATTTAATCACTAAACCTGAGAAACCTTGATCAGAAAATAAAACATTAGAACCATTACCTAAAATAAAAAAAGGCACTTGTTGCTGCTGTGCCCACTTTAAAGCATCTTTTAATTGTTTTAAAGTTTTTACTTCAGAAAAATATTTAGCTCTACCTCCAATTTTAAAAGTAGTATATTTTTTTAAAGAAATATTTCTTTTTATCATATTTAATTTAATTTTAAAAGAAGGGGCCCAGAGGGGTCTACTCCAATGCTATTTGTTATTAGCGAGTGCTCAGCCTCCGGGCCTACTTTTATTCTAAAATAGATCAAATGAATAATCAAGAGGCGAAGCAAAACCAAATAAAAAATCCCCCTTCTTTCAAGGAAAAAAAGAAGGGGGCAACAAATAGCTTGGATCACTTGATAGAGAATTAATTCTCTATCTCATGATTCACACTCGCTAAACATATTATACACCCAAAACTCAAAAAAGTCAATCCCAAACTAATGCGTTGGAATCTCAAAAGGAATCCGCCAAGCTTTCAACGCAATAATGAAATCAAAAATCAAACTTCTGTTTTTGAAATAATAAAAATCATACTCCAGTTTCTTTCTAGCATCGTCTAGGGAGGAACCGTGAGGATAATTAATCTGAGCCCAACCAATTACTCCTGGTTTCATTAAAAAACGATAGTGATAAAAAGCAATTTCTTTCTCAAACAAATTGCTAAGCTTTTGCTCTTCTGGCCTAGGGCCAACAAAAGAAACATCGCCCTTAATAATATTGAGCACCTGAGGTAATTCATCTAAATGAGACAAACGTAATAATTTACCTATTCTGGTAATTCTAGGATCATTTTTGAGAGTCCAGTTAGGACCTAATTGCGCAGCATCTTTAACCATAGTTCGAAATTTATAAATTAAAAACGGTTGATGATTTTTACCAATTCTTACTGAACGATATATTACTGGACCAGGAGAATCAATTTTAATAAAAAGAGCAATCAAGGGCCAGAGAGGTAAAGAAATGAAAAATAAAAAAATACCACCCAGGAAATCTAAAATTCTTTTTCGTTCTTCGTAACTTTCCCAATTCTTAAGATGAAGCAAATTTTCAAACCATTCTGGTGATAATAATTCCAAAGATACTCGACCTGTTAATTTTTCATAAAAATCTCGCAATAAAATCTGCTTCTTGATCTCAGCTCCTTCCGTCAGTCTCTCAACTATCAGGAAATTAGCTTCTGTTTTTACTTCACTTACTTGATAACCCAACTGAGGAGCTGAATTAATTAATTCTTTCACTTCAAAAACTAAAGGATGAGAACTATCAAAATAAACTTTAATTGTTTTTAATTTAATAATCTCATTAGCTACAGCGCGCCAAAAAAGAAACAAAAGAAAAGAAAAAAGTACAGTCATTACTAAAACTAATTTCGGCCGATATAAAGTTGGAGTCACCAAATAAAAATACAGAAAAGCTACGATTAAATTAGCTATAAATAATCTGACCACTCTTTCATAAAATTCTCTGCTATTTCTCGTCTGAGATAATTCGTATAATCTCCCAATAAAAAAAATCAAAAGCCAAAAACAAAAGACAGGCAAAAAATAAAAGCTAGCTGTTTGAAAAGTTACAAAGTCAAACTGAAACTGGTACCTGATAAAAATACTTAAAAAAAGAGATAAATAAAAAACAACCAAGTCGCCAATTACCAATAAACAGATTTTAACACTATTCAAAAATTTCATAATTATTCTAACTCACTAAAGCTGTGATGATTTCTTCTAATTTTTGACTGATCTCTTCTCTATTAAAATTATTTTCAGCATAAGTTCTGGCTAACTGCCCCATTTTGTGCCTTAAGAATTTATCCTGTTGCAGGGTGATAATACTGTCAGCTAAAGCCTGAGGATTTTCTGGCTGAACTAAAATTCCAGCTTGCGCTTCTAAAAGCAGGTGGCTAGCTTCACCTTCCAAATTGGTAATGATGGGCTTTCCAGCTGCTAAATAATCAAACATTTTAGAAGGAAGATTATTTTTAAGAATTGCTTTATTTTTAAAAGGAAGAAGGCAGACATCTGCTAAAGCGATATACTGAGGCATTTCTTCGTGCGGCCGCAAACCAGTAAAAATGACATTGGTTAATTTTAATTTTTTGGCCTTGATTTTTAATTTTTCTAAGCTTGATCCAGCACCTACAATAATAAAAACTATCTCTGATTGATCTTTCAAAAGATGAGCTGCTGCTACTACTGTCTCTAAACCATAAATAGGCTCCACTAAACCAGTATAGAGAACTATAAATTTATCGTACAAATTGTATTGTCTTTCCAAAAACGAAGTATCAACTTCCTGAGCAAAAAATGCTAAGTCTGCTCCGTTAGGTAAATACATTACTTTCTTGGCTGGCAAAGCATAAGTAGTTCTTAAATCTTTTAATAAGGCCGGAGAATCAACTAAAATTAAAGTCGCCTCATGGTAAATTCCCTGTTTCGCTCTCGAGTAACCAAAAGTTTCTAATGTACTTCTTAAATCTAAAATTACAGGAATTTTCCTTTTCTTGGCAATTCGTAAACCAAAGCTACCCAAAACCAAAGGAGGAGCAGAAATTATTAACACATCTGTTTGGCCTATTTTATAACTATTAAAATAACTAGTTAGAGCAAAAGACCACTGATGCCACCAGCTGGCTAAAAACCTAAAAGAACCAGGGAGAAAAGTCCAAGTGCGAAAAATAGTTAACCCAGCCTGCTTTTCTACGAAACACCAATGTCTTTTATAACCAGGGAATAATTTGTGTAAAGGATAACTAGGAAAAGAAGTTAAAACTGTAACCTCATGACCATGATTTACTAAATAATGACAAAAATATTCCCAACGATTCGCTTGAGCGTTATTTTCTGGCGGGAAATATTGAGTATAAAGCAAAATTTTCATTGTCTTTTTGTTCTCTTATTATAGCAAACATTAAGTAAACTAAGTAGCTATAAATTAGAATTTGAGGAATTACTTTTTCGGCAATTAACAAAGTAAGCCAGACCTTAGTTTTCTTTACTTCATAAAAATAAAACAAAGTAGGGGTACCGAGTAGAATACTATTAAGAATCAAAAATATTTTTTCTTTACGACGAGACGCTAAAATAATTAGTACTACCAGCACAATCAACCAAGCGCTCAACCAACTTTCCCATACTTCTTTGTGAAGCATCATTAAAGTGGAAAAAGCATAGAGGGAATAATAAAGATCGGTTTTAACCTCGCCTTTAAATTGGATTTTATAACTGATAACAAGAAAAATCCCTATCAGAATTAAGGGATATAATTTACTAACGAAAGAAAAAAGCAAACGATGGCTATCATAAAATAATTCACCTAAAAAAGCATTCACAGAAAAATTATCAGGGTAATGAATCTGCCAACCGCTTCTATCGCCACTCAGAAGCACTAATTTTAGAAAATCAGAAATCGCCTGAGGGTAATATAAATTATAATAACCGAGATAACCAGCAGTAAAAACAACAAAAATTATCATAAAACCCCAGAGAGCTATTTTGTTTTTGGTCTTGAAAAAATAAAAACCATTTAATAAAGCCAGTGGTTTATAAAGCAAGGAAATTAACCAAGACAAAGCGCTCAGCAAAGGTTTTTTCCCAATAATCCCCATTAAAGAGACAAATAAAAATAAAGAGCTAATCAAATTATATTGTCCCATGCGTAAATCGGATAAAATTGGAAAATAAGTAAACCAAATCACAAACAAAATTATTTTAGTAAAATTATCCGTGGAAAACTTTTTAGCAACCCATTGCGCGCCA
>JAUPUN010000010.1 GCA_030917555.1 Patescibacteria group bacterium
CCACTTCTTCTAAAACCTTTAATTTATCGGTAATAGTATAAATACCTTCAAAAAATTTCAGGGCATCGCTAATTGTTAAATTTAAAACATCACTAATATTTTTATTTTGATACTTTACTTCTAAAGTTTCCCTATTAAATCTTTTGCCATGACAAACTTCGCATTCTACTAAAACTGGAGCTAAAAAGTGCATCTCAATTAATTTATAGCCAGCTCCTTCACAAGCTTCGCAACGACCTCCTCCTCTGCTAGCGGGCACATTAAAAGAAAAACGAGAAGCAGAATAAGCTTTTTCTCGAGCCTCTGGCAAAGAGGCATAAAAATCCCTAATAGGAGTAAAAATACCAGTATAAGTAGCAGGATTAGAGCGAGGAGTTCTTCCGATAGGAGATTGATCAACCATAACCACTCGATCTAAATACTCGCTGCCCAAAATCTTACTTACCTGATTCAATTCCCTAAAAGAACGATTCATAATCTTGACCAAATTTTTATACAAAACATCGTAAACCAAAGACGATTTACCACTGCCAGACACTCCTGTGACGACTGCCAATTTTCTTAACGGTATCTCTACCTGAATATTTTTTAAATTATTAGCACGAGCACCGATAATTTGTAGCTTTTCTGTCATTTTAGTACGTCGGTAGGTAGGCAATTTTATTTCTCTTTTACCTCTAAGATAGTCTAAAGTTAAAGAAGAATATTTCTTTTCATTTTGAATCAATTCTTTAGTGGGACCAGCTACCACCACTTCTCCACCTTGAGTTCCGGCACCGGGTCCTAAATCCACTAAATAATCAGAAGACAAAATAGTCCTTTCATCATGCTCCACAATAATCACCGTATTATGTCTTTCTTGGAGTAATTTTAACGTTTGAATTAATTTTTCAGTATCTCTCTCATGAAGACCAATAGTTGGTTCATCTAAAACATAAAGAGTATCAGCCAGCTGAGAACCAATTTGAGAAGCTAATCTAATTCTTTGAGCTTCTCCACCAGATAACGTTTCTGCTTCTCGATTGAGAGTTAAATAATCCAATCCCACATTAATTAAAAAGCCAAGTCTTTCTTTCAGAGCTTTAATTAAAGGGTTAGCAATTGTTTTTTGCCTTTCATCTAATTCATCTTCATAAGTTAGAAAAAATTGATATGCTTTATCTATCGATAAAGTAGTTAATTGATAGATATTAGTATTATGGATTTTCACAGCTAGAGCTTCTGGCCTTAAGCGCGCTCCATGGCAGGTCACGCAAATATTTTGTGAAAAAATATCTTCTTTTCCTAACCCATGACAAACAGGACAAGCTCCATAAGGACTATTAAACGAAAAAAGCCTTGGTTCGACTTCTGGAAAGGCAAAATTATCTTTAGGACAAGTCCATTGGCTTGAAAGTAAAATTTCATCTTCTGGAGAGATTTTTAAACCAATATCTTGATTAAAAACTACCGTGACTAATCCTTTACTATAATGAGTAGCATTTTCTACGGCTTCGAAAAGACGACTTTCATCAGTAACTAATACTTTATCCATCACAATATCAATATCGTGATTTTGATAACGAGATAATTCTATTTTATCATGCAGAGAATATTTCTTACCATCAATTCTTGCTTCGCCAAAACCCTGAGAAAGATAGTCGTAAAGTAATTGATAATATTCCCCTTTTCTTCCCCGCACTACCGGTGCCAAAACTACTACATATTTCGCCTGTCGTAATTTAGCTTGAGCTAAAATAATATCCACCATCTCATCTAAAGAAAGTTTTTGAATCCTCGTCCCACATAAAGGACAAAATACTTCTCCTAATCTGGCATATAAAACACGAAGATAGTCATAAATTTCAGTCAAAGTACCAACCGTAGAACGAGGATTATGACTTAAAGCTTTTTGATCAATAGCAATGGCTGGAGATAAACCACTAATTTCATCGACATCAGGTTTATCCATTTGTCCCAAAAATTGCCTCGCATAAGGAGAAAGGGATTCAATATATCTTCTTTGTCCTTCAGCAAAAATAGTATCAAAAGCTAAAGAAGACTTACCGCTGCCAGAAACACCAGTAAAAACAATAATTTTATTTTTGGGAAGCTCAAGATTAATATTTTTTAAATTATGTACCCGCGCTCCCTTAATAATAATTTTATCTTCCATAGACTTATAAGTTACAATTTCTAATTTCTAATTTCTAATTTTTAATTTCTAATCTCTATTGAATTCCGTTGAACTATTGCCAATTTATTGTAAATTGCCAATTAATAATTATGTTTTAGTCTAAGCTTATTAACTCCTCTACTGTTTTATGAATACTTTCTGGAGTAATATGATGCTTTTTATTATATTCTAATTGCACTTTGCGTCGACGCTCTGTTTCTTTAATAGCTTGTCTTATTGAATCAGTAATTTCATCAGCATAGAGAATTACTTTTCCTTTTATATTTCTAGCAGTCCGGCCCATGGTTTGAATTAAAGAAGTTTCGCTTCTTAAAAATCCCTCTCTGTCAGCATCCAAAATAGCCACTAAAGTCACTTCTGGCAAATCTAATCCTTCTCTTAATAAGTTGACCCCTACTAAAACATCAAATTTGCCTTCCCTAAATTCAGTTAAAATTTTAGTACGTTCCAGAGTTTTGACTCCGGAATGTAAATAATTTACCTTAAATCCTTTTTTCTCTAAAAAATCTGTTAAATCTTCTGCCATTTTTTTAGTTAAAACATTAATAATGGCTCTTTCTTTATTTTGAGCTATTAGTTTAAGCTCCTCCATCACATCCTCTACTTGACTTCTCTGCCGTTTTTTATCAAAGACTGGCCTGACTTCAATCGGTGGATCAAGTAAGCCGGTAGGCCTAATAATTTGTTCTACGATTTGACTAGAATTCTCTCTCTCAAATTTGCCAGGCGTAGCTGAAGTGAAAATAGTTTGACCAATTCTTTCTAGAAATTCATCAAATTTTAAAGGCCTATTATCTAAAGCAGAAGGTAATCTCCAGCCATATTGCACTAAAGCTTCTTTTCTGGAACGATCTCCTTCATACATGCCAGCCAACTGAGGTAGAGAAATATGTGATTCATCAATAATAGTCAAAAAATCCGGCTGGCCATTTTTGCGAGGAAAATAGGACAACAAAGTTTCTGGAGGTTCACCAGCTAGTTTACCCAATAAATGTCTAGAATAATTTTCAATACCATGACAATAACCAATGGTCCTAAGCATTTCCAAATCATACTTAGTTCTTCTTTCGAGCCTTTCTGCTTCTAAATATAATTTATTTTTTCTAAAATATTTTAATCTTTCTTCTAACTCTGCTTTAATTTCTTCAATAGCTTTTTCTCTCTGTGGTTCGCTAGAGATAAAGTGCTTAGGAGGAAAAATAATTAATTCTTTAAGGTTCTCTTTTATTTGTCGGCTGACCGGATCAAGCAAGGCTAAGGTTTTAATTTTTTGATCTTCTAATTCTACCAGAGAGATAACTTCCCCAGAAGCTGGCAAAATTTCAAATACATCTCCTCTCACTCTAAAGGAGCCCCTTTTTAAATCACTGTTAGTTCTGGTAAATTGAATTTTGACTAATTGCCTAATTAAATCTCCACGAGTGATAGGTTGCTCTAATTCTAAATGCAAAGAAGAACTAAAATAATTTAGAGGTACGCCCAAATTGTAAATACAAGAAACAGAAGCCACAATAATCACGTCTCGGCGAGTCATTAAAGCACTAGTAGCTTGATGTCTTAATTTATCGATTTCCTCATTAATTAAAGCCTCTTTTTCGATATAAGTATCAGTAATTGGTAAATAAGCTTCTGGCTGATAATAATCATAATAAGAAACAAAATAATTGACTGAATTATGAGGAAAAAAATTTTTATATTCGTGATACAATTGAGCTGCTAAAGCTTTATTGGGAGCAATAACTAAAACTGGCTGATCGAAGAAGCTTAAAACATTAGCCATAGTGAAAGTTTTACCTGAGCCAGTTACTCCTAACAAAGTTTGAAAACGATCACCCTTTTTTAAACCCTGGACTAGTTTCTTAATAGCTTGAGGTTGATCGCCTTGGGGCTGATAAGGAGCTTCTAATTTAAAAATAGACATAATCCTATGTAAAATGGCCCCCTCTTTTATTTACTAAGGGGGTTAACCTTGAATAGAGATATTATAAAACAAAACTAAAGAAAAAGCAATTAAAATCCCCCTGACTAAGTCAGGGGGATAAGTATTTGTAGTAGGAGGAATTATTCGTTATCAAAATGCCTTCCTCGAGGACCCCTTGGCCCTCTTTCTTCTAAGGGACGAGCCTCATTGACGTTTAATTTTCTACCTTCTAGCTCATAGCCATTAAACATCTCCATAGCCTTTTGAGCTTCTTCTGCTGTAGCCATTTCTACAAAACCAAAACCCTTGCTTCTGCCAGAATATTTATCAGTAATTACTGAAACAGAAGCTACGGTTCCGGCTTGTCCAAACAATTCTTTCAGTTGATTTTCATCAGCACTATAAGGTAGATTTCCTACGAAAAGTTTCTTAGAATCCATAAAATAGGTGCTTTAAATTTATGTGGTCGACCCGCACCTAAGAACTGGTCTTTTGATGCGCTTTAGCACAATTCTAATATTACACTATTACAGAATAAAAAGCAATCTTTTATTTCTCTTTACTCAATTCGTAATCTCGCCAGCTAGCTGAAACTTCAGGAGCTAACAAATCTAATTCTCCTAAAATTTTATCTCTCAGCTCTAAAGAAGTAATTTCTTCTCTTTCAACGAGCTCTTCTTTGATGCTTGTAATTACTTTTTCAGCTAAATCTTCTTGCTCAGCTGCTTCTAAACCAGCCTCTTGAGCAGCTGCCCTAATGCTTTGTTTAATTTTTTCCTCTTCAAAAAGCTCTTTAGAGCCATCTTTTTTGATTACTTGATTAGCCATAGATTTTGAATTTACTAGTTATGATTTATTCGACCCTATGTTTATTATAACCTGTCCTTTTAAAGGCTACAAGGGCTTACCAAAACAAATGATGCGCTCTCTAGCAACATCAAAGGAAAACTGTTCTCTCATTTTGAAATAAAAAAGGGGCGCGAATCGCCCCTGATCATCACCTTCTGCTCCGAATGCCACGAAGAGTGCACTCTTCACACTCTTCTATTTCAGACATTCGGTGAGGAATTTTTTGCTCTTGCTTGGGCAAAAAAGTTGCCCAAGCAGTCCATACTATGCATTTATAACAAGGATTGATATCCCTGTTATAAATGTCTTGTTTCATGTCTTCTTTCATGTTTTCTTCGTCATTCATTTTTACCTCCTCTCTGTTTTTCTTTGCCCTGATATAAAGCAAATAAAGTGAAAAGATCATGAAAATTGTCGCCGTTTTCTGTTCTCGACATGCGATAAATCTGATTTAGCATAATCTGCCAAATAACAAGATCTAGAATTACACAAATCGCCATCAAAACAATAAAAACAACTTTAAATGGAGTCTCAAAATATAAAAGAGCTAAAATGCCAAAAAGAGCAGCTAACAGGGCTAGAATTTTGATGAACCTATTCAATGCTTTCATCCTTAAACTCGGTTTCGCAAAAATTTTTCTTTTCATTTTTCCTCCTTCATGAGATTTATGTCTCCTTTTAGTTTTCTGATCTGTTTTCTGATGTTTTTAGACCGTTTTTTTAAATATTTCAACATTTCAGTAATAGCAATCTTATCAGCTTCACTACCATTTCTTTTTAAATCTTTTAAAATTTTCAACTCTGCTTTGACTTTCTTCAAGCTATCTTCTAGTTCTTTTAAATCGTTCTCTTTTCTCAGTAAAATCTGCTTTTTATTCATTAGAATCACCTTTTTGGGGTCCTAAGAGAATCAATTTAGCAATTTTACTCCATTCTAGTACTGTTTCTTCTGGTAGATGTTTGTATCTATTAGTAACTATTACTTCCTTCCCGATTCTTATAAATTCTCGATAAGCTGGATCTGATCCCATTTCAGAAATTAAAACCTTTCCATAATCACTACTAATTTTAACTAACATTTTTTGCCTCCTTTGAGGCTTTTTAACAAACCACTGATCAAAAAGCCACAACTAGCCGCCACACCTATAATAATAGCCAGCGCAAAGAAAACAAAACCAACCACTGTAAAAGGAAATTCAACAAAAATCCAAAGACAAACAAAAGTTGCCAAGGTTAACCAAATAGAGATTTGAGTAACCTTATAATCATCTCGATCTTGTTCGTCTTTTCCTCCCCATTTCATTTCGTCACCTCCTGATCCTGATAATGTGGCCCTAGCAGAATTAATTCTGCTAGTTTCTGCCATTCCCTTTTCGTAGGAGTAGAAAGTTTACCCTTCCCTCCTACGATTTTTACTTTCTTGCCCCGTCTTTGATAAACCCTTGAAGCGGGATTATCACTGACTTGCGAGATAATCACCGTTCCTCCTTGTTCAACTGAAATCTTGGCACCTTCTTCCATTTCTTTCATCTCCTTTCATTATTTTTTATATAAAAACTACCGATTATTTTCAAAGTACTACTTAAAAATACCTAATTAAGGCATCTTTATAATAGCACTAAATTATAAATTAGTCAACCCAGTTATTAGTTGCTTTAAAAAACCAAGCCTGTTTGCAGGCTTGGTTTTAAGTACCTTTACAGAATTAGTACCTAGATCTTGTTAACGTTGATAGCGTTAGGTCCTTTAGGAGAATCAGCTTTATCAAAAGACACTCTGTCACCTTCTTTTAATTCGTCAAACTTTACATTCTTTAATTCATTGCTGTGAAAAAATAAATCTTTCTCTTCACCATCAACAGTAATAAATCCAAATCCTTTATCTGTAAGTTTTTTTATTGTTCCTTCCATATTATGGTTAAATACAAATTAATATTTTAAAGTTAGTTTTCCTGGAAACTCGACTATATTTTGCAAGATAACTACTTACCTAAATAATATTAGCATCTAAAAACCAATTAGTCAATATTAAAGGGGTAGCGTACTTTTGATTAAATTAGCAAAAATAGGTATAATCTTAATATTGATTAAATTATGATGAAAAAACAATGGTATCAACCACTCATTACTCTTGGTATTGTTATTATTGTCTTAGAAGTTTTAAGCATAGTATCTTCAGTAGGTTATTTTTTGATTACTGATTTTAAACTCACGAAAAAGAGTTTAGCTTTTTATCAAAATATAACCAAAAATTATCAGTTAAGTTTAGAAAATAAAATTAAAGAAAATGAATTATTAAAACAACAAATAGCACAGCAAGAACAAATAGTAGCTAATTTAAACTCTAATCTAAATTCCTTAGCAGAGAATGTCACGCAAATAGTAAAATTAGAAAATTTAGATGAAGAGCTATTAAAAAAATATTCCAAAGTCTATTTTCTCAATGAAAATTATGTACCGAAATCTTTAACAAAAATAGATTCTAAATACGTGGATAACGCTAAAGATCAATATATTTTAACCAATGTTTGGCCTTTTTTATCTGCCCTGCTCAGTCAAGCTCAAAAAGACGGAGTTGATTTAAAAATTCGTTGGGCTTATCGTTCTTTTCTGGAACAATATCAGCTTAAAACTGCTGATGTGATGACTTTTGGTACTGGGGCTAATAAATTTACCGCTGACCAAGGATATTCTGAACACCAACTCGGGACAACTGTGGACTTTACCACTAGTGAATTTAATGGAAATTCCGCTAAATTCGCTCAAACTAAAGCTTATCGCTGGCTTTTAGAAAATGCTTATAAATATGGGTTTATTTTATCCTATCCCCAAAATAATAAATATTATGTTTTTGAACCATGGCATTGGAGATTTGTGGGTATTAAATTAGCCACCAAACTCCATCAAGAAAACAAATATTTTTATGATTTAGACCAGAGGGAAATTGATCAATATTTAATTTCTATTTTTGATTGGTAAGCTCAAAACTTATAGCCTTATAAAACAACAAAAAAGAGAGGTATAGTTACACCTCTCTTTGTTAAAATAATTAAAATTAAAGTAGCATCACTAAACAAAGGTTAATTAGAAGGAAACCTACTACCAGCCAATAAAAAATTGAAACTACTTTGAGAATACGACGAGTCGCTCTTTCAGCCTCCTGAGTAGCAAAAGTACATAAAAATGCTATCAGACAGAAGGAAAGAAAAATTTTAATTAATAAAACATTAGCAAAAGTGCCGTAATATTTCTGAAGCAACAAAAGTACTGGATTAATTTCTTGAAAATACGCATACCCCATTCCTAACCAAGTGAAAAAAGCATCTAAACAAATCGCTAAAAATAACCACCAGCCCTCTTTAAATACCCTTAATTTTACTCTTTCCATTACGTTCACCTCCCTAAAAATTGTCAAAGAGCTAATTATTTTAAAGCCTGGAAAGAACGCCGAATTTGATGATTTGATGTAATAACAAGCATCAATAAGGCAAGTTTCTTTAAATAGCCATTAATCAACTCTTTAATTAAATTATCTTAGAAAATGGCAGTCTGGCCATTTATTTTCCTCTTAACTCCGTCAGTCGATTTGATAACTTGATGTCTACTTCCTGGCTTCTTACTGGGTCTGAAGCTAAGGCATCGGCATATTCTTCCAATTCTTTAAAACTAATGCCTTGCTGTTGAAGAAAATTCATAAATTTGTCGCCTTCTTCAGTTGGCATCCATTCATTGTCTCCGTTTTCCAAACCGACTCTTGACCTCGCCATTAATTCTACAAAAATAGCATCAGTCATTTTGCCAGCAGGAGGAAAAATTGCTGGTTGTTCTGTCTCAGTTGAAACATTTTCATTTGAGGGAGCTACTACTGAGGAATTTCTTCCTTTAACAATAAAAATTAAAGCAATAATTACTACCACTACTGCTATTA
>JAUPUN010000011.1 GCA_030917555.1 Patescibacteria group bacterium
GTTTTAATCCTTTTACCCCTGTAGCTGTTCTGCCTAAAGGTCTTAATTCTTTTTCTGAGAAACGAATTGCTTGTCCTTTTTGAGAGAATAAAAGAAGCTCATCATTGCCAGTAGTAAAAGTTGCCCCAATCAAACTATCGTCACGAGTTAATTTAATGGCTAATAAGCCACTTTTTCTCGTATTTTCATATTCCTCGAGTTTGGTCTTTTTTAAGAAACCCTGAGCTGTAGCTAAGATTAAGTAACGATAATCAGTTTCCTTTAAATTAGCTGGTAAGTTAAGTAACACAATTACTTCTTCGCCTGGTTTAAGATTAAGATAATTTTGAATTAATTTTCCTTTACTGGTGCGTGACCCTTCTGCGATTTCAAAAGCAGAGAGTTTAAAAAGGTTACCCTTGTTAGTAAAGAAAAGAATTTGATCACGGTTGTTTAGAGTTAATAAATGCGTAAGGGCATCTTCTTCGTTTTTAGTTTCATAACCAATTACTCCTTTGCCTCCTCTTTTTTGAGATTTTAAAACTTCAGGAGGCATCCGTTTAATGTAACCAGTCTGAGAGAGAGTGATGAGAGTAAGCTGATTAGGAATTAATTCTTCTTCTTTGATTTGATCAGGTAGGTTTGGTTCTATTTGAGTTCTTCTGGGGTCACCATACTTTTCTTTTAAGCTATTTAATTCTTCTTTAATAATAGCCAAAATTTTACGAGGTTGTTTGAGAATTAAACCATATTCCTCAGCCAATTTCTGTTTTTCTTTTAGCTCTGAATCTATTTTATTTTTTTCTAATTTAGCTAAATTAGCTAGTTTCATTTCCAAAATAGCATTAGCTTGGATTTCGCTAAAATGATATTTGGCAATTAACTTTTGAAAGGCTTCAGTTCTGTCGCTTGAAGATTTAATTAATTGAATAATTTCATCAATTTTATCTAAGGCTTTGGCTAGGCCTTCTAAAATATGAATTCTTTCCTGTGTTTTTTTCAGAAGAAATTCTGTTCGTCTTTTGACCACTTCTTGACGATGTTTTAAATATTCTTCTAATAAATTTTTTAAAGACAATACTTTTGGTTGAAGGCCATTATCAACCAAGGCTAGCATATTTACATGGAATGGTTTTTCGAGCTCAGTATATTTAAAAAGAAAATTTAAAATTCTTTGCGGTAAAGCTGTTGATTCAAGGTCAAGAGCAATTCTTACCCCTTCTTTATCAGATTCATCCCTTAAATCTTTAATACCCTCAATTCTCTTTTCTTCTACTAAGGAAGCTATTTTACTAATTAATTCTGCTTTGTTTACCTGATAAGGAATTTCAGTAATGATTATTTTTTTCTCTTTCTCTTCCTCTATGATTTCTACTTTTGCTCTGCAAATAATAGTGCCCTTGCCAGTAGCATAAGCTTCAAGGATATTATTTTTGCCATAGATAATCCCACCAGTAGGAAAATCAGGGCCCTGAATAAAATTCATTAATTCTTCCAGAGAGGCTGCTGGTTTTTCAATTAAATAATCAAGAGCTCCTACCACTTCTCCCAGATTATGAGGAGGAATATTAGTGGCCATGCCTACCGCAATACCCATAGCCCCATTCAGAATTAATTGGGGGATTTTAGCTGGTAAATATTTGGGTTCTTGGCGAGTGCCATCGTAATTGGGCATAAAATCTACTGTTTCCTTGTCCAAATCTTCCAGCATTTCTTCTGCTAAAGGAGTAAGTCGGCATTCAGTATAACGCATGGCACCAGGTGGATCACCATCAAGTGAACCAAAATTACCTTGTCCTTCAATTAAAGGGTAGCGCAAAGAAAAATCTTGAGCCATTCTGACTAGGGCGTCATAAACTGCAATATCACCATGGGGATGGTATTTACCTAAAGTTTCTCCTACTACTGTGGCTGATTTTCTAGTTTTAGCATTACTAGTAAGCCCTAATTCATTCATGGCATAAAGGATTCTGCGTTGGACTGGTTTTAAGCCATCTCTCACGTCAGGAAGAGCTCGAGAAATAATCACAGACATAGCATAATCTAAATACGATTCTCTCAGTTCTTCAGTAATTTCTCTTGAGGTAATATTTTCTTTTTCACTTAGTGAAATTTCTTCTTTCTTTTTTTGTTTTTCTGCCATAAATTATTATAAATTAGGTTTTAAGACTATCAATTTAGTTTCAGTTAGTAATTGATTTTTACGGATTACCAATTTTTCTAGTTCTTCAGCTTTTTTACCGAAAGTTTTTAAAAATTTTTCTAAGGAATCTAGTTTTGCTTTACTGCCTTGAATTTGATAATGCATTGGGATAACTATTTTTGGTTCCAATTGATTAATAATTCCTACTGCTTCTTCAGCGTTGATAGTATAATTACCACCCACTGGTATTAATAAAATATCTATTTCAGCTAATTTTTCCAAAGTTTCTTCTTTAAGCATTTTTTCGCCTAAGTCTCCTAAGTGGCAAACTGTCAGCTCTTCTGAAGTAATTTTATAGATAGTATTGAGACCTCGTTCTCGGCCTAGATGATTATCATGATAACTGGCAATTCCTTCAATAAAAACACCTGCTTTTTCTACTTCTCCCGGTCCTTCTAATACGAAAGGTTCTCCTAAAAGAGCCTTTTTATTATTATGGTCAGGATGGTCATGAGTAATAAGAAGGACATCTGCTTTAAAACGGGGAGGTTTAAAGGGGAGAGTACCTTCTGAAAAAGGATCAAGAGCAATTACTAAATCCTTTGTTTCAATTTTAAAATAAGATTGACCAAACCATTGAATAATCATAAATTTAAAAAACTAACGTATTTTTTTAAAAAGCTGAATGCTTAAGAGGGTAATTAAAAAATTGAAAGCTATTAAAATGCAAAGAGAGGAAACAAAATTACTGGTAGTGAGTTCCTGAATTATTTTTATGGGCAAAGTATTTTCTAAAATGGCCCAGCGCAAACTGTTAATGCCGTAGGTTAAAGGATTAAAGCGGGCCAGTTTAATCATCCAAATTGGAGAATTAGTCAAAGGGAAAAGTCCTCCCGAAAGAAATACCATGGGAGCAATAATAATCTGTAGTACAAAAGAAAAACTTTCTGTTCTAGCCATTCGAGCAGTTAAGACTATTCCCAAGGCAGCCATGCCATAGGCAATAAGAAAAATTATGACCAAACCTTCAAGATACAGTTTTAAAGAAAATTGAATATTTAAAAAAGGTGAAATTAAAAGAAGCAGAGCTCCTTCGATAATACCAGTAGTAGCAGCACCCAAAATTTTGCCTAAAGCAATATGAGAACGAGGGACTGGCGAAACTAAAATTTCTTTTAAAAATCCAAATTCTCGATCCCAGACAATGGACATGGTGGAAGAGAGAGCCATGGTAGTGACGCTTAAAGCTAAAATACCAGGGAAAAAGAATTCCACAAAATCATATGGTAAAGAAATATTTGGAAAAAGAGTATCTAAACCTGTTCCAAAGAAAACTAAAAGCAAAATGGGCAGAAAAATTGAAGTAAAAACTTTAATAGGACTTCTCAAATACATGAGAATTTCACGGTACCAAAGAATATAGATACCGGATAGTTTAGTCAGATTGATTTTTATTTTTTTGTTCTTCATCTTGGTTAGGTGGGATAAAGAGGGAAAAGAGGTTAGAGAGGTCAAAGAGAGGTTCTTCTACCTCTAATTTATTATTATTATCTCTGATTTGTCTTCCAGTAAGTTCCAAAAACACATCTTCTAAAGTCGGCCTTCTTAAAGTAATGGAAATAATTTTAGTGGATAAGGATTTTACTAATAAAGGCAAAAATTCGTCACCTTTCTCGGCTTCTATTTTTAATTCTTTGCCAATTTTTTTTATTTTATATTGCGGGAATTTTTGTTGAAATTCTTGTTCAGCTAAATCATTATTTTCTGTGCGTAAACTAATAATATCTCCTCCAATCATTCTTTCCAAATTTTGGGGTGTATCAAGGGCAATAATTTGCCCATGATCAATGATAGCTACTCGATCGCAACTCTCAGCCTCATTTAAATACTGAGTAGTTAAAAAGATAGTGAGATCCTTCTTTTTTCTGATAGCAAAAATATAATCCCAGATTTTTTTTCTAGTCTGAGGGTCTAAACCAATAGTTGGTTCATCTAAAAACAAAATTTTAGGCTGATGAATCAAAGCTCGTGCTATTTCTAACCTTCTTTTCATTCCTCCAGAAAACGCCTTAACTTTA
>JAUPUN010000012.1 GCA_030917555.1 Patescibacteria group bacterium
CAACCATGCAGCACCTGTGCTAGAGTCCTTGCGGAGGACTCGACTTTCGCCGAGTTTTCTCTAGCATTTCAAGCCCTGGTAAGGTTCTTCGTTTGCTATCGAATTAAACCTCATGTTCCACCGCTTGTGCGAGTTCCCGTCTATTCCTTTGAGTTTCAACCTTGCGGCCGTACTACCCAGGCGGGGTGCTTAATGCGTAAGCTTCGCCACTGATAGGGTCGATACTACCAATAGCTAGCACCCAAAGTTTAAGGCGTGGACTACAAGGGTATCTAATCCTTTTTGCTCCCCACGCTTTCGTCTTAGAGCGTCAGGAAAGACCTAGTTGGCTGCCTTCGCTTTCGGTGTTCCGCACGATCTCAACGGATTTCACCCCTACACCGTGCGTTCCGCCAACCTCTTTCTTCCTCTACCCCATCAGTATTCTACGCAGATTCATGGTTAAGCCATGAACTTTAACATAGAACTTGACCAAATATTCGTAAAAATATTCAGCTCCTTTAAAAGGAATGGGGCGCCTAAGGACCCTTTACGCCCAATAAATCCGGATAACGCTTGGAACCTACGTATTACCGCGGCTGCTGGCACGTAGTTTGCAGTTCCTTATTCCTCGCCTAACATCACCCTACACCAAATGGTATAGGGTTTCTCAGCGAGAAAAGCGGTTTACAATCCGAAGACCTTCATCCCGCACGCGGCGTCGCTCGGTCAGGCTTGCGCCCATTGCCGAAGATTCTCGGCTACTGCCTCCCGTAGGAGTAAGGTCCGTTCTCAGTACCATTGTTGGGGGTCATGCTCTCACACCCCCTACCCGTCATCGCCTTGGTGAGCCATTACCTCACCAACTAGCTGATAGGACCTAAGCCGATCAGAGAGTGCCTTGCGGCTTTACCCCCTCACTTGAAATGGATACAAATTCAGATTATGAATTTGTCAATGATTAAATCAATCCATTTCAAGTGAGGGGGACCATTGGGTATTACCTCCGATTTCTCGGAGCTATCCCCATCTCTCTGGTACGTACTAAGGTATTACTAACCCGTTTGCCGCTCTCCTGCCTTTTTGGCTTGCGCCAAAAGGACTGGATCGCCCGACTTGTATGCCTTAACCACGCCGCCAGCGTTCATCCTGGACCAGGATCAAATCCTCAATAAATTCATCCAAATTTCTTACTAAGTAAAAAATTCGGGTGAATAAACTCTTGGAATAACTAGGAAAAATTTTACCCCGCACTTTTCCTAAGAAAACTTGGCTTGAAAGTTTAAACTGAAGATAACTTTGTCTAATAAAGAATCAAATTTGAGAGAATTTTATTGGGAAAAGTGCGGGGTAAAATGATATTAAATTGTAAAAGATCTGTCTTTTCTTTTGAAAAAGACAACCACTAAAATTTTAGAGGTTGTCTTTTTAATTAGATTTTTCAATTTTCATTCTTCTCTTAGTCAGACATAAAAATTAAGTAATACAATTATAGCGCGCTTTTTAATTTTGTCAAGAGAAAAGAAGTACCCAGCGCTCGCGACGGGATTTGCCTACAAGTAATCCGCCTGACAGCGGATTCTCGCAGGCCGCCCCTCGCGGTGCTCCTCGCTAATCGCTCGTCGCACATCGCTGCGGTCTTCAAATCCCTTACGCAAACCAAGTAGTTGGTTTGCTAATTCTTTATCGAAATTGTTCTTTAATTTGAAATCTTACTTTTTTCCAGCGCTCGCGACGGGATTTGAACCCGTGATCTCCTCCGTGACAGGGAGGCATGTTAAACCAGGCTACACTACGCGAGCTCCTGTGGCTATAGTGGGAATTTCACCCCCACACCATAGGTGGCCACGATAGGAATCGAACCTATGCATCCGCTTTATGAGGGCGGTGTTCTACCACTGAACTACGTGGCCAAGAATGGTGTGGGGGCAAGTCCACGACCTTGGCGTGATGAGTGCCACGCTCTTGCCAACTGAGCTACCTAGTCAAAGTGTCATTAAAATGTTGCGGGGGCAGGAATTGCACCTGCGTCTTGGGGTTATGGGCCCCACGAGATACTGCTTCTCCACCCCGCGATTTTTATAAAGCAACCAAAGAAACCTTTGAAAAAGGAACTAGCAAAAAAATATTTAAATTATTTTGTGGATGGCTAGTTTTTACTCTGCCTAATTGATTGTATAATAAATAAGGAAAAATTACAAGATTTTTACTGCCAATTCGTCCCAAAATTTTTTATAAATGGAAATAATACTCAGAGCTTCTTTTTGACTTAAAGAATAATCTTTATTTTTTAGAATTTCTTCAGCTACTTGATGAGCTCCTTTTAATAATTCTAAATTTTGATATCCTCTCAGTCTTAACGAATCTAATAACTCTTCAAAAGTGTCACCTTGGAAACCAATTTGTTTTAAAAATCTTTCTAAGAGAGAATCTGTTTTTAAAACTGCTAATTTCCAAGATGACTCATAGGGTTCTTCTATCAAGGTTCTAATAGCTTGCCACTCTCTTTTGCTTTTAGAAGAAGATTCTAAAAAGGGATTAACTCCTAGCCAATTTTTAAAATTTTCTATTTTCTTAGGAATAATTTTTAATTTTTTAGCATACCAAAAAATACCTACCGCAAAAAGGCAAATCAGAATTAAAGAAATTATTTTGAGATAAAAGAAAAAATGAAAAATATTATTATTCAAGAATTTGTTCTATTATTTTAGCCAATTCTAATAACTGGAAATCAGAATTAGGTGGCCCAATTAGCTGTAAGCCAATTGGTAAATTATCTTTAGTAAAACCTATGGGAAGGTTTAGAGCTGGTAAGCCGGTAATATTAGCAGCAACTGTAAAAATATCTGAAAGATACATTGCTAACGGATCGCTAGTCTTTTCTCCAATTTTAAAAGCAGGAGTGGGAGTAGTCGGTGTTAAAAGAAAATCCACTTTTTTAAACACTTCATTAAATTCTTCTCTAATCAATCTCCTAACTTTCTGGGCTTTTTTATAATAGGCATCGTAATAACCTTTTGATAAAACATAAGTACCCAAAATAACTCTCCGTCTCACTTCTTTACCGAAGCATTGACCTCGAGTTTTGAAATATAAATCTCGTAAAGTAGTAATTGGAAATTGGTAATTGGTAATTGGGGAATATCTAATACTATCGTAGCGAGCTAAATTAGAGCTTACTTCTGCCGGCATAATAATATAATAACAAGGCAAGGCGTAAGGAGTAAGCGGTAAACTAACCTCCTGAAAAGTAGCAAATTGACTTTGAAGTTTAGCAATCGTGTTTTGAATTTGAGCTTCTATTTCTGGAGCTAAACCTTTAATAAAATATTCCTTTGGCAAACCGAAAACTGTATCCTGTATTCTGTATTCTGTCTTCTGTATTTTATTCAAAGGCACAGGCACATCTTGGGAAGTTGAATCCATTAGATCTTTGCCACTAATTACTTTAAAGATCATTTCAGCATCTTCAATACTTTGAGCTAATGGTCCTATCACATCCAAAGAGGAAGCCATAGCCATCAGACCAAAACGAGAAACTGCGCCGTAAGTAGGTTTAAAACCTACCAAGCCACAAAAAGCAGCTGGCTGCCTGATAGAACCACCAGTATCAGATCCTAAAGCAAAAACAGACATCTCACTTGCTACTGCAGCAGCTGAACCTCCAGACGAGCCACCCGGGACTCTAGTTTTATCGTAAGGGTTCTTGGTAGTAAAAAAAGCAGAATTTTCAGTAGAAGAACCCATAGCAAATTCGTCGAGATTTGTTTTTCCTAAAATAATGGCGCCGGCTTGGTTTAATTTTTTTATAACAGTAGCATCATAAGCAGCAGTATAATTTTCTAAAATTTTGGAACTAGCAGTGCATTTTAATCCCTTGACTAAGATGTTGTCTTTAACAGCATAAGGAATTCCTGCCAAGATTCCTACATCTTCTCCCTGCTTTATTTTATCATCAATTTTTTCTGCTTGTGCTAGAGCCTGCTCTTTATTTAAAGTTACAAAAGCCTGGATTTCCTGATCTTTTTCTTGAATACGAGTAAAATACTCACCGACTAATTGGGTAGCAGTAATCTCTTGCTTAATTAACTTTTGATGAAGCTCAGAAATCATACCAATGTTGTCCCTGTCATCAATAATGTTGAGACATTATGAAGACGGGACTAATTAATAATTTATTAAATTTTAAGTTTGTTTTCCTTCTAGGGCTTTGATGGTGGGGTTACAACCTTGAGCACCCAGCACATATTTTGCTAAACTTTGCAAGCTAATATCTTTATCATTAAAATCTAACATTTTCCTCGGCAAAAAAGTCTTTTAGACTTTTTTGCGATGTTATTTTTTAGCAAAATATGTGCTGGGTTAAGGTTTTCTAAACCCGCCCAAATTTTGCTTCGCAAAATCTTGGCGGGTAGAAAGCCCTTAAAATATTGGCGGTACCGTAAAATAACCCTCAACTTGTAAATTTTGATGATTCTCATCAATCTCATCCTCCCGATAAATATTCTCCAGTAAAGTACCACCCGACATTGGTTCTATTCCTTCGGTATTTACTTCTTGTAACTGCTCAACATAAGATAAAATCGCTGTCAAATCATGAGCAATTTTGTCCTTTTCTTCTTCACTTAAATCTAGTCTAGCTAGTTCTAATAAATGATTAATCTCTGTCTCATTCATGAATAATAAACAGTTATCATTTTATAATTTTAAACTATTAATTGCAAACCTGCAAAATTAAGTCATTTAGAGCATTTTCAAAAATTCCGTCTCACTAATAATCTGAACTCCTAACTTTTGAGCTTTCTGATATTTACTGCCAGGATTCTCACCTACCACCACAAAAGATGTTTTCTTAGAAACGTTTTCTGAAACTTCTCCTCCCCTGTTAATTACTGCCTCCTTGGCTTGGTCTCTGGTCATAGTCTTTAATTCTCCGGTAAACACAAAAGTTAAACCCTGAAACTGTTTTGAAACCTCGTTAGGAACTGCTAAAATACTCACCCCTTTGGCAGCTAATTTTTTCAAAAATTCTGTATTAGTCTTATCTTGGAACCACTGCACGATTGCTTCAGTAATAACTGGACCAAAATCCTTAATTTGTGCTAGCTCATTAACTGTTAAGCTAGAACCTAATTTAATTAAATAATCGATTCGCAAAGTAGCATCTTGAGTTTGAGGCATTTTTGTTTGTAAATATCTAGCTAGAAGTAAAGCATTTTTTTCACCCAAATGCGGGATACTCAAACTATAAAGAAAACGAGAAAATGGTATTTTTTTATTATCATTTATGGCTTTAATAATATTTTGACTAGATTTTTCTCCGTATCTCTCTAAAACAGCAATATCTCCTTCTTTTAAATCAAATAAATCACTAGCATCTTGAATTAAGCCTTCATCTAATAAACGGTTAATAATTTTAGGACCAATGCCTTTCATTTCAAAAGCACCTTTACCTACAAAATGATAGAGTTTTTCTTCGAAACGAGCTGGACATTTTTTATTAGGACAACGTACAATAATCCCGCCCTTATCTACTACTGTTTTAGCATGACAAATGGGACAAAATTGGGGCATTTTAAATTCTTTTTCTTTACCAGTTCTGAGATGTGGCAAAACTTTAATTACTTGAGGGATAACATCGCCAGCCCGGCTGATAATCACAGTGTCGCCAATCTTTAAACCTAATTTTTTAATTTCTTCTTTATTATGCAAAGTGGAACGACTTACTACTACTCCTCCTACCTCTTTTGGTTCTAAAATAGCTACCGGCGTTAAAACTCCCGTCCTGCCAACTTGCACCACAATATCCTTTACTATAGTAGTAACTTCTTTAGGAGGAAATTTATAAGCAATTGCTCCCCGGGGAGCTTTACCGACTGTTCCCAAAGATTCAAATAATTTATTGTCATTAACAATCACCACTAAACCATCAATCTCGTAAGGTAATCTTTCTCTAATTTTAGCTAGTTGATCATGAATTTCAAAAATTTCTTCTAAGGTTTTTACTCTTTTATTGTCAGTATGGGTTTTAAAACCCAAATCTTTTAGAATCAGATGTTTTTCTTCATGAGTTTTAGCACCTAAATCAGTAATCAAATCATAGGCATAAAAAACTAAATGGCGTGAAGCTGTTACTTGAGGATCTAATTGCCTGACAGAACCAGCAGCCACATTTCTGGGATTGGCGTAAAGTGATAAACCTTTAGCTGCCTGTTCTCTATTTATACGTTCGAACTCTTTTTTAGTAAGCAATACTTCACCCCTTACTTCTACTATTTCTGGTAAAACTCTGGTTTCCCTTAAACGCAAGGGAATGGACTCAATGGTTTTCAAATTTTGAGTAACATCCTCGCCAATTTTACCGTCACCTCGAGTAGAACCTAAATTAAAAATTCCATTTTTATAAATTAAAGAGATAGCTAAACCATCGAATTTGTGCTCACAATAAAAATCAAGGCGTGCTTTCTCTGGCACTAATTTTAAAAGCCTCTCATACCAATCTCTCATGTCATCTTGAGAAAAAGCATCATTTAAAGAAATCATCGGCACTTCATGACGTACTTTTTTAAAAAATTTTAAAGGTTTACCCCCCACTCTTTGGGTAGGAGAATCTGGGGTGATCAACTCTGGGTATTGCTGTTCTAAATCAAAAAGCTCTTTCTTCAAAGAATCAAGAGCTTCATCTGAAATTAAGGATTGATCTAAAACATGATAAGCATAACGATATTTTTCTATTTCCCTTCTTAAAAGTTCTATTCTTTTTTTAGCTTCTTCTTTGGTCATATTAAAAATTTACTTCAATTCCCCGTTTAATCGCTCTTTCAGCAGTACCTACTTTTCCCACACATTGAATCTTGATGGTAGTATCAATAGTAGTAGTGCTACACTCAAAAAACACTTCTGAATTTAGATTACCAGAAGCAGGTTGAATATTGGTATTAGTAAAAATATTATAGAGTTGCCCTTCCAAACCACTATCAGCAGCATAAAAAGCTTTCAGAGACTGACTAGTATCAAAACTAGCTTTGAGATCTCTGGTAAAAAGCATCATTAAAACCATACCACTGGTTAAAACCACGCTTAAAACTAAAACACTCATTAAAAAAATCTGACCAGACAATTTTTTCATAAAATTTTAAGGTAGATTTAAAATTCGAGGAGTGACAGCTGTTTCTACTGATAGAGGATAAGCCTTTCCTCTCACTGTTACTTGAGCTTGCAATTTAATCAGAAATGAAGGTTGTTGGTATTGATTAGGATCGCCAATTTGATAAAATCTTCCAGAAAGAATCTCGATCTCTGGAGCAAACAGTTCTTGAGGAGAAGAAATCACATTTTCTGGATCATTCTCAGTCTTTACCGTCAAAACTAGATAATCTTTTCCCTCGACATCTGTAAATTGATATTGGTA
>JAUPUN010000013.1 GCA_030917555.1 Patescibacteria group bacterium
ACTCCTTCTGGCGTTTCTACTAAAGTTTCAAGGGGAATAGTAATATCTTTTAAAACTCCTGTTTTTTCTAAATTTGACCTCCAATTAAAAACTGCTTCTTGATTTTTAGCTCGACCCTGCAGAGTCAAATTATTAGCTGGAGCATTACTGATTAAAATTCTATTAATATTAATCTGATAAGACTGACCAGAATTAAAAAGAGTTCGCAAAATAGTAGTATCGTCTTGTTTCAAAGACTGTATTTTTCCAAGTAAAGCAACTAAAGTGTTAAATTCATCTGCTTGCTGTGATAAGATAGTTGCCTTTTCAATGAGAGACTGATCTAAGGGCTTAGCCACCAATTGAGAATAACGAGTTTTAATGTTTTGAAAAAAACTAAGATCCAGTAGACCAAAAACACTTGTTAAAGTAATAATGATGGTCAGGGTTACTTTACTCCATAAAGAAACAACTCGGTATAAATGATTTTGTTCATAACTTTGCTCAGTGCCTACTGGCGCTAAACTTACCATCATCTCTTGATAACGAGGAATTAGTCCTCTTAAAGCTGCGCCAATCGCACTAAACCAATCTAAAGTAACCCATTTTAAGTAAGAAGGTAAAGTAAGAATAAAGGGCTCTAAATGATAATTCTCTTTAAGAAATTGACTAATCAAAGTAACAAATTGATTATTATTACTTAAAAAGAGAAATTTTTGAATTGGCTTTTTTCTTTTTAAAGAATAAAAATTCAAGAGCATGGGAACTTCACCATCCAAATGTTTTTTAATCATCTCCAAAGTAATCTGCTTGGGAATATTAGCACCAAAAATTTCCGGCCACGAATCGAAATCAAAAAAAATTAATTTATTATTTTCGCTTAAAATAAATTCAATACCTTCTGGTCTTAAGGCAATGCTTAAAACAGGCTGATTTTTTTCTCCAAATGTGTCTAAAAATCTTACCAAACTCAAGGCCCACGGCTCAACAGCCACAATTTTAAAACCTGCTTGCGACAAAATATCTAGATAAGGATCTAACTGTTTTTTTATACCCAAGGCAATAAACACTTCTCTTTCATTTTCTTTAACAGACCCTCCCCAGTCTTCCCAATCAAAATAAGTTTCTTCTAAAGGTAAAGGAGCTACCATTTGAGTATTAAAAATCACTGCTTCTTTAAAGCGTTCTTCTTCTAAATCAGGCAAAGATAAAAGATTAGTATAAAAATCAGCTGAAGGCAGAGAAACAATTATCCAAACTTCTTTTTCTTTGGGCCAAAGTTTTTGTTTGAGGGAAACAAAAAAAGACTGCAATTCCTGCGGTTTTTTTAAAACCCCTTCTTCAATAATTCCCGGAGGCAAAGCATATTTACCTACTTTAGTCACTCGATTAATATCTCTGTCAAAACAAAACACCCGCACCATTCTGTCTTCCAGGGAAATCGCTGAAATGGTAAATTCCGGTACCAATAATTTTTGCCAATCTTTAAGAGAAAATTTCACAGCCATACTATGTTAAGTATAGCAAAATACAACTCAAAATTCAAAAACCATATTTATATTTATGGAAGTTGAACTTCCATAATTTTGATCTATACATTTTTACCGTCATAATAAAAACAGTGATCTTATTCACCGTTTTTCAAACACAAGTTGTTTGTGGGGCATTTTATTATATCAACTTGTAAAATATTTTTAAAGCCAAGTGAGGGGTCAAGTACTCTTAATCTATGAATTTTTAGAATATTGATTTGCCCTTTCTTCATTTCATTTTTTCTCTGTGATCGCAAGAAATAAATGAAGACGCAAAAAGAAATATAAAAATAGCATAAAATATAGCATATAAATATAGCGCACAATAAAAAATAAAAAATCAAAAGTAAAAAAGACAATTCCGAGAGGTGATTTTTCAGACAAATGTCGCTATAGTAGCTAACTGAGAATGCAAAGAAGAAATTAAGGCAGGTTAGGAGAAGAAGTTGGTACTTCTGGAAGAAGGGTTGTTGGTGAAACAGTAGTAGCTTGTTTACCTTCTAAAATTGAGATTAAGGGGCTATTATCCTGAATCTCAGTAAGCCAAATAATATTATCTTTATTTAAAATTAACCTATCCTCTGGCTGATAAACTGCTTGGTCAAATTTTTGGACACTGAATTCGCCGTTTTGATCTCTTTGCAAAACATACACCCTAGTTAAAGTGTAGCTGTTAAAAAATTTCTTTAGTTGCCCAAAATATAAATCGCCGGTTTTTAAATAAACTGCATAATAAGGAGCTGAGATGGTTTTAGATTTACCATTTATTACTAAATAAATTAAAATGCTTAAGAGAATTATCGCTACAATCAAAGTAATTTTAAAAAACTGATCTTTATTTGTCATAATTGTTTAGTTATTAATTTTAATTACTTCCTATGCTTTTTGAAGCTTCTTTTCAAGCAAATCAATCCTTTTTTCAATAATTTTAAACTCCTCTCGGCTTATTTTTTCTATAAGATTGTCTTTGATTATATGCAGATCCATTTTCATTACTTCAAGATCTTCGGTGTTTTTTGCAACCATTTCTCGGAGAGTTACCAAGTCTTCGGTGTTTTTTGCAACTATCTCTCGGAGAACTGTAAGTTGCTCCTGAGTACCTTTTAAAGACTCTGCGATTAATTTAATTTGAGATTCAAAATTTTCTGTTAAAACACCTAAATACTGTTGGTATTCTTCGCGTTGACCCTTTAAAATCTCTTCTAATTCTTTTTCTTGAATCTCCATAATCTTAGCAAAATTAAAATTATATATATTCTAATTTTAACAAGATTAAATTCCAAAGTCAAAAAATCTATTATAACTCAACTTTTACTACAATCATATCATATCATATCATATCGAAGTTGAACTTCAATATATTTATTCTAAGATTAGATCTTTAAAATCATTAGTCTGACTAGATACCCATTCTTGTATAAAATTCTTATATTCTTGTGAGCTTTCAAAATACTGATTAATCAAATCTTTATGTATTAAGGAAGGAAAATTTTTCCTGCCAGTGTAATCTAAATAACTTGAGTAACGATATTTTTCTAAAAATTTGCTGGCTTTCTTTAAATCCTTAATTCCATTATTTCTCCAATCGGCTTGAACTAATTCAACTGGGTTAAGATGGATATAACGACTTAAATGCAATAGATAATTATCATTTTCAACCAGAACTGCTTTGAATCTTCCCTGAAACAATGACCCAACTCTTTTATATTTTAGATTAAAATAATTAGTATAGCCACTACCCAATTTTTGCATGAAGAGCACAATACCATTGTCTCTTCTTTGTCTTAAAATTAAATGATAATGATTAGGCATCAAACACCATACTAAAATATCTACTAATAGCTTCCTCTCATTTTTAATATATGGAAGTTGAACTCCCATATATTTAGATTGCTTGTGCTGGAGTCGGTAATTAACATTAATAACAGGATTTTCATCATTAAACTCATAAAGGTCGTGGATAAAGCGAAAATAATCTTGATCATCTAAAAATACCTTTCTTTTTTCTACGCCACGATTATAAATATGATAGATATAA
>JAUPUN010000014.1 GCA_030917555.1 Patescibacteria group bacterium
ATTTCTTTAGAGGCAGCTGAGACTTATTCTTTGAATCCTTCAGAATTAAGGCAATTATTAGGATAAAGGGCTTTGTCTAAATTTTCAAGCCGCAGGCGTAGAAAATTTAGCAACAAAACCTGTACCCAGCACATAACTTTATGTATTATGTATATATTTTGAAAAATCATAGTAAAAATGAAATATACATTGGTTATACTAATGATTTAAAAAGAAGATATAAAGAACATACGTATAAACAGCCTGAATTGATCTATTATGAGGCATATAAATGAGAGAAAGATGCCAGAATACGTGAACTGAAATTGAAAGAACATGGACAAACCAAAAGAAGACTGAAAGAGCGCTTAAAATATAGTTTGTAAAGTTATGTGCTGGGTGCTCAAAATTAAAATACAATTTTCTTCACTTCGTTCGCAAATTTTAATAATTTTGGCATGAAGTTTATTTATAAAGCTAAAGATAAAATAGGCAACATGAAAACTGGCGCAGTAGAGGCGCGTTCCTTAGATGCAGCTGTAAAATTACTACAAAGTTACGAATTAATAGTTTTGGATATCAGGCCAGAAACGCACGTGACTATTTTTGATCAAATTTTTGGTAAGAAAACTAGAGTTTCTAAAAAGGATTTATCAGTATTTCTGCGGCAATTTTCTACTCTTTTAGAAAGTCAAGTGCCTTTAGCAGAAGCTTTAAGGACCTTATACCTTCAAGCTACTACTCCAGCTTTAAAAGATTTAGCCTTTGAATTAATGTCTGATTTGGATGCTGGTCTTTCTTTATCTCAGGCTGTTGAAAAAAGAAGCGATGTTTTTGGTGAATACTATAGCCAGATGATTAAATCTGGTGAAATTTCCGGACGCTTAGATGAAGTTTTAATATCTTTAGCTGATTACGCTGAGCATGAAAATGATTTAATGTCAAAAGCTAAATCATCTGCTACTTATCCTGCTTTTCTTTTAGTTACCTTTTTAGTGATTGGAACAGTGATTACTGTAGCTTTGGCTCCTCAAATGTCTTCTATTTTTGAAGAATTCGGAAAAGAACCACCTCTAGGCACTAGGATTCTAATTACTATTGGGCAATTTTTAAGTCAATGGGGCATTTTATTAGCCATTGCTTTAGCTGGTCTTGTTTGGCTCTTGCTTAATTATTTTAGGTCTCAAGAAGGGCGAAGAGTTGGTGGCGTTTATCTTTTAAAAATTCCTGTAGTAGGACCTATTTATAAAAAAATTTATATTAGCAGATTTGCTGAAACAGTTAGCAATTTGATGCTGGGTGGTATTCCAGCTATTACTGCTTTTGAGGTGGCAGGAGCTGCTACTGGTAATTATATTTATCAACAAATCGGTCATGAGATTGCAGAAAAATTAAAAACAGGAGAATCAATCAGTAATGTTTTAAAAAACTATTATGAATATTTTCCTCCTTTAGTAGCTCAAATGGCAGCAGTAGGTGAATCCACTGGTCGCTTAGAAGAAATTTTCAAAAAAGTAGCGGCATATTACCAAAAAGAAGTGGATAACTCCTTTACTACTATGATTGATTTATTGCAACCAATTTTAATAGTATTTATTGGTATTTTGGTGGCTTTCCTGGTGTCAGCAGTACTTTTGCCAATTTATCAGTTAGCGCAAGGAATATAACACGATACAATATCTGGATATTTAATTTCTAATGACCAATTATTCTAATTAACCTAATCAAATCCCAAATCCCAATCCGCCAGCTGGCGGATTAGACATTAGACCTTGGGTATTGATTAGAATAATTAGACTAATTAGAATAATTAATTTGTATAATTCGTATTCATTCGTATATTAGCATCGTAATATAAAGAGGTCGAATAAAATAAAATTTTAAAATTATGTTTAATAATACAAAATACAGACAAGGGTTTACCTTGGTGGAAATGTTAATTGTGATTGCTATTATTGCTGTGCTTTCCACTTTAATTTTAAGGGGTATTGGTGGTGCTTTGCCTAAATCTCGAGATGCTCGAAGAATTGGTGATTTAAGGAATGTTCAGAGCTCTCTAGAGTTATATTATAGTAAACAGGGCACTTATCCTAAAGCGACTAATTGGGATAATCTGCAAACCGAGATGCAGGTATTAGGTAAAAATTTTAAATTGCCAAAAGATCCGTCGGGTGGTACTTATTATTATTGTCCTGGTGCTGAAAGTGCTGCTGGAGCTGTCAACAGCTATGTTTTAGGAGCTCAACTAGAAGTAACTAGTTCTACTGATGAGACTTTGACTGGTATGCCGTGTGGTAAAAATTGCGGTGCATTGTATAACGAAGGAGTTTTTTATTGTGTAGGAATGTAATAATTTTAGTTAAGAGAGTTTAGTAATGGAAACGTTTCTTATTTTTATAGTATTTATTTTGGGCACCATTGTTGGTAGTTTCATCAATGTTTTGGTAGACAGAACTGATACAGAAAGATCGCCCTTTCTGGGGCGATCTTTCTGTCCTTATTGCGGTAAAACTTTAAGTTGGTGGGAAATGGTTCCAGTAATAAATTATTTTTATTTAAGGGGTAGCTGTTCTTCTTGTCATCATAAATTACCTTTACAATATCCTCTCATAGAATTCTTAACTGGTCTCTTATTCGCTTTAGCCAGTTGGCGTTTTTTGCGTTTTCCTTTGATCAGCCCTTCCTCAGTTTTTGGTGGTAATTTAGAAACTTTTTTATTGTGGTTAATGTTTTTCTTTTGGCTTTATTGGATTTTTGTTTTGGTAGCTATTTCTCTTTATGATTTGAAAAAATATTTAATTTTAAACGAAGTACTTTTTCCTGCCTTAATTCTCACTTTAAGCTGGAAGGTAGTTTTGGGTTTTGTTTTACTAAAACATAATTTACCTTTAGTATCTCAAACCCTTCGTTTCTTGGGGCCTCAAAGTTATGTTTTTGGCAATTATTCTTATTTTGTGTCTCTGATTTTGGGTCCAGTAGTTAGTGGCGGTTTAATCGCTCTTCTAGCTTATCTTACTCAAGAAAGAGCCATGGGTTGGGGAGATGCTTGGGTAGCTTTGTTTCTAGGTTTAATTTTAGGTTGGCCGGAATCATTGATGGCTTTAATGATTGCTTTTCTAGTTGGTGGCGTCGTAGCCTTGATCTTAATTATTTTTAATAAAAAAACTCTTAAAAGTTATCTTCCTTTCGCTCCGTTTTTAGCCTGCGGCGCCTTATCAATTTTGCTCTTTGGTGATATAATAATAGAGAAGTATCTCACCTTGTTTTTATTATAGATATTTAATAATTAGAGGATGAATTTCAACAAATTTCAACAAATTTCAACAAATTTTCAGAGTAAAAGCAGAGCTTTTACTCTGATTGAAATGATGGTTACTTTAGGTATTATTTCTGTTCTAACGGTAATGGTAATTGGTTATTCGAGACAAAGTGAATCTCAAACTAATCTCTTGCGAGAAAGTGAAAGACTGGTTTACAAATTACACGAAGCCCAAAATTCTGCTTTACAAACTTTACAAGAAAGTGGAAGTGCAAAAGTATGCGGTTGGGGAATTCACGTTGACCTTAGTGAATCTAATACTTCCTATTTTTTATTTGCTGACGCCTGTGTTGGCCAGCCCAGAAAATATGATACTAACGATACAAAAATTGAAACCATTAATGTTTTGAGGGGTGTTGAAATAAAAAGCAGCAATGTTTTAGATATTGTTTTTGAGCCCCCAGAACCAAAAGTGTTTTTTAATCCCTTAGTTAATATTGCCAAGATTGAATTAGGACTAGTTAATCAGGCGACGGGATATTATGAGGTTGAAGTAACTAAAGCAGGACAAATTTCTAGACAAATTTCTAAAAGTTCTGTTTCTTCTGCGCCATGATTCATTATAAAAAACAAAAGTTAGGTGGGTTTACTCTAGTAGAAGCTTTAATTGCCATGTCTATTTTGATAGTAGGCGTTATTTCTGGGTTTGTCTTGGTAATTAAAGCTTTATACAATGTCACTATTATTCAAGATAGATTAACAGCTAGTTTTTTAGCTCAAGAAGGAGTAGAACTAGTCAGACAACTCAGGGATACCAATTTTTTGAAGCGGCTAAATGGAGAAAATGTTCTTTGGACTGATGGCATTTTATCTACGTGTGGGGGTGAGGGTTGTTTAATTTGGGCAGATGTTTCAAATAACACAG
>JAUPUN010000015.1 GCA_030917555.1 Patescibacteria group bacterium
CAGAGAAAAGACAATGCCCAATTTTGGTACAGCAGAGAGGAGGGAGCAAGACATTAGTAAACCATACCACCAGGGTTGTTTGGCAATTTGAGCTAAGACTACAGAATTATAAACTGGAATTATTGCAGCCCAACCCGGCTTGCCTGCTTTGGTAAAAATTTTCCAAAAGGAGATAATCATTAAAAGACCAAAGGCAAACGCTAGCAGAGTGATACCGATGCCAATACCCATGAAAGCACCGAGGGTAGTGGCAGCTGGCGCATATTCTGACATATAAGGATTCATATTTGTTTTTATTAATTCTTTAAATTATTTTCGACCTTTAGGCTTTAAATAGTTTAAGGCAAGACTGAGTTATTGTTAAAACAGTATTATTGTAAGTATAAGGCTTTTTGAATTTCAAGGCAAGATGTGATAGAATTTACTTTACTTATGGTTAAAATCTTAGAAGATTTAAAAGATCGCGGTTTGATTTACCAAGCTACCAATTTAAAGGGATTAGAGGAAAGATTAAAAAAGGGTAAGCTGGTTTTATACTGCGGTTTTGATCCAACTGCTCCTAGCTTGCATATTGGCCATCTTTTGCCCCTTATTACTTTAAAAAGATTTGCCCTTTTTCAACAGAACCCTATCGTTTTAATTGGAGGTGGCACTGGGTTAATTGGTGATCCTAGTGGCAAAAGAGAAGAAAGGCCTCTTTTAGAGGAAAAAAGAGTAAAAGAGTGGAGTGCTAGTTTAAAGCAACAAATTAAAAAAATTTTTCAAGATACCAATCTAGTGGTATTAAACAATAATCAATGGCTCAATCGGGAAAAACTGGTTACCTTTTTAAGGGAGACAGGAAAATATTTTACTGTTTCTTATATGCTTTCCAAAGAATCGGTAAAAAATCGTCTAGAGGAAGGGCTTTCTTTTACGGAATTTAGCTATATGCTTTTACAGGCTAATGATTTTTATCAATTAGCTAAGAAATATCATTGCGAATTGCAAATTGGAGGTAGCGATCAGTGGGGAAATATTACCGCTGGTATTGATTTGATAAAAAAGCGACTAAATCAAGAAGTTTTTGGCTTGTCCTTACCTCTTTTGACTAAAGAAGACGGCACTAAATTTGGGAAAACCGAGCAAGGTACTATTTGGCTAGATGCTAAGCTCACTACTCCTTACCAATTTTATCAGTTTTGGTTTCAAACTAGTGATCAGGAAGTAATTCCTTATTTGAAATATTTTACCTTTCTTTCAGCTGCTCAAATTGAAAATTTAGCCCAAAAAGTTCAATTTCAACCTGAAAAAAGAGAAGCACAAAGAGTTTTAGCTTTCGAAGTGACTCAATTTATTCATGGTAAAGAAGAAAGCCAACGAGCAGAAAAAATTTCCCAGAAACTTTTTTACGGGGAAATTGAAAAATTAACCGAAGCAGAACTTACTACAGCTTTTCGAGCAGTTCCTACTACTATTTTACGACAGCAGCGTGAAATTCTGCTGGTAGATCTTTTAGTAGAGAGCGGTATTTCTTCTTCTAAACGGCAAGCTAGGGAAGATCTTCAAAGTCATAGCATCAGTATGAATGGAAAAATCTGCGATCAAGTCAATCAAATTATTTCGCCCAAGGATTGCTTATTTGGTAGATATTTAATTCTAAAAAAAGGTAAAAAGAACTATCATTTAGTTACTTGGCTTAAAAGCTAATTAAAAATAATAAATTTATGAAAAAAATTAATTGGACAACTGTTATTGTTATCATTTTAATTATCTCTTTTCTAATTGGCTATGGAGAGTTATTCGCGCCCAAAGCTCAAAATAATTTAAGCGCTCTTTGCCAAGGTAAAGCTCTTCAAATAAAAGACTTAAAAGAAATTGAACCTCTTGGCGCTGCTACTAGTACTATTTTAGTAGAGGTATATTCTGATTATCAATGCCCTGCTTGTGCTAAATATTATTATGAAAGTATTAAACCTTTGGTACAAGATTATGTAGCTACCAATAAAGTTAAATTACTTTTTCATGATCTTGCTTTTGAGGGTAATAGGTCTCAATGGGCAGCAGAAGGGGCATATTGCGCTAATGATCAAGGTAAATTTTGGGATTATCATGATGCCCTGTTGAGTTTAAGATATGAAACTAATAGTACTGAATTTTATGAAAAAGCCAATCTAGAAAATCTCGCCCAATCTTTAGGGTTAGATGAATGTGAATTTTATTTTTGTTTAGAGTCCGGTAAATATTTGAATCTAGTTAAAAATAACACCGAAGAAGCTTTGAAGACAATTACAGGCACCCCTGCTACTTTTCTTAATGGTAGTCTTTTAGCCAATGAGAAAGGTGAAAATTTAGGAGCAGTGTCTTATGAAACTTTAAAAACTAAAATTGATACCTTGTTAGGGTCTCAAAATAATAATCAATAAAATAATTAAATAAATTTATGAAAGTTACAGTTTATTCTACTCCTGCCTGTCCTTGGTGTCACTTAGCCAAAGAGTTTCTGACAGAGCATCAGATACCTTTTGAAGAGGTAGATGTTTCTCAAGATGAAGCTAAGGCTCAAGAAATGATTTTAAAATCTGGCCAAATGGGAGTACCAGTAATTGAGATTGATGGTCAGATAGTGATTGGCTTTAATAAGCCTCGTTTGGAAGAATTATTAGGTTTAAATCATGAAGGCTCCTAAGGAAGAATTAGTAGTTGTTTTAGATAATATTCGCAGCACCTACAATGTAGGTGCTATTTTTAGAACAGCTGACGGAGCAGGAGTAAGTAAAATGTACTTGAGTGGTATTACCCCAGCTCCACCTCATCCTAAAATTAGTAAAGTTGCTTTAGGGGCAGAAAATTATGTTCCTTGGGAGAAAGTGTCTCAAACTTGGCGGTTGCTTGATGATTTAAAAAAACAAGATTATTTTTTAATAGCTCTTGAGCAGCAGGCTAAGGCCAAAAATATTTTTAGCTTAAATAAATTAAAGCATCGTAAGTTAGCCTTAATTGTAGGACCAGAAGTAAAGGGTTTATCTTCCAGAATTTTAAGCAGGGTTGATTTAATTTTAGAAATTCCCATGTGGGGAGCCAAGGAATCATTAAATGTCTCAGTAGCTTTTGGTATTGCTATCTATCAACTAAAAAAACTTTTACTAGGGCAGTCTTTTGGAAAGGAGAAAAATTTGTTATAATTAAGGCAATGAAGAAATGGCTACCTTATCTTTTACTTCTAGTAATTCTAGCAATAGGTTTAATAAGTTGGTTTTTGGAGACAGGAAAACAGCGCCTTCCTGAGGAACTTTCGGTTGATGCTTCTTCTCAAATTTTAAATAGTAGAGTAACCATGGAGAAAAAAATTTTAATGGTGATCGCTTTTCGAGATTTTAAGGATGAAGAATATTTTGTAACTAAGGAGGTGTTAGAAAATGCTGGTTTTACTGTAGAGACTACGAGTAGTCGGAGTGGTATAGCTTTAGGGGTTGATGGCGGTGAAGTAGAAATTAAGATTTTACCAAAAGATATCAAAGTAACTGATTATGCAGCTGTAGTTTTTGTAGGAGGTCCTGGTATTAGTACAGAAATTACTAATTCTGATTTTCAATTATTAGCTCAAGAATTTAATCAGGAAGGCAAGATAGTGGCTGCGATTTGCTTAGCGCCGGAGCTTTTAGCTCAAGCTGGTCTCTTGAAGAATAAAAAAGCGACTGTTTGGTCTTCTCCTTTTGACAAAAGTGCTATTAAATTTTTAGAGCAACAAGGAGCCCATTATCAAAATGAAGCAGTAGTAATCGATCAAAATATTATTACTGCTAATGGACCAAGTGCAGCACAAGCTTTTGGCGAAGCTTTAGTTCGTACTCTCATTTTTTAATTTTAATCTAATTTTTAATTATTATGCGTATTGCTCTTAATGGTTTTGGGAGAATAGGTCGAGCTTTTTTTAAGCTGGCTTTAGCAGAACCTAATTTAGAGATAGTGGCTGTTAATGATTTAACTAGCATTGAAGATATTATTTATTTATTGTATCACGATACTGTTTATGGTTTTTATGATCACAAAATTGCTTATACTGCTTCTGATCCTGAACAACCTTTTCTTAATGATTTAAGATTTAAAAATAGCAAATCTTTACCTGCTAGTTCTTTTAATGTTGATGGAGGTAAGGAAATTTTTTATTTTCAGGAAAAAGATCCTGCCAATCTGCCGTGGCGAGAACTTAATATTGAGGTAGTAATTGAAGCCACTGGCGTTTTTGAAGATTTTATTAAAGCAAAGAGTCATCTTGGAGCAGGAGCTAAAAAAGTAATTATTACTGCGCCAGCTAAAGGTGAAGAAGGAAAGGATGGTAGAACTGTTTTATTAAATATTAATGAAGAAGAACTTTTGAAGTTTGAGGTAATTTCTAATGGTTCTTGTACTACCAATGCAGTAGCACCGGTTTTGGCTATTTTAGCTGAAAGACTCGGCATTAAAAAAGCCCTCTTAAACACTGTTCATGCCTATACTGCTACTCAAAATTTAGTGGATGGAACTACTAAAGGTAAGGATTTACTACGGGGCCGAGCTGCTGCTCAAAATATCGTTCCGGCTACCACTGGCGCCGCCTTGGCGGTAACTAAAGTCTTAAAACAATTAGATCAAAAATTTGATGGTCTAGCAGTGAGAGTACCAGTAGTTTGTGGTTCTTTAGCTGATTTAACTTTTGTAAGTGAGAGAGTTACTACTCCGGAAGAAATAAATAAAATTTTAGCTGATGCGAGTAAAGAGGAAAAATGGAAAAATATTTTAGAAGTTCATTATGAACCCTTAGTGTCTTCCGATATTATTAAAAATACCCATCCTGCTATTATAGATTTAAGTTTTACTAAAGTAGTGGCAGGAGATTTATGTAAAGTTTTTGTTTGGTATGATAACGAATGGGGGTATGCCTGGACCTTAGTGGAACAATTAAAAAGGCTTCAAGCTATTTTATGATTTATTTAGGAGCTGATCATCGTGGTTTTTATTTAAAAGAGAGATTAAAAGAATATTTACAAGCTATTCATCAAGATTTTGAAGATTTGGGGAATTTCGTTTATGATGTTCAAGATGATTATCCTGACTTCGCTCGTTTAGTAGCGCAAAAAATTTCTCGCCGACCCAAAAATAATTTTGGTATTTTAATTTGTGGTTCTGGTCAGGGCATGAACATAGTGGCTAATAAATACCCAAAGATTAGAAGCGCTCTTTGTCTTTCTCGTTGGATGGCTCAGCAGGCTCGAAGAGATGATGATGCTAATATTTTAGTTTTGGCTGCTGATTTTACTGATACCCAAACCGCTTTCTCTATCATCAAGACTTTTTTAAATACGAAAGCCTCACAGCAAATGCGTTTTAAAAGAAGGCTAAAGAAAATTGCGTTGTTAGAAAAAAAATTATTTAAGTATTAAATTTTATGGCCTTAGTGCGAGATTTAATTCCAGTAATTAATGTAAAAACTAGAAAAAAATTCGAAGAAAGGTTTCGTTATCTTTTAGATTTTGAAGGAGTTTTTCAAATAGATGTAGCTGATGGTAAATTTACTGCTTGGAAAAGCTGGAATGCTCCAGCAGATTTAAAAGAAATAAAAGGATTACGTCATAATTTTGAGGTTCATTTAATGGTAGCTCATCCGGAAATAGAAGTCCCCTATTGGCTGGAAGCTCAGCCTCAAAGAATAATTGTGCAGGAAGAAGCCGTAAAAAATTTTCCATTTTTATTAAAACAATGCGAGGAAAGAAAAATAGAATTAGCTTTAGCTTTAAAGCCAGAAACACCTCTTGAAGCTTTAAAAGATTATCTCAAGCAGGTGAATTATTTAGTATTACTTTGTGTTGATCCTGGTCCTTCCGGTCAAAAATTTCAGTGGTATGTTTTAGATAAAATTAAAGCTTTAAGGCAAAAATACCCTCTTTTAAACATCGAAGCTGATGGTGGTATTAATCAAAATAATCTAGAAGAAGTTTTAAAAGCTGGAGCTAATTATCTGGCTTTGGGCTCTGCTCTTTTTGAAGCAAATAATCCTAAGCAGCAGATCGCAGAGCTGAGGCAAATTATTAAGAAATATGAAACAAAAGAGAAATAAACAAGCTGAAAGAATTGCCTCGCTAGAAGAATTATCTCTAAAAATTAGGCAAGAGATCATCCAAATGCTTCTGGAGGCTAAATCAGGTCATTGCGCCGGCCCTTTGGGAGCAGTAGAACAATACGTAGCTTTATATTTTGGAGGTATCTTAAAGTATGATGCTAAAAATCCTGATTGGCCGGAACGGGATCGAGTAGTAGTTTCTAACGGTCATTATGCTCCTTTACTTTATGCTATTTTAGCAGAAGCAGGCTATTTCCCCAGGGATGAATTAAAAAATTTACGGAAATTAGGTTCGCCACTCCAAGGGCATCCTTACCGTCTTGGTCTGAAGGGAGTGGAAACTTCCTCTGGGCCGGTAGGAGAAGGACTCTCGCAAGCAGTGGGTATGGCTTTAGGCTTGAAATTAGATAAAATTAAATCTCAGGTATATTGCCTGATGGGAGATGGCGAGCAAGATTGCGGCAGTACTTGGGAAGCAGCGATGCTGGCTGCTAAATACCAATTAGATAATTTAACAGTTTTAATTGATAGAAATAATATTCAAATAGATGGGTTTACTGAAAAAGTTTTACCTCTAGAACCATTAAAAGAAAAATACGAAGCTTTCGGCTGGAAAGTATTAGAAGTCGATGGCCATAATCTTGAGGAAATAATTAGTGCTCTTTTGAAAGCTAAGTCTTTATTTGCGAAGCCAGTAGCGATTATTTGTCATACTATTCCTGGTAAAGGCATTGATTTTATGGAATGGGAATATCAGTGGCACGGTAAAGTGCCCAATTCGAGAGAGGCTGAAGAAGCATTAAGGCAGCTTCGTTCTCTTAAAGGTAAAATTCAATCAGAATTAGACTGATAGATAACGAACAATTTTTAATTTCCAATGTTTAATTTTATAAATAATGCCTTAATGATTTAATTTTTAAACATTAAAAATTACAAAATTAAAAATTTGAAAATTTATTGCCTTATGCTTAATCCGGAATTAAAATTAAATAGTGGCTTATTTTCAGAGAAAGCTGAAATAAAATCCATGAGAGATGGATTTGGAGAAGGGTTAGTTTTAGCTGGAGAATTGAACCATCAAGTAGTGGCTCTTTGTGCTGATGTCACAGAATCTTTGAGAATGAATTTATTTCGAGACCGTTTTCCGGAAAGATTTTTTGAGTTAGGAGTTGCTGAACAAAATATGATCGGTGTGGCTTCTGGTTTGGCGGCCACTGGCAAGATTCCGGTAGTGGGGAGTTATGCTGTTTTTTCTCCAGGAAGAAATTGGGAACAGATTAGAACCACTATTTGCTACAATCAGCAAAAAGTAATTTTAGTTGGTTCTCACGGTGGTTTAAATGTAGGGCCAGACGGTGGTTCCCATCAAGCCTTAGAAGATTTAGCCTTAACTCGTGTTTTGCCTCAACTAGCAGTAATCAGTCCTTGCGATTATTGGGAGGCTCGAAAAGCACTTCTTGAAGCTCTTACTTATCCTACCTCTGTTTATCTAAGATTAGCCAGAGCCACGGGGCCAGTTATAACTAGCCCCGAGACTCCTTTTCAAATAGGGAAAGCTCAGGTTTTTTGGCTTCCTGAAGAGCCTTTTTCTGGAATTACAGTAGTGGCCACTGGTTTTTTAGTTTTTGAAGCCTTAAAGGCAGCCCAAGAATTAGCTCAAGAAAAAATTAACATTGCGGTAATTAATAATTCTACTATTAAACCTTTAGACCAAACTTTAATCCTAGCATGGGCCCAGAAATCCAAATTAATTTTAACTTTAGAAGAGCATCAAAAATTTGGTGGGATGGGTTCTACTGTCAGCGAATTTTTGAGTGCTACTTATCCGGTGCCAATGCATTTCTTGGGAGTAGCTGATACTTTCGGCGAATCAGGAGAAGCTCAAGAGCTAATTAAAAAATATGGTCTTTCTAAAGATAGCCTAAAAGAAGTAATAAAAACATTGCTAATTGAAAAATTATGAAGAATACTTTAAAACCATTTTTTAAAAATAATAAAGCTTTATTTTTAGCTTATGATCATGGCTTTGAACACGGTCCTAAAGATTTAATCGGTCTGGGCACTCGGCCTGAAGCAATTGTAGATTTAGCTTTAAGGGGTGGTTATACTGGTCTTATTCTTCAAAAAGGTTTAGCTGAACATTATTACTCTCGAAAAGTACAAACAAAACAACTGTCTTTAATTATAAAACTTAACGGGAAAACTAATCTCTTAACAGAAGAGCCCTATGCTGCCTTAAATTGTTCAGTAGCTTATGCTAAAAAATTAGGTGCTCAAGCAGTTGGCTACACTATTTATTTGGGAAGTGAAAAAGAAGCTCAAATGTTTGAAGATTTCGGTAAGGTTGAAGAAGAAGCTCATCGCTTAGGCTTAGCAGTAATGGTTTGGATGTATCCCAGAGGTAAAAAAGTAACTCCTGAACTTTTACCTCAGTTAACGCTTTATGGAGTTCGTTTAGGTTTAGAATTAGGAGCTGATTTAATTAAAATTAAAGATCCTGGTTCATTTGAACTTTTAAAACAAACAGTAGAACTAGCTGGGGACTCAAAAATTATTTTGTCAGGAGGAGAAAAAATAGCAGAAGAGGAGTTTCTTGATTTAGTGAGAAAATCAGTCAAAGCTGGAGTGGCTGGCTTAGCAGTAGGAAGAAATATTTGGCAGCGGGAGAATCCTTTTGTCATTACCGAAGAAATCAAAAAAATTCTTTGGAATTAATTAGCTTGAGAGAAAATTGCTTTTTTCTTTAATTTTAGCTATAATATCTTCATTATGGCTACTTTTACTTTAACTGCCAAAACTCGTCAAATTTTTGGCAAAAAGAATAAAATTTTAAGAAAACAAGAGATTGTTCCGGCAGTAGTCTATGGAAGAAAAACTCAGCCTTTATCTTTGGAAATAAAGCTCAAGGATTTTTTGCCTATTTATCACAAAGCCGGTGAGACAGATTTAATAGATCTAATTATTGAAGATGAAGAGGGTAAAAAAATTACTAAAAAAGTGCTAGTACAAGAAGTAAATCGTGATTATATTAATAATAAACCTTTGCATCTGGATTTTTATGAAGTAGAAATGGATAAGCCTGTTACTACCCATGTACCTCTTATTTTTGTAGGCGAACCTCCTGCCGTGAAATTAGGAGGTATTTTAGTAAAATCTATGGATGAATTAGAAATTGAAGCTTTGCCTAAAGATTTACCTCACGCTCTAGAAGTTGATGTTTCGTCTTTGGATTCTTTTGATAAAAGTGTGTATGTAAGGGATGTTAAATTGCCACCAGGCGTGAAAAGTCTAGTTAAAGAAGATACTCCAATTGCTACCATTAACGCGCCTTTAACAGAAGAAGAGTTAGAAGAAGAATTAGGTAAGGTTAAGACCGTGGCTGAAGTTGAAGTAGAAGGAGAAAAGAAGGAGGAAAAAGAAGAGGGTGAAGGAGCCGCACCGACTGAAGAAAAAGAAGAAAATAAAGAAGTTAAATCAGAATCTTAATTATGCGGAGTGAGATTAAAATTAAATCTGTGGCTCGTCCAAGAGTTAGAGATATTAAGTCTGCTCATACTTCTTCTGTTTCATCTTTGCCTTTAAATGATAAGGTTCATTCTTTTTTTTCTAGATTTACTTTTCGCCACTCTTACTCTTTAATTTCTTTTTTACTTTTAATAGTCATACTTTTTGGGTTTGGGAGAGTTAAGGTACTGGCACCTATTTTTTTAGCTCCTTATGAGGTTCAGGCTTCAAACGATGAGGAAAGGGCACAATTACAAAAACAGTTAGAGGAGGTGGAAAAAGAAATTGCCCAATATGAACAAGTTTTAGCTACTACCCAAAAAGAAAAACAAACGCTTCAAAATAAAATTAATGAGCTTAAAAAACAGGCTGATAAATTAAGTCTTCAGATTAAGCAGACTAATTTAAACCTTGAATATCTTAATATTCAGATCGATGAGACAACTGCTTCTATTGCTAAAACAACTGAGCAAATTAATGAAACCAAGAAGAATTTAGCTGGTTTACTTCAAGCTTTATCACAATTACAGCAAACTTCTTTAGTAGAAATTTTATTAGGTAACCAGAAACTCAGTGATTTTTTTGATTATGCCAATGCTTTGAACAGTTTACAGAATAAAATCCAAGAAACTTTAAATGAGCTTACTAATTTACAGGTAACTTTAAATATCCAAAATGAAAAGCTGAGCGCTGATGAAGAAGAAACAAAAAATCTCTTAGCGATGCAGTTGCTCCAAAAAGATAATTTGGCTAAAACTCAAAAGCAACAGGCCAGCTTATTAGAAGTTACTAAAGGGAACGAAACTAAATATCAGCAGATGTTGGCTGCTTCTAGACAAAAGGCAGCTGAAATTAGAGGAAGGATTTATGACTTAATAGGAGTTAAAACTAAAGTTACTTTTGGTGAGGCTTTAGATATTGCCAATTGGGTGAGCTCTAGGCTCAATATTAGACCAGCTTTTCTTTTAGCTATTTTAACTCAGGAATCGAATTTAGGACAAAACGTAGGCACTTGTAATAGGCCTGGTGACCCGCCTGAAAAAAGCTGGCGTGTAGTGATGAAGCCAGATAGCAGAGACGCTTTTCTGCAAATTACTAAAGAATTAGGTTTAGATCCTAATACTACACCTATTTCTTGTCCCATTAATAATCCAGCCAAGGGTTTAATTGCTGGTAAGAATAGCTGGGGTGGAGCTATGGGGCCAGCTCAATTTATGCCTCGTACTTGGTTAGCCTATAAAGATAAAATTGCTCAAGTGACCGGACATAATCCTCCTAATCCTTGGGATGTGAGAGATTCTTTTGTGGCAGCAGCTTTATATTTAGCTAATTGGGGAGCTACTAAGCAAACGAGAGATGCTGAATGGAAAGCTGCTATGATTTATTTCTCTGGTTCTACCAATCCTAAATATAGTTTTTATGGAGATAGTGTCATGGCTATTGCTGATCAATATGCTCAAGATATAGCTGCTTTGCAGGAGGTAGCTTCTAATTTGAAATAATTAAATAATAATTCATTTTTATGACCCAATGTTATTTTTGTTCTCAAAATATTAAGACAGTAGATTATAAAGATACTGAGACCTTAAAAAGATTTCTTTCTAGCCAGATGAAAATTTATCCAAGGCGAAAAACTCATTTGTGCGCTAAACATCAGAGGCAGCTTAAAACAGCAGTTAAAAGAGCTCGGGTAGAAGGTCTTTTACCTTTTATTGTTTCTTAATTATTATTACACATTAAGATGGAGAAATTTTATTCTCCTAATGGGAAAAGTTATAGCTACGAGGCACTTCTGAAAGAAGTGATTTTGTTTATTAAATCAGATCCAGTGAAACACTATCGGATTATTATTGGTACTGATTCCGCTAATCACGAAACGACAGATTTTGTGAGTGCTTTAGTGATTTATCGAGTTGGCCACGGAGGCCGTTTTTTCTGGCGTCGGATTGTCAGCAAAAATAAAATTAGCAACTTGAGAAGCAGAATTTATGAAGAAGTAATGCTTTCTTTAAAATTAGCTAATGAAGTTCTTTTTAATTTATCTCAGAATCAAGATTTAAAATTTGATTTTGAGGTACATGTTGATATTGGTTCTCAAGGAGAGACTAAAGAAATGCTTCAAGAAATTATTGGTATGGTTAGAGGTTCTGGTTTCGAAGTGAAAACCAAACCAGAATCTTTTGGTGCTTCCAAAGTAGCAGATAGGTACACATAACTAAATCCTAAATCCTAAATCCTAAATCCTAAATTCTAAACTCTAAATTCTAAGTCAAAATATAAAGCTAAAACTGAGGGCTCTTGAAGATGGAAAAGAGCCTTTTTTTGTGGTAAGATATTATTATGGCTAGAACTAAAAAACAAAAAAGAGAGCATACTGCTTTAGAAAGAGAAACAAAATCTTCTTTAGCTCCAGAAATCAAAAACAATATTTTAGCAATTTTTTTTGTAGCCTTATCCTTAATTCTTATTTTAAGTTTTTTTGATTTCGCTGGTCCTTTTGGTAGATTAGTCTATCGAATTTTTGATTATCTTTTAGGTTGGGGTTATTTTCTTTTACCCCTGCTTTTAGTTATTATTGCTTTTCACTACTTTCGTTCTTGGACTGAAAAGCTCAATTTTAATGAAATCACTCTTTTAGGAGCTGTTTTAACTCTTTTTTCTAGTCTTTCAATCATTGAGTTGTTTTCTGCTCAAAGCGGTGGATTAATTGGTAGACTGGGAGCTGCTTTGCAGGCAGTTTTAGGTTTTTGGGCTTCTTTAATTATTCATTTAGCCCTTTTGATTTCTGGCTTACTTTTAACTTTTAATACTCCTTTACAATTTCCTAAGTTTTTCAAAAAGAAAAATCACTTGTCCTCTTCTTCTCCTTCTCTTACTGCAACTACAATTCCCCTTGCTTCAAGCGAGAAACAGGTAGAGACGGAACTAAAAATTAATGGGGGAGGAAGCAGTATTCAAGAAAAACCAGAAAAAACAGAAAAGGAGAAAGAAAACAAAAAATCTAATTATTTTGTGACAAAAGTAGCTGGTAATTACGAAATTCCTCCCTTAGATTTATTAGACAGTGGCAGTACTAGACCGACTGTAGGCGATATTAGAGCTAATGCTAATATTATTAAAAGAACATTAGAGAGTTTTGGCATTATTGTAGAAATGGGAGAGGTCAATATTGGTCCTACTGTGACTCAATACACTTTAAAGCCCACTGAAGGAGTTAAATTATCAAGTATTACTGCCCTACAAAATGATCTTTCTTTAGCTTTGGCAGCGCATCCTTTAAGAATCGAAGCACCGATTCCTGGCAAGTCTTTAGTGGGAATTGAAGTACCTAATAAGGCAGTAGCTTTAGTGCGTTTAGGCAATTTATTAAAAGAAATTAATTTTCAAAAAACTACTCCGCCTTTAGCTTTTGCCTTAGGCAGAGATGTAGAGGGGAAAATTGTGGTACCAGATTTAAGTCAAATGCCTCATCTGCTTATAGCGGGAGCTACTGGCTCAGGCAAAAGCGTTTGCATTCATTCTATTATTAGTTCTTTTCTTTTAAAAAATTCTCCCAATTCTTTAAGACTTCTTTTAATAGATCCTAAAAGGGTGGAACTAGCTCGTTATAATGGCATTCCCCATTTATTAACTTCAGTAATTACTGATAATAAAAAAGTTTTACCAGCTTTAAAATGGGTTTTAAACGAAATGGGTAGGCGTTATGATTTACTGTCAGAGTACCAGGCTCGGGATTTAGAAAGTTATAACCTAAAGGCTTTAAATAATAAAGAAGAGCCTTTACCTTATTTGGTAGTTATTATCGACGAATTAGCGGATTTAATGATGTATTATGGCCATGATTTGGAAAGTTATATTATTAGAATTGCTCAAATGGCTCGAGCTACTGGTATTCATTTAATTGTTTCTACTCAGCGGCCTTCAGTAGAAGTAATTACCGGTTTAATTAAAGCCAATATTACAGCGAGAATTGCTTTTCAGGTAGCTTCTCAGGTTGATTCCAGAACTATTTTAGATATGGCTGGCGCAGAAAAACTTCTAGGTCACGGAGATTTACTTTTTCTCTCACCAGAATCTTCTAAGCCAAGGAGAATCCAAGGCGCTTTTATTTCTGAAGAAGAAATCGAAAGATTGGTGTCCTTTATTATTAAACATAGCTCACTAGAAGGAAGTAATGGTTTAGGCATGGAAGTTTCTCAATTTTTAGCAGAAGCCACGCCGGAGCAAATTAATCTTGATAATTTAGAAGAAACGGAAGATGAACTTTATCCAGAAGCTTACGAAGTAGTAGTTAAAGCTCAGAAAGCCTCAGCTTCTTTACTTCAGAGACGTTTAAAAATTGGCTACGCTAGGGCAGCTCGCTTGCTCGACCTCTTAGAAGCCAGAGGAGTGGTAGGACCGGCTGATGGAGCTAAACCTCGAGATGTTTTTGTGAAATCTCAAGATGAAAATAGAAATTAATTATGGCTACGCAAGAAGAACTTACCGGTGGTACATATTTAAGACAGATGCGAGAGCAAAAAGGTCTTACTTTAGATAAAGCAAGTCAAGATTCTAAAATTATCAAAAAAATTTTACAAGCTTTAGAACAAGAAGATTATCAAAATTTACCGCCCTCACCTTATCTAGAAGGTTTGATTAAAGATTATGCTCGCTATTTACGTCTTAATGAAGAAAAAGTTTTGGCACTTTATTTGAAAAATAAAAAAAATTCAACTACTTCTGATACTTCTTTTTCTCACAAAGAGTCAGTAAAATCTGTTTTACCTTTTTCCCAAATTGTCGCTCATTTTTTACAATTTTTTCTTTTAGGTTTATTTTTAGTTTATTGCGGTTGGGAGTTAAGCCAATTTCTTTTGCCGGCTAAAATTACTTTGTTTACTCCAACTCCAAATTTTGTTGCTTCCAATCCGGACTTAGAAATTAAAGGTCAGGTTAAAAGAGCTAAGTCTTTGTTTTTGCAAGGGCAAGAAATTCGTTTTGATCAAAGAGGTTTTTTTCAGGAGCAACTTAGGCTGGTGGAAGGTTTAAATACCTTGGAATTGAAAGCTTTTAATCCTTTAGGTAAAGAAACTACTTTAGAGCAGCAAGTGTTTTTTTCGTCTCCAGTTAATTCTTTTTAGGTCGAGACGGTGGGGTTTGCTAAAGTCATAAAAAATTGGTAAAATAACCATTAATAAGAATATGTCTAAAAATAGTACTAATAAAAAAGACAAAGAAACGGGGGATAGTTTAGAAAGTACTCTTCAAGAATTGAGAGAGAGATTTGGCGAAGGTGCAGTTATGCGTTTAGGGGAAGTAAGAAAGGTAAATGTAGATGTTATTCCCACCGGTTCACCTTCTTTGGATTTGGCTTTAGGAGTTGGCGGAGTGCCCCGTGGTAGGATAGTAGAAATTTATGGTTCAGAATCTTCCGGCAAAACTACTTTAGTTTTACATATTATTGCTCAAGTGCAAAAAAGGGGTGGAAAAGCAGCTTTTATTGATTCTGAACATGCTTTGGATCCTGAATATGCCGAGAGGATTGGAGTAAAGGTTAAAGATTTATTAATTTCTCAACCAGATAATGGTGAGCAGGCACTTGATATTACTGAAGCTTTAGTCAGGTCAGGTTCGATTGATGTAGTAATAATAGATTCAGTAGCTGCTTTAACTCCAAAAGCTGAATTAGAAGGAGAAATGGGCGACCAACACATTGGTCTGCAAGCTCGTCTTATGAGTCAAGCTTTAAGGAAATTAACTGCTATCGCTAATAAAACTAATACCGCCATTATTTTTACTAACCAAACTAGAATGCAGATTGGAACTATGATGTTTGGTAATCCCACCACTACGCCGGGTGGTAAAGCTTTAAAATTTTATGCTTCAGTTAGAATAGAATTAAAAAGAATAGCTCAAATCAAAAAAGGAGATCAAATTATTGGTTCTAGAATTAAGGCTAAAGTAGTAAAAAATAAAGTAGCAGCTCCTTTCAAAGAAGCTGAGTTTGATATCATTTACAATGAGGGAATTTCTTATTATGGAGATGTTTTGAATTTAGGACTCAAGTATGGTTTAATTAAACGCTCCGGCACTACTTATTCTTATCAAGATACCAAATTAGGTACTAGTTTTGAGAAAGCAGTAGAATTTTTGAAAGCTAACGATTCTTTGGCCCAAGCAATTTTAAAAGAGATTATTAATACTAACATTAAATAATATGTCACTTCCTAAATACGAACTATCTTTTTGGCTGACTTCTAATTTTAATGAGTCAGAAGCAGAACAATGTTTTAATGAACTGGTAAAAAGCGTAGAATCTTTAGGCGCACAGATTTTAGCCACTCAGTTACCTCAATTAAGGTCTTTAAGCTATCCTATTAAAAAAGAAACGAATGGTTATTTTTGTTTTATTCAGTTCCAAGGCGAAGGATTGAATTTAGCTGACTTAACCAGGCAGCTTAGTTTAAATAATAAGATTTTGCGTTTTGGTATTTTTAAGCTTCAAGAAAAAGAACGCAAAGCTGTTACTCACTTACCAAAATACAGCATTCACTCGAAAGAAGAAGCTAATAAAAAAGCTGATTCTTTACCAGCTTCTTCAGAGTTGAGTATTGAAGAATTGGATCAAAAACTCAATGAAATTTTAAAAGAATAAAATCACTCACCTAAGTTTTCAGATAGAAGACTCTAGAGAAATTAAATAATCAATATCTACAAAATAATTGCTTGTACTAGACTATATTCTTTTTTCTGAAAATTTAGGTGGGTAAAGGTCGGTAAAACGGTGGTCATTATTTTGTTTGAAGTTTATGAATCTTAATAAAGTTTTTTTAATTGGTAATTTAACGAGAGACGTGACTTTAAAGACTACTCCTACTGGTCAATCTGTAGCTGAGTTTGGTTTAGCAACTAATCGTGTTTGGTTGGGTAATAATAATCAAAAGCAGCAAGAGGTGGAATTTCATAATATTGTAGTTTGGGGAAAGATGGCTGAACTTTGCAATCAATACCTAGCTAAAGGCAGAATGGTTTTTATTGAGGGACGATTAAGAACTAGAACTTGGCAAGATAGTAATGGTCAAAAAAGATTTAAGACTGAAATTATTGCTGAGAATATTCAGTTTGGTCCGAAATCTTTTAAAGAAGATAAATTAGATTTACCTCCTGAACCAGAAGCTGAAGAGACAGCTCACGAAGAGTTGCCTGTTTTAGAAGAAGAGCCAACTATTCCGCCCGAAGACGAAGATTTTAATTCAGAGGAAGTTCCTTTTTAAGAGTTTCTATAATTTCATCTAAGTTGCCTTCCAGGATACTGCTTAAATCGTGCCATGATTTTTTAATACGATGATCAGTCACGCGATCCTGAGGGAAATTATAAGTTCTGATTTTCTCTGCTCTTTCCGCATGGCCAATTTGTTTTCTTCTATTTTGGGCAAGTGTGCTAAGATTTTTTTCTTGCTCTCTCTCCCATAATTGATTTTTTAGTATTGCTAAGGCTTTTTCCCTATTTTGTTTTTGATATCTTTCACTTTGGCAAGAAACTACAAGGCCGGTAGGCTTATGATATAATCTCACTGCAGTTTCTACTTTTTGCACATTTTGTCCTCCTGGGCCAGAAGCTCGATAAAACGTTTCCTCAATATCTTCAGGTTTAATTTCGATAGCGATATTTTCTAATTGAGGTAAGACTGCTACGGTGGCAGTGGAGGTATGCACTCGACCAGCTTTTTCTGTTTCTGGAATTCTTTGGACTCGATGAACCCCTCCCTCAAATTTTAAGTTTTCATAGGCTGCTGGGTTGTCTATTTCTATTACTCCTTCTTTTAACCCTCCTAGACTGGTTAAGTTTAAATCAATAATTTTAAAAGGCCAATTATGCTTTTGGGAGTAACGTTCATACATTTTTAAAAGATCCTGCGCGAAAAGAGCAGCTTCTTCACCACCAGTACCTGGTCTGATTTCCAGGATGACACTTTTCACCGTATTTGCTTCAACTTTATTTTCTAAATTCTGGATTTTTTTTAATAAGTTTTCTTTTAATTCTTCGTTAGTTTTTATTTCTTCTTCCGCCAAATCTAAGAGTTGGGTATCAGTAGCTTGAGCTAAAATGTCTTGAGCTTCGGCTATTTTGCGCTCAGCCTTTTTGAGTTCTGTTAAAAGGTTAATTTTTTGTTCTAAGTCCTTTAATTGTTTAGAGGCTAGTTCAAAGTTATTTGGATTTGAAAGAAACTCAGGATCGCTGAGTTTCTGTAAAAGTTGTTCTTTTTCTGATAGTAATTCCTCCAATTCCATTGTTTTTATTTAGCTTGTTTTTTAGTTGCAGCTTTTGTTTTAGACTTTTCAGCCTTAGGTAATTTTTTACTCTTTAAACTTGCTGTCTTTTTTAAGCGTTCTTCAAATTTTTGTACCCGACCAGCCGCGTCCATAATTTTAGTTTGGCCAGTATAAAAAGGATGACATTGGGAGCAGATTTCTACATTAATTTTTTCCAAGGTAGAACCTATTATAAATTTAGCGCCACAGGCGCAGGTAACTTCTGCTTTCTCGTAATATTTTGGATGAAGATCTTTTTTCATATCCAAAAATCATAGCAAAAAAATAAAGAAAAAGCAATGTTTCAGAGGGGGTTGAACAATCTTATCTTTTATGCTAAATTAATGTATAATTTAATATTATGGCAATTTCAAATGAAGAAAATCTAATTCAAGAAATGATGAAAGCTGGTTTGCATTTTGGTCATAAAAAAACTTTTAACCATCCTAAAGCTAGCTATTTTATTGTTAAAAGTTATGAAGAGATAGCTGGTATTAATTTAGAAGAAACAGTAAAAGCTTTAAATCAAGCTTTAGAATTCTTGAAAGATACAGTAAGCAAGGGGGGGCAGATTCTTTTGGTAGGTACTAGGCCTGGTGCTAGAGAAGCGGTACAAAAATTAGCTCAAAAATATCATTTTCCTTACGTAAATGAACGCTGGTTAGGCGGCACTCTTACTAATTTTAAGACTTTAGCTCTAAGAATCAAAACCTTAAAAGATCTAGAAGAGCAAAAAGCAGCTGGAGAGTGGGAAAAATACACAAAAAAAGAACGCATTAAATTAGAAAAAGAATTAGAGCAATTACAGCGAAAATTTGCCGGTCTAAGAATTATGGAGAAATTACCTGCAGCTCTCTTAGTAGTAGATACTGGCGCTCATTTAGCAGCGGTAAGAGAAGCCAAAATTTTAGGCATTCCAGTGGTTGGTATTTTAGATACTGATGATGATCCTACTTTAATTGATTACCCCATACCAGCTAATGACAGTGCTAAATCAGCGATCGAATATCTTTTAAGCAAAATCGAGATAGCTTTTCAAGAAGGAGCTACCTCTTTAGCTGCACCCAGTAATAACCAGCAAGAAATTAGAAATAATTAACTAAATTTAATAATTAAAGTAATATGATTTCAGCTCAAGATGTTTCAAAATTAAGAGAGGAAACTCAAGCCCCGGTAATGGAATGTAAACGTGCCTTAGAAGAGGCGCAGGGAGATTTTGAAAAAGCTAAAATGATTTTAAAGAAAAAGGGAGAATTAAGGGCAGAGAAAAAACAAGAGAATGTGACTCATAATGGGGTTATTGCTAGCTATGTTCATGCCAATAATAAGGTAGGTGCTTTAGTAGAATTGCGCTGTGAGACAGATTTTGTAGCCAATAACTCAGAATTTAAAACCTTAGCTCATGATTTAGCTCTCCAAATAGTTGCTTTAAATCCCCAATATCTTTCACCAGAAACTATTCCTGCTGAGGAGTTAGAGAGAAGAAAAGAGGAATACCGAAAAGAATTTGAGGGAAGTGGAAAAAAACCAGAAATGATTGAAAAAATTATTCAAGGCAAGTTAGACAAAGATTTTCAGGAAGCCTGCCTTTTAGAACAAACCTTTGTGAAAGATGAAACTAAGAAAGTTAAAGATTTGATTAAAGAAGCAACAGCAAAATTCGGAGAAAAGGTAGAAATTGTTAATTTTTGTCGTCTTGAAATATAGCTATGTTTAATTTGATTCCTCCTCTTCTTCTTCTGATAGGTCTAGCAGGTTTAATTTTACTTTTACACCATCAAGAAAATATTATTTCTTCAGAGGAAGAATCAAAAACCTTTACCACAAAAGAAAAGAAGGGTAAGAAGAAGTGGTTTGTAAATTCTGCGCAACTTGAAAATGCCAAAGCGAAGATAAAACATTTCTTTGAAAAAATTTTGATAAGATTAAGAATAATTGTTTTGAGAATGGATAGAATTTTACTGCATTCCCTCGAAACTTTAAGAGGTAAAAACCAATTAGAGAATCTAGAGGATCAAGAAAAAAGAAAAGGTTTGTTTAGAAAAAATAAGATTAACCTTAAACATTCTACTTTAGATTCTCAATTAGAAAAGATGGATTTAAGAGAGCAGGAGGAAAAACTATTATTAAAAATTTTGCACGACGAAAGTAATTTTGATGATTTAGTAAATTTAGCTAGGTTATATCTTTTTGAAAAGGATTTTCCTTCTGCGAGGTGGGCCTTAATTCAAGCCTATCATTTAGAAGATAATAATAAGATTATCGAAGGTTTATTTTTAGAGCTGGAGGAGAAAGATTCTTCAGCCTTTCCATCGGAATAGCTTAAGAAAAGATCTGATCATTATTCATTTTGAGCCGAGATAGCTCAATGGTAGAGTAACTGTTTTGCGGAGCGAAGCGTAGCCCCCACACCAAGCCGCGCCACCTTAGCTCAATGGTAGAGCAACTGTTTTGTAAACAGTAGGTTCTCGGTTCAAATCCGGGAGGTGGCTCTGATTGGTGTGGGGGTAAAGTTGCGGGTTTAAATTCCCCTCTTGGCTCCTTGATAAGAGTAAAGGTACAATTGTGGACTGGAAGAAGAGAGTTAGTTTTTGAAGGGCAGGTGGCGGAGTAGACAAACGCACGAGACTGTAAATCTCGCGGCCTTAGGCCTTCGTAGGTGCAAATCCTACCCTGCCCACCAGTTTCTGTAATTTTTGTTCTGCCTGGATAGCTCAGTCGGTAGAGCACGTCTTTGGTAAAGACGAGGTCGGCGGTTCAATCCCGCCTCCAGGCTCCTCCTAATTATTTTTAAAATTTTAATATGAAAAAAGAGAATATCGTTAAATTGCAATGTACAGTTTGTAAACATATTAATTATTACGTTCATAAGAATAAAAAAACAGTGGAGCGTAAATTAGAATTCAAAAAATATTGTCCTTGGTGCAGAAAGCACACTCTTCATAAGGAAGGGAAGAAATAACTTCTAGGGGCGTAGCTCAATTGGTAGAGTAGCGGTCTCCAAAACCGTTGGTTGCAGGTTCGAGTCCTGCCGCCCCTGCTTTTTCTAAAGATTCAGCAGCTCGGTTTACTCTTTAAAAAGTCTCATTCAGTGAGACTTTTTAAAGTTGATGGAATAAGTTTATTTTAAAAGATAACCTAACTTGAATTTGGGGTGTTATTATGATATGATACTAATAATTAAAAATGGAGAAATAATAAATAATTAAATAATAAAATTATGAAAGAAAGCTTACGAAAATATTGGAATTTGCTCTTAGCTATTATTTTAATAGCAGCTATTTTTATTGGCTCTGGCAGTCAAATGAGTGGAGCTAGTAGTATTTTTAGTGGCCCCAGTAAGGCTGTTGCTCAAAAAGCTATTGATTTTATTAATAGCAACGGGTTAGCAGGCGAAGGCCAAACAGCAACTTTAGAGGAAGTAAAAGAAGTAAGTGGTCTGTATGAATTTAAGCTGAAGATTGGTGATCAAGAATATACTTCTTATGTGACAAAAGATGGAAAGATATTATTTACTTCTGGTATTAACATGGCTCTGATTTCTCAGCAAACTACTCCTACCACAGTGGCTGCCAAAACTTGTACTGATTTAACTAAAGCTGAGAAACCTCTTTTAGAGGCTTTTGTAGTTTCTCAATGTCCTTTTGGCGTACAAATGCAGAGGATGTTGGTAGAGATGGTTAAAAATATTCCTCAACTAGCTCAGTTTGTTAAGATAGAATATTTAGGTAGTATTGAAAATGGTAAAGTTACTTCTATGCACGGAGACGAAGAGGCTCAAGAGAATTTACGTCAAGTATGTTTGAGAGAAGAGCAACCAGATACTTTTTGGACTTATTTAAGTTGCCATATTAAAAAAGGAGACGTTGATTCTTGTTTAACTGAAGCTAAAGCAGACCAAGTAAAATTACAATCTTGTTTAACTGATCCTCAAAAAGGTTTAGCTTATATTCAAAAAGATTTCGAAAGGCAAAATCAGTTTGGAGTAACAGGTTCTCCTACTTTAGTTCTTAATGATAGCGAAGTAAGTGAATTTGATTTTGGTGGTAGAACAGCTGAGGCAATTAAGACTGTGCTTTGTTGTGGTTTTTCTCAAGAACCTGGAGTTTGCTCTCAAAAGTTGACTACTGAACAAGCTGCCACTAGCTACTCAGAAACTTATCAGGCAAGTGGTTCTTCTAATGCTAGCGGTGGTTGTAACTAAAGTTCTCTTTAATCTTCATGGAAGATAAAAACCGGGCGCTGCTTTCTATTTATCCAGGAGCAGGTGGTAAAGATGCAGAAGATTGGGCTTTAATGCTTTTGAAGATGTATCAGAAATATGCAGAAAAAAAAGGATGGCAGTTTAAGATTTTAGACAGAAAAGATAATGAATACGGCGGTTTAAAAGTTGCTACCATAGAAATTTTAGGAGAAAACGCTTATGAGATTTTGAAGAAAGAAAATGGGGTACATCGCTTAGTTAGGATTTCTCCCTTTTCCAGTCAGCATTTAAGACATACTTCCTTTGCCTTAGTAGAAGTCTTACCAATTATTGAAGTTAAGGAAATTCCTATTAAGGAAGAAGATTTAATAATAGAAACTTTTCGTTCCTCTGGTCCTGGTGGTCAAAATGTTCAAAAACTAGAAACAGCAGTGAGACTTACTCATAAGCCAACTGGAATAATGGTGAGCTGTCAATCAGAAAGGTCACAATTTCAAAATAAGGAGAAAGCTTTGGAAATTTTAAGAGGTAAATTATATCAATTAGCTAAACAAGAAAAAGCAAAAACTTTAGAGGAATTAAAGGGCAAAAAAATAAAAATAGAATGGGGTAACCAAATTCGTTCTTATATTTTGCATCCTTATCAATTAATTCGCGATGAAAAAACAGGAAAAAAATGGTCTAATATCGTCGAGCAAGTTTTAGAGGGAAATTTGGATTTAATCTCGTAATTATGAGTTTAGTTTACTTTAAAAATGTTTCTAAGAGCTATAATGGTTTTTTAATATTGGATAATATTACCTTTACCATGGAAGCCGGGGAATTTGTTTCTTTAGTAGGCCGTTCTGGAGTAGGTAAAACTACCTTATTGAAAATGCTCATCAGAGAAGAATTGCCTACCAAGGGTAAGATTTATTTTAATGAGAGAGATATTGCAAAATTAAAAGGAGCCGAGCTAGCTTTATTAAGACGTAAAATTGGAGTAGTTTTTCAAGATTTTAAGTTATTAGCTGATCGTACTGCCTTTGAAAACGTAGCTTTCGCCATGGAAGTGGCAGGTTATTCAGAAGAAGATATTAAAAAAGACGTACCAGAAGTGTTAAAATTAGTTAATCTGCAAGATAAAGCAGATCATTTTCCTCATCAGCTTTCTGCCGGAGAAAGGCAAAGGACAGTAATTGCTCGAGCCTTGATTCAAAGACCAGAATTAATTCTAGCTGATGAGCCTACTGGTAATCTTGATCCTATTAATACTTGGGAAATTATTAAATTATTGGTTAAAATTAATGAATTAGGTACTGCTGTGCTTCTGGCTACTCACGACAAAGAAATTGTTAATACTTTAGGAAGAAGGGTTATTAGTTTAGAAAATGGTAAAATTATTAGAGACGAGCAAGAAGGTAAATATCTTATTTAAAATAATTTTATTTAAAACAATGATAGCTAATTTAAAGCGAATTATTCAAACAGCCTGGAAGGGGTTAACTAGAAATAAATGGTTATCAGTAGCTTGTATTACCATGATGGTTTTAAGTTTAATAATTTTTACTTCCATTCTGCTCTTTAATTATGCCGCCAATACTTTAATTCGCACCTTGCAAGATAAAATGGATATTAGTATTTATTTTAAAGCTGAAATACCAGAAGAAGATATCTTAAAAATCAGAGATGAATTGCTTGGCAATGAATTAATTGCCAAAATTGATTATGTTTCTAAAGATGAAGCTCTCGCTGCTTTTAAAGAAAAAAGTAAATATAATCCTACTATTCAGAAGGCTTTGGAGGTTTTAGGAGATAATCCTTTAACGGCTTCTTTAAATATTAAAGCTAAATCTACAGCTGATTATTCCAAGATCGTGGAAGATATTAATAATTCTGCATTTAAAGATAAATTAGAAACAATTAATTTGACTGAAAATCAAAAAATTGTTTCTCAAGTAGATCGTTTAGCTAAAGCAGTCAAAATTGGTTCAGGGGTAGCTATTCTCCTTTTGGCTTTTCTTAGTTTTATCATTAGTTTTAATACTATCAGGATGGCCATTTATTCCCTAAAGGAGGAGATAGAAATTATGAAATTAGTGGGAGGTTCTAATTGGTTAATTCGTGGACCTTTTCTGCTCGAAGGCTTATTGCAAGGTTTAATAGCATCTTTTATCACTACTTTAATTATTTCTTTGGTTATTTTGTCTTTTGGCGCTAAAATTGAAAACTTTTTGCCAGGAATAGGTTTAGTATCTTATTTTTGGTCTCATTTTTGGTTTCTTTTTATGCTTCAAACTGTCTTTGGTTTAGTTTTGGGTTTAGTGTCTAGTTTTTGGGCCTTAAATCATTATTTGAAAGTATAACTTTATTGCGGGGTGGTGTAATGGTAGCACAGAGGCCTTTGGAGCCTTTGATCTTGGTTCGAATCCAAGCCCCGCAGCTATCCTTTGCTAAAGCTACGGAATAGCATTAACTAAAATAAAATGATTTTCCTAGGAAGAGAAAGGTCAATACGCAGCTTGAGCGGAGTATCACCAAGCTCCACAGCCAATTAATTATTGTAAGATTTTAATGAAGACTTTAGTTGTTGGTCAACAAAAACGAGAAATAGAACGTTTGCTGAAACGAATAGGTTTTAAAATAGTAGCCAACAAGCCAGATTTTGTATTTAGCTATGGCGGTGATGGAACTTTGCTCAGAGCAGAATTCTTATTTCCCGGCGTGCCAAAAGTAATTTTAAGGAAGAGCTCAGTTTGTAAACTCTGCTCACCTTTATCTAATGAAGAGATTATAAAAAGAATTCACCAAAAGAATTTTTCTTTGCGAGAATTTTGGAAATTGGACGCTATTTTTGGAGCAGATCATCTTGTCGCTCTGAATGAGATTGTAATTCATAATAAAAATCCTCAGCATGGTATTAGGTATCGAGTATTTTTAGATAAGACAGATTTGGGCAAAGAATTCATCGGCGATGGATTAGTGGTAGCTACTCCCTTTGGCTCAACTGGTTATTATCGGAGTATTACTGATAGCTATTTTGAATTAGGTATTGGAATAGCATTTAATAATAGTACCGAACAAGCTGATTCTTTAGTAGTAAAAGAGCAAAGGCAAATAAAAGTTTTAATTACGAGAGGTCCAGCTCTTCTTTATGCTGATAATCAAACTAAGATTATTAACTTAAAAGAACAGGATCTCGTTTTAATTAAAAAATCCTCTCAAGTGGCTAGAATTGTAAAATTTTAATTTGCAAAATAAATAAAAAAGACCCTTTTTAGGTCTTTAAATATTATTAAATAGTCTGTCTTTGTCAAAGTGCAAAATAGTTAGCTGCGGAAGGAGGAACTCTTTCCCACTTGGTTCCTCCTTCCTTAACCTTGATCGCTTGAAGGAGGCTCAAGTATTATAATTTTATCAAATTTCTTGAAGATTAGCAAGAGTTAGCCCTTAAGTGAGTTAGTGAGAGCTGTAATGATAATTATAATTTTATGATTTCTAATTTAACTTCTCAGGAATTTGTTTGTTCTCATTGTGGCAAGAAAGTAACCTATCAAAGGGCAATTGGAACGCATTACCGCAATCACTGCCCTGATTGTCTTTGGTCTCAGCACGAAGATTTAGCAGTGTCTGGTGATAGAAAATCTACTTGTCATGGACAAATGGAACCAATAGGTTTGACTTTTAAAAAAGAAGGTAAAGATAGGTATGGGAGAGAAAGACAAGGAGAATTAATGATTATCCATCAATGTCTAAAATGCGGTAAAATTTCAATTAATCGTTTAGCTGGAGATGATAACGAAGAAGCCATTTTGCAAGTTTTAGAAAATTCCAAAAACTTAACTAGCGAGCAAAAGCATTTGTTAGAAACACAAAATATTAAGATACTTCAGGAGCAGGATAAAGAAGAGATTTTAGTTCAACTATACGGAAAATAATTTTAATTATCTTGTAAAAAATGGAAGGGACAAATACTTGACATTCAAGAATATTTCTTTATAATTACTCTAAATTTTAAGGGAAGAAGTGTTCCCTTCAAAATTATAAAAATTAAATTAAAAATTAAATAAAAAATATGAAGTATAAATGTACTGTTTGCGGCTATCTTTATGATGAAGATGGCATTGATCCTACTACTGGTGAAAAAAATGTACCCTGGGAGGAGCTACCAGAGGAATGGGTTTGTCCTAAATGCGGCGCTTCTAAAATAGATTTTAAACCAGTAAAAGGGGAAAGTATCTCTGATGAGGAAGAAGATTTTAAAGATGAAGATTTCGAAGACTACGAAGAAGAGGAAGATTCTGATTTAGATAATTTTTAATTTATGTCTCGAGAAGAAGCGTGGCAGTTATTACAAGAGAAGGTTAAAACTCCTAATTTAATCAAACATTGCTTAGCAGTAGAAGCTTCGATGAGAGAATTGGCTCGCTATTTTCATGAAGATGAAGACAAATGGGGAATAGCAGGTTTACTTCATGATATTGATTATGAGGAAACAAAAGACCAACCCCAAGAGCATTCTTTAAAAGGAGCTGAATTTTTAGCTAGTCTAGGAGTAGATTCAGAGATTACGGAAGCCATCAAAACCCATAATGATACTCATCAATTAATTCCTCAGTCCTTGATGGCCAAAGCTTTATTCTGTACTGACCCCTTAACTGGTTTAATTGTGGCTACTACTTTAGTTTTACCTTCTAAAAAAATTCAGGAAGTAACCCCTTTAAATGTTTTAAATCGCTTAAAAGAAAAAAGTTTTGCTAAAGGAGCTAGACGAGAAGTTATTAATCAATGCGAACCTTTATTAGGTTTACCTTTAGAAGAATTTGTTTCTTTGGTGTTAAAGGGCATGCAAAATATTGCTTCAGAGTTAGGTCTTTAAGGGGTTGACTTTTAGGAGCTTTCTTTGTTAAACTAGAAAAGTGCCCACCCGGGCACTTTTAAAACATGAAGAATCTTTTTCAAAAAATTAGTAACTATTTTAAGGATTCCTGGAAGGAATTAAAAAAGGTTAATTGGCCAACTAAGGCAGAAACTAAAAAAAGAACCTTAGAAGTTTTAGCTTTAGCTTTTTTTGTGGCTATCCTTTTTACTTTAGTAGACTATGGGTTACTTCAGCTAATGAGGTTAATTATTACTTAAAGAAAGCATGCCTAAACAACAAATTAATTTAGGAAGAAATTGGTATGTAATTCATACCTATTCTGGATATGAAGACGCAGTAGCTCGGAATTTAAAACAGAGAATAGAAGCTTTAGGAATGCAAGATAAAATTTTTAATGTTTTAGTTCCCAAAGAAAAGAAAATCAAAATTAAAAATGGTAAACGAGTAGTGGTAGAAGAGAAGATTTACCCTGGTTATGTTTTTGTTGATATGGTGGTTACAGATGACTCTTGGTATGTGGTTAGGAATACACCAATGGTGACAGGATTTATTGGAGCTGGTACTACTCCTCGGCTAGTCCAAGATGAAGAAATTAAAGAAATTTTAAGGAAGATTGTGGAAGAGGAACCAAAATATAAAGTGGAATTCTCGGTAGGAGATTTGGTGAAAATTATGGATGGCCCTTTTAAAGATAGTGAAGGCAAAGTACAGGAAATTGATAAAGAGAAAGGTAGAGTAAGGGTTTTAGTGTCTCTTTTTGGTCGAGATACCCCTATTGATTTGGATTTTTTACAGGTAAAGAAAATTTAAAATTATGGCTAAAGCAATAAAAACTGTTTTAACTTTACAAATTCCAGCTGGTCAAGCTAACCCAGCTCCTCCAGTGGGTCCTGCTTTAGGACAGCATGGTTTAAATATTCAAGACTTTTGTACTCGTTTTAATGAGGCTACTAAAGATAAGGCAGGAGAAATTATTCCAGTAGAAATTACTGTTTACGTAGATCGAACTTTTGATTTAAAATTTAAAGAACCGCCAGTTTCTGATTTACTGAGAAGAGCCGCTGGCGTAGAAAAAGGCTCTGGTAACCCTTTAAAAAATAAAGTAGGAAAAGTAACCAGGGCTCAAGTAGAAGAGATTGCCAAAAGAAAACTTCCTGATTTGAATACTCAAGATCTTCAGGCTGCTATGAAAATGGTAGCAGGAACAGCTCGGAGTATGGGAATCGAGATTGTAGAGTAGTTTCTAACTAAACTAGAAAATAAAAAACAGCCGTTTCAAAAGCGGCTGTTTTACTTAGATAATTTTTATACTTTCTTTTATCAATAAGAACTGTCTTTTAAGGCATAATTCGCTTCCTTTAATTTATTTTTTAAATAGTTTAAAGCTGTCGCTTCTACTTCAGCTAAGGGTTTTTGAGCATCAACAATCTTAAAGAGAGTATTATTCTCTTTGGCTAATTCTAGATAAGCATTTCTTACTCTTTGATGAAAAAGCAGATCTTCTTGATCTAATCTGTCAAAATCTTGACGGTGACTCCTTTTTCTTTCCAATCCTAGAGCAGGATCTAAATCAAATAAAAGAACCAAATTTGGTTGAAGATCACCTACTGCTAAAGCATTAAGACGTTTGATAGTTTCAAGCCCTAACTGTCTTCCTCCTCCTTGGTAAGCATACGATGAATAAACAAAACGGTCGCAAATCACAATTTCTTTCTTGGCTAAATGTGGTTTAATTACTTCTTCCACATGTTGAGCTCTACTAGCAGCAAAAAGGTAAGCTTCAGTAAGAGGCAAAACATTATTTTGGGTATCTAAAATAATTGTTCTAATTTTTTCAGCCACTGGACTTTCTTTACCTCCTGGTTCTCGGGTATAAAACACTTTTTCACCACTAGCTGTTAATTGCTCGAAAAGCCATTGTCCTACCGTGGTTTTTCCCGAACCTTCACAGCCTTCTAAAACTAAAAAGAATCCTTTCTTCATAATTAACTCCTTTATTCCTTTTAGTATATGAAATTGTCAAGGTTTCTGCAAAGATAGCAGCCCAGAAAATAATTTCTATCAATCTGAACTGTTTTCAGAAATTTATTTTTTAAAAATTTTATTGTATAATAAAACATCTATGGAATACGAAACAGTTATTGGCTTAGAAATTCACGCTGAGCTCAAAACCAAAACAAAGATGTTTTGTAAATGTTTAAATAATGCCGAAGAAACAGTGCCCAATAAAAATATTTGTCCTGTTTGTTTAGCTCATCCCGGTACTTTACCAGTGATTAATAAAAAAGCAGTAGAATTAGTTTTAAAAGTTGGCTTAGCGTTGGGTTCTACTATTCCTGAATTTTCTAAATTTGATAGAAAAAATTATTTCTATCCTGACTTACCGAAAGGTTATCAGATTTCTCAGTACGATCAACCCTTATGTCAAGGAGGCAGTTTAAGTTTATACTTGAGTGATGATTTAGAAGAAAGTACTAAAGAGATTACTCTGACTAGAATTCATTTAGAAGAAGATACTGGTAAATTAATTCATCCAGCAGATGGCAAATCAACTTTAATTGATTTTAATCGGGCAGGAGTACCGCTGATGGAATTAGTAACAGAACCAGTTCTTCATAATGGTAAAGAAGCAAGACTTTTTTGCCAAGGGCTTCAACTACTTTTAAAAACTTTAGCTGTTTCCGAAGCAGAAATGGAAAAAGGACAGATGAGATGTGAAGTTAATATCTCTTTAGCTCCAAAGTCCAAAGTCAAAAGTCAAAAGTTGGGGACCAAAGTGGAAATTAAAAATCTGAATTCATTCAAAGCGGTAGAAGAAGCTATTGATTATGAAATCCAAAGACAGAGAGAACTTTTAGAAAAAGGAGAAAAAGTAGTTCAAGAAACGCGTGGTTGGGATGAAGCTCGAGGTAAAACTTATTCTCAAAGAATTAAAGAAGAAGCTCAGGATTACCGTTATTTTCCAGAGCCAGATTTACCTCCCTTAACAAATATTTCTAAAACATTTGATTTAGAAAAATTAAAAGCTGAATTACCTGAATTACCTTGGGAGAAGAAAAGGCGAATAATAAAGCAATTTACTGGACAAGCAACAATAGGCCTAACCACAACTCTTGAGCGTAAACCAATTAATATTTTTTTAGAACATCCAGAATACTTACAATTTTATGAAGACACAATTAATGAATTAAAGAACGAAAAAATAGAGCTTAAAAAGGCACAAGTTTTAGCGCGCAATTATTTTCTTACAGACATTATTGGTTTCATGGAAAAAGAAAAGATCAAGTGGGAAGATTCAAAACTTATTCCTCTGTATTTTGCAAAAATTATCTCTTACTTAGTTCAAGATAAAATTTCTTCTCGGGTAGCAAAAGATATTTTATTAGAAATAATTCGGACAGGAAAGGATCCAGAAAAATTAATCAAAGAGCAAAATTTAGAAACGATTTCAGATATAGGGCTAATAAAGTCAATTATTGAGGAAGTAATTAAGAATAATCCTAAAGCCGTTCAAGATTATCGTAATGGCAAGGAAACAGCCCTTCAATTTTTAGTGGGTCAAGCTATGGCCAGATTAAAAGGAGCAGCTAACCCTCAAGAATTAGGAAAATTAATTAGAGAGAAAATCACGGGCTAATTTTATTGCTTCTTCATTATTAATTACCCAATTTACTTTTGGCATTTTTTTAAACCAAGTCATCTGGCGTTTGGCGTAATGACAAATATCTTGATAAAGCGAATTAAACATTTCTTCATAACTAATTTTCTTTTCTAGATACCGATTCACCCAGCGGTATTCAAGACCAAAATCTTCTAAACGCTGAGAGGAAACTCCCTGTTTTTTTAAGTTTTCTACTTCTTGAATCATTCCTTGTTGGATTCTTTTTTGTAATCTTTCTTTGATTAGTTTTTTTAATTCGGTTTGATCTTTTTTAATGCCTAAAATTAAGAGATCCCAGGGTGGAGGATTTTTCTTTAAAGAAGGTATTTCTTTTTTGGTTTGAAGAATTTCTAAAGCTCGGATTAGCCTTCTTTTGTTATGAGGGTCAATAGTTTTGGCACGTTGAGGATCTAGTTGTTTTAGTTTTTGAAAAAGCTTCTCAGTACTCTCTGTTTCTAATTGCGCTCTTAAACTGGGATTGGGAGGAACTTCTGGCAATTGCCAGCCTTCGATCAGACTTGAGAGATAAAGACCAGTACCACCGCATAAAATTGGCAATTTTCCTCGTTTTTGGATGTCTTTAATTGCTTTTAAAGCTAATTTTTGATATTGAGCTGCGGAAAAATATTCTTGGGGATTGGCCACATCAAGCACATGATGTCTAATACCTTCTGAGTACAATTGATTACTTCGATCTTTTGACTTTTGAATTTTGACTTTACCACTGCCTATATCCATTCCTCGATAAACTTGCCGTGAATCAGCAGAAATAATTTCACCATTAAAAAGTTGAGCTAATTGAATAGCTAAATCAGATTTACCTGAGGCAGTAGGCCCTAAAATAACCAACAGTTTCCTGTTGGAATTTTTAATTTTGTAATTTTTAATTTTTAAATGATTTAAAAATTTTGTCATTAAAAATTATTTTAAAATTATAAAATTAAAAATTTAAAATTTTTATCGGTTTATAACTTTTCCGATGGATTTCACAAATGCCATATTTTTTTATTAATTTTAGATGTAATTTGGTAGGGTAGCCTTTGTGAATTTCAAAATGATAATGAGGATACCGCTGAGCTAAGGCGATCATTTTTTTATCTCTAATTACTTTTGCTATCACCGAGGCTAAAGCAATTGAAGCGATTTTGGTATCGCCTTTAATAATTGTTTTTTGGGAATAAGGTAATTCAGGTAGAGCCCGATTGCCATCTATTAGAATTAAATCAGGGGTAAGCTTGGTTTTTTTAGCTAATTTTTGAATACTTTTTTTCATAGCTAAAAAAGTTGCTTGTTCGATATTAATTTTATCGATGATTTTTTCGCTCACTAAAGTAAAAGCAAAATCAAGTTGGGGATTGTGTTTAGCTAATTGAAAAATTTCTTCTCTTTTTTTAGGACTAAGCTGCTTGGAATCATTTAAAATTTTTAAAAGTTGAAATAAATCATAATTTGCTTTCGCAAATTTAGCTGAGTGTAATTGAGGTGGGTAAATAATTACCGCTGCCGCTGCTACCGGACCTGCTAAAGGGCCTCGGCCAGCTTCATCTACGCCAAAAATATTTTGAAAGCCTTGTTTTTGATAAAATTTTTCAGTTTTTAAATTCATAGGAATATTCTACTTGACAATTACAGAGAAAAAAGATTTGTCTTATTGCTTTTTTAAAACCTTATGATAAAATAGAACAAGAGATTTTTTTATTTTTATGTTTGCATTGATAATTTGGTCTCAATTTTGACTTTTGATTTTTAAATTTTGAACTCTTTTTATGTATTTTACCCATCTTCATGTTCATAGTCATTATTCCTTACTGGATGGCTTAAGCAAAATCGATGAACTGCTCGATTTAGCTAAAAAGATGGGTTTAGACGCCTTGGCTTTAACTGACCACGGCGTTCTTTATGGTGCTATTGAATTTTATACCAAAGCTAAAGAGAAAGGAATTAAGCCAATTATTGGTTGTGAAGTTTATTTGGCTCCCCGGGCCTTAACCGATAAAACTCCTAAAGTTGATACTAAATTTTATCATCTAATACTTTTAGCAAAAAATCAAATTGGTTACCATAACTTGATTAAATTAGTAACCATTGGTGAACTAGAGGGCTTTTATTATAAGCCGAGAGTAGACAAAGCAGTTTTAAAAAAATATTCCGAAGGTTTAATTGCTCTTTCAGCCTGTTTGAGAGGCGAAATTTCTCAAGTACTCTCTAGCGGTGATTGGGATCGAGCTCAAAACTTAGTAGCAGAATACCAAGATATTTTTGGTAAAGATAATTTTTATTTAGAATTGCAGGATCACCCTGAATTACCGGAGCAAAATAAAATTAATGAGCTGTTATTAAAATTATCAGAGTTAACTGGTGCTCCGGCAGTAGTAACTACCGATGCTCATTACCCTTTCAAAGAAGATAAAAGGGCTCACGAAGTACTTTTGGCAGTTCAAACTGGCAGTGAGGCTGAGAGTGAAGATAGGTTTACGATGGTACAGGCAGATTTGCATTTGAAAGAACCCCAAGAAGTATTTTCTCGCTTTTCTGATCACTCCGAATTGTTTGAAAATATTCGTAAAATTGTTGAGGCTTGCAATTTAGAACTAACTTTAGATCAAATAGTTTTTCCTAAATTTCAAACTCCGAACAACGAAGATTCTTTTAAATATTTAGAGAAATTAGCTCGGGAAAGTTTTCCTCATTTTTATCAGGATACTAACACTGAGGCCAAAGAAAGATTAGAGCATGAATTATCAGTTATTAAAGAAACTGGTTTTGCTGATTATTTTTTGGTAATTCAGGATATCATACATTTTGCTAATGAAAATAACATCTTAACTAATACCCGAGGCTCAGCTGCCGGTTCTTTAGTGGCTTATATTTTAGGCATTACTCATATTGATCCGATTAAATATGACCTGTATTTTGAAAGATTTTTGAATCCTGAAAGAATTGAACCTCCTGATATTGATTTAGATGTAGCTGACGATAGAAGACAGGATATTATTGCCTATATTTCAGGAAAATATGGTCAAGATCACGTGGCTCAAGTTTTAACTTTTGGTATTATGAAATCAAGATTGGCAGTACGGGATGTCAATCGGGCTTTGGGTCATCCTTATTCTTTAGGGGACCAAATCGCCAAACTAATTCCTCAAAATTTACCTTTGAAAGAAGCTTTAAAAACCATACCTGAGTTAAAGGAACTTTATGAGACTAATGAAGAAGCCCGAGAAGTTTTAGAAATCGCAGAGCGCTTAGAAGGGGTAGCTCGTCATGCTTCTACTCATGCTGCTGGAGTAGTTATTACTCCTGAGCCGATTGTTAATTATGCTCCTTTACAACATTCTTCTAGAAACGAAAAAGAAATAGTAACTCAATACGAAATGAATTCTTTAAAGCATATCGGTTTAGTAAAAATTGATATTTTGGGTTTAGCCAACTTAACTGTTATTAGAAATACTTTAAGAATTATTAAAAAAGTTTATGGTCAAGAAATTGATTTGGATCAACTTGGTTTTGATGATAAAAAAGTTTACGATTTACTTTCTCGAGGCGAAACAATTGGGGTATTTCAGGTAGAATCAGAAGGAATGAGGCGATACTTAAAAGAATTAAAACCTAATTCCCTTGAAGATTTAACTGCTATGTTGGCTTTGTATCGACCTGGTCCCATGGAATTTATTCCGCAATTTATTAAAAGAAAACAGGGCAAAGAAAAAATTACTTATTTACATCCCCAACTGGAAGATATCTTAGGTAAAACTTATGGCATTTGTGTTTATCAGGAGCAATTAATGAGAATTGCTCATGATTTAGCTGGCTTTTCCATGGCGGAAGCTGATGTTTTGAGAAAGGCAGTAGGCAAAAAAATAAAAAGTCTTTTAAATGAGCAGAAAGAAAAATTGATTCAAGGTATGACAGAGAGAGGAATTAAAAAACAAGTGGCTCAACAAATTTGGGAATGGATAGAACCATTTGCACGCTATGGCTTTAACAAGGGTCACAGTAGCTCTTATGCTAGAATTACTTATGAAACAGCTTGGCTTAAGGTGCATTATCCCAATGCCTATCTGGCAGCTCTTTTGACTTCTGATTTTGGTAATTTGGACCGGGTAGCTATTGAGATTAAAGAATGCGAAAGATTAGGAATTAGAGTTTTACCTCCTTCTGTGAATTATTCCTTTGTAGAATTTGGAGTAGATAAAGACACCGGCAATATTTTTTTTGGCTTGGCGGCTATTAAAAACGTAGGAACTGGAGTAGCTCAAATGATTCAAGAGGAAAGACAAAAAAACGGCCCCTTCAAGAACCTTGATGATTTTTTAAAGAGAATGCCAAGGCAAGTTTTAAACAGAAAAACTTTTGAAAGTCTTATTAAGTCAGGAGCTCTCGATTGCTTTGGTTCAAGGGAATTAATGGCAGAGAATTTAGATAAAATTTTAGAGCTAAGCACCAGTTTGAATCATCAAAATACCTTCCAAATAGGGTTATTTCAGGAAGATACCAGTGATTTGCTCAGCCGCTTAGGTACTCCTCCTCCTCTTAATAAAACTCAAAGATTAATGTGGGAAAGGGAATATTTGGGCATTTATTTAACTGGTCACCCTCTAGATGATTATAAAAATATTTTAGGCAAAGTAGCTTTAACAGTTGGTCAGTTAGACTCTTTAAAATTAGGGAAAAAAGTAAAAGTTTGTGGTTTTGTCTCTCGCATTCAGAAAGTGAGAACCAAAATTGGGAAAATGATGGTTTTTACCCAGATTTCTGATTTTGATCATTCTATTGAAGTAGTACTTTATCCTACTGTCTTAGCCAACTGCGCCACCTATCTCTCGGAAGATCGGGTCATTTTAGTGGAAGGCAGACTTGATAAACGAAATGGAGAATATCAAATTGTGGGAGAAAGAATCGAAGAAATTAAGCCTTTTGAAGCCTAATCAGTGAATTTAGAAAGTTCATTCTTATTTTTGAGC
>JAUPUN010000016.1 GCA_030917555.1 Patescibacteria group bacterium
AAACGCTCAAGCGACGAGCAGGCAGGGTCCCCTCACTTGGAAAGCACAAGATTTCATCTTTTTTGGGCGAATCCCCTCACTTGAAAATGATTGGCTATTACCAAAAAACAATAAAATTGATCTGTCTCAAGTGAGGGGCGAAGCCCAGTGCTTTCCAAGTGAGGGGCTCGCTCTTAAGGTTTTAAAATTATATTTTTGTAATTAAAATTGAATAAGGCTATTTTTTTTGTTATCATTAATGGTGTTTCAGGCGCTATCGTCTAGCCCGGTCTAGGACGCGTCCCTCTCACGGACGAAACATGGGTTCGAATCCCGTTAGCGCCACTTGCTTAGCATATTTTAGGTCGAAGAATTTAATAATACAATATGAAATATGGAAAATTTAGATCAATCCTATTCTCATGAAGAGGGGAATAAGTTAGAGGAACTGTATAAGAAGCGCGACAACTTGCAAAATGAGTTAGATGTTTTATTAAGCCAACGAAAAGAATTCGAAGCTGGACAAGAATATTTATTTAATGCAGAAAAAGAGCGGCTTAATAAAGAAATAGAACAAATAAATAATGAAATTCAAAATACGAAAGAATCTAGTGAAAAATCGCAATAAAAGAATAATTTATACTCAAGGCACTGGAAAGAGATCTTTAACTATAATATTAGTAGGTTTATTTGGTATTTCGAGTTGGCTTCTTTTAGCAGTGTTTCAAAAATCAGCACCGAATTTTCCAGTCGCTATTAGAACCAATGATTTCGGGAGCAATTTTTTGGCTAACCGTTTTTTCTTATGGCAAATTCCTATTCTGGGTCTGATTTTAATTGTTCTTAATAGCATTTTGGCTCGAGTATTAAGGGACTCGGAAGAGCGCTTGAGTTTTTTCTTAAAATCTGTTAATATAGGAATTGCAGTTTTAATTTTGCTTATTAGTGTTCAGATTTACTTATTAAATAGATAAAATTATGCTCGCTGTGATAGAAACAGGAGGAAAACAATATTTAATTTCTCCTTTGCAAACGTTAAAAATAGAAAAAATTAAAAACGCCAAAGAGGGCGAGGATATTACTTTTGATAAAGTGCTTTTGTTAGTAGATGACAATAATAAAGTTTTGATTGGAAAGCCTTATCTTGAAGGAATTAAAGTAACTGCTCAAGTAAAAAAAATAGGTAAAAGCAAGAAAGTTATTGTTTTTCGCTATCACTCCAAAACTCGCTATAAAAAAAAGAAAGGCCATCGTCAGCCTTATTTGCAAGCTACTATAAAAAATATCGCCTAAAAGCGATATTTTTTTTATTTTCGTCCTTCTAAAGCATTGATCAAGGTTTCGCTGTCGGCAAATTCTACTTCTCCTCCATGCGGTAATCCTCGTCCCAATTTAGTAATTTTAAAATTAAGTTTTAAATTCTTTAGATTTTTCTCTAGATAGTAAGTAGTGAGATTCCCCTCAGAAGTAGGACTAAGTGCTAGTATTACTTCTCGGACTGGTTTTTTAGTCTTGATACTATTTTTAATTCTGATTAGTAAGGGCTGAAGAGTGATTTTTTGTTTAGCATTTTCATCTATTTCTGAAAGTAAACCGCCCAAGATGTGATAAACCCCTTGATATTTATTTGTTTTTTCTAAAGATAATAAATCAGTTTCTTTTTCTACCACACAAATTATAGTATGATCCCGTTGGGGATTCCGACAGATTTCACAAAGAGTTTCTTCATTTTTGGCCTCAAAAGGGAAAAAACAATCAGTGCACAGTTTGATTTTAGAAAATAAATCATTAAGATGTGTAGTTAAGTCAGTTTGTTTTTCCGGGGGTTGATGTAACAGCCAAAAAGTTAATCTTAAAGCTTGCCGAGGACCAAGGCCTGGTAGTTGAGCTAGTGAATCAGCTAAATTTTGAATTGGTCGAGGTAAAATCATAATATTAACTTTGTTTCCCTAAATTTTTGCAGAGCAAAATTTAGGTAGGTAAAGCGATAAGTTATAACTTTTAAATTTCTGTTATTCTTCCATTCCCCCTAATTCTTCCGGTTCTTCATACATTTCATCTTTAGCTAGGTCTCTAAAACTAGCTAATTGTTCATTAAAGTAAAGCGATACTTTTCCTAAAGGACCATTACGATGTTTAGCAATAATAATATCAGCAATATTTTTACGGGTAGTATTTTCATTATATTTATCTTCACGATAGATAAATAAAACTACATCAGCATCTTGTTCTAAACTTCCCGTTTCTCTTAAGTCAGAGAGCCTAGGAATAGCAGGAGAACGTTGTTCTACTGCTCGAGATAACTGAGAAACAGCCAAAATTGGAATATTTAATTCTCGAGCTAAACTTTTTAGGGAACGGGAAACATCGGAATATTGCTGAACAGTGCTTTCTCTGGTGAGAGTAGGAGTGATTAATTGGAGGTAATCTACAATAATCAAGCCTAGTTCTGTTTCTGATTGCAATCTTCTGGCCATAGTTCGCATTTGCATTACAGTAGGAGCGGCAGCGTCATCAATATAAATAGGCGCTTCGGAAAGTCTATTAAACGCATCTTGAATTAAAGTAAAATCATTAATTTCTCCTTCGGTGGCAAGGTGGCCAGTTCTAATTTTCCAGAGATCTACGGTAGATTCGGCAGAAATCAAACGATCCACCAATTGATCTCGTGACATTTCTAAACTAAAAATGCCTACCGGAATCTTATTTTTTACTGCTGCATTTCTAGCAATATTTAAGGCTAAAGACGTTTTGCCTAAAGAAGGTCGTGCTCCTAAAATAATCAAATCAGATTTTTGTAAGCCAGAAAGATAATTATCAAGAGATTCAAAACCAGTAGGAATGCCTCGTAATTTTCCTCCTCCTTTTTGCAGTTGGTCAATTCTTTCAAATGCTTTGGCTAGTTCACTTTTTAAAGTAACAAAATCATGAGGAATTGATTTTTGTGAAATAGAAAAAATAATTTGTTCTGCTTGATCTAAGGTATCGTTAATATCGCTAGATTCATCCCAGCCTAGCTCAGAAATTTTATAAGAAGCATTAATTAAATCTCGCAAAACTTTTTTCTCGTGTATAATATTAGCGTAGTGGACAACGTGAGCGCTAGTAGGAGTTTTATTTACTAAGGAGGTTAAAAAACTTACTCCACCTATTTCATCTAAAAGTTTTTTCTCCTCTAAGCGGTTAGATAAAGAAACGATATCAATAGGTGCGTTTTTTTGATACAAATCAATCATTGCTTCATAAATCTGACGGTGTTGGGGTAAATAAAAATCTTCAGACGAAATAAGATCAGCCACTTTAACTATGGCATCATTATCAATTAAAATAGAACCTAAGACAGATTCTTCTGCTTCTAGGTTTTGAGGAGGAAGTTTTTCTTCGTTAGGCATAGTTATTAATAATTTCTATAAATTTCTTTAGTTATAATTTTGGGACCATCAGCCGTATCTTCTATCAAATAGCCCAATTTGTCAATTTCTTTTCTCAGTTGGTCAGCTTTATTCCACTGTTGTTGCTGACGGGCTTGTTCTCGTTCTGTTATTAATTGTTTCAGGTGAGAGTCAATTTTGGGTAAAGTAATTTTATTTAATTTCAAACCAAAAACTTTATCGAACTCTAAAGCAGTTTGGTATACTGCTTTGAAATTAATTTTATTTTTGAGTTGTGGATTTTTTCTTATCTGGTAATAACTATTGATTAGTTCCCAAAAAGCCGCCAACGCCTGAGGGGTATTTAAGTCGTCATCTAAGGCTTCTAACCATTTTTTGTGAATCTGATTGAGGGGCAGAAGATTATTTTGCGGTTTTTCACTCTGATATTTTGTTTGCCACCATAAACAATCATAGATAAAATCAAAGATATTTTTAAGGCTTTCCTCGCTGGCCTTTAAGGATTCCCAGGAAAATTCTAAAGGAGTGCGATAATGAGCTGTTAAAACTAAATAGCGATAAGATAAAGGATGAAAACCTTTCTTGATTAAATCAGTTAATAAGACGGCATTACCTTCTGATTTTCCCATTCTACCTTCTTTTACAACTAAAAAGGCGCCATGAAGCCAAAAGTTTACAAATTTTTTCTTGGTGACAGCTTCTACTTCGGCTATTTCGTTAGTATGGTGAATAGGAATATGATCTACTCCCCCGCAGTGAAGATCGATAGTTTGAGCCTTTTTAGGAATTAATTTGCCTCTTTGAAAGGCACCAGCTAAAAATTTTAAATTAATAACAGCACATTCGAGATGCCAACCAGGAAAACCCACTCCCCAAGGAGAAGACCATTCCATTTGTCGTTTAGGTCCGCTGGTAGGAGAAAATTTCCAAAGAGCAAAATCTGTAAGATGTTTTTTTTCTGGCGAGAATTCTACTCTGGCTCCAGCCTTGAGTAATTTATTTAATTGTTCGAAATTCATTCCTGTCAACTTGCCATAATCCTTTAATTTAGAAGTATCAAAATAAATACCGTCAGAAGTGCGATAGGTATAGCCTTGTCGTTCTAGCTCTTTAATAAGTTCTAAATCTTCCGGAATATAGTCAGTAGCTTTAGCAATAATCTTAGGAAAAATAACATTGAGTTGTTTCAAATCATTAAAGAAAGCTTGGCTATAAAATTCAGCGATTTCCCAAGCTGATTTTTGTTCTGTTAAGGCTTCTTGTTCGATTTTATCAACGCCACTATCAGCATTAGAAGTTAGATGGCCAACATCGGTGATATTCATAACATGTTTAACTTGATAGCCATGATAAATTAAAACTCTTTTTAGAATATCTTCAAAAAGATAAGTTTTTAAATTGCCAAGATGAGCAAAAGAATAAACAGTTGGTCCGCAAGTATAAAGGCTAACTCGTTTTTCGTGAAGAGGCTTAAAGGGCTGTGTTTTTTTAGTAAGAGTATTATATAGTTTCAGCATAACCTATTAGCTTTAAAGAAGCTTTTTCTGCTTTAAATACAGATAAATTAAGAAAGAGGGGATAAAGGCGATTAAGAGAACAATCAAAGTATCATAGCGGTAACCCAAGAAAGGAAGGGCGTGGGTGTTGGTTTGATAAATACTTAAAATAAGAATAGTAGGCAAAGTAATAAATGAGATAGTAGTATAAATTCTGGTTAAAACATTAATTTTGTGGTCAATTAAAGAATTATTGGTATTTTCTAAAGATTCAATAGTATCTTTAAAATTGTCAATAAGATTTTCAATTCTTAAACTATCGCCTAATAAATCGTCAAAATAAACTTTAGCTTCTTCTCCTAAGAGGCCTAGACCCTTTCGTGCTAATGATTTTAAATCTTCCTCTAGATATTTAAAGATACGTCTGAAGTTCAAGATATCTCTTTTCACGAAAGAAATTAAAGGAATAGCTTTTTCTTGTTGGGATGAAAAAATTTGCTCTTCGAGGTTATTAATTTTTTCTTGGATATGAGCTATTTGGCGCAGAGAAAAATCTAAGTAATGTTCGATAATAAAATAAAATAATTTAAAACTTTCCTTTAGATATTCTTCTTCGAAATCTTTTTGGTAGACAGCTTCCAAGAGTTCTAGATGTGCTTCAGAAGACTCACTATAACTTACTGTGACTACTAGTTTTTGGGAAATAATTACATCTAATTCCCAGGGTTGAGATGATTGTTTTTGTGGATCCCAAATAGGAAAATGGGTAATTAAAAATAGATAATTATCATAAAGCGCAGCTTTATTGCGCTGACTTAAAGTTTTAAGCTCTTGAAGAATTAGAGGATGAAAATGGTAATGTTTATTGAGATAATTAAGGTCATCGTCAGTGGGCGAGGTGATATCAATCCAAGTAATTTTACCTTGATAAATTTGACGCATAGAGTGTTTTTAATTAAGGGTTTATTGCTTTTAGTTTAGCACGAGAAATTAATTGAGACAACTATTATTTGTGATTAAATGGTGTAAAAAGAAGAGAGTCGAAACATCAATTTCTAAATCCTAATTGCTAAATAATTTTTTAATCTTTCACCCCTTCAAATTTTCAGACAAAAGATTCTAATAAGAAATTAAGAACTTATCCTTATAATGATTACTTTTATTTAATTAATTTCTCTTTTCTGAAAATTTGCTGGGGTAAATTTTTAAATCTTGAGAAGGAGGAAAGATGCATCTTGAGAAACGCTCAAGCAACAAGTGAGCAGGTTTTCCTCACTTGGAAAGCACAAGATTCATCTTTAAGGGCAAAGCCCAGTACTTTCCTAGTGAGGAGGAGCGAGGTATATTCCTGTCTAAGA
>JAUPUN010000002.1 GCA_030917555.1 Patescibacteria group bacterium
TCATTTTAGTTGGCCAAAAGCGTTTCTAATTAGCATTTTAGGAAATCTTTCTTTTATTATACCTCTTATTTGGTTTTTAGAAGTGTTTTCTGAGTTTTTAATGAAAAAGTTTGCTTTTGCTAATAGATTTTTCACTTGGCTTTTTCAAAGAACTCAAGCTAAAATTACTGCCAGTTATAAAAAATATAGTTGTTGGGCTTTAGCTCTTTTTGTAGCTGTGCCTTTACCTTTTACTGGTGCTTGGACTGGTTCGATTGCAGCTTATTTATTGAGGCTTTCAAAAAAAGAAGCATTTTTTTATGTGGGTTTAGGTGTAGTAGCTGCCGGTATTATTGTGACCATTCTTACTCTTTTAGGCATCAAACTCTTTTAAGTTGTTTAATTCATTGTTAATTTCGTTTTGATTTGTTAAAATAGTAAAAGGGTATGAAACAATATCTAGTTTTTAATTTCAAAAATAATCCCCAAAATCTTTCTCAATTAGATTCTCTTTTAAAAATTTATCACAATTTCGAGGAAGGTCTTACTCGAAAATTCTCAGTTGTTTTATTGCCGCCTACTCTTTATTTATTAAAAGCTCAAGAAGTATTAAAAAATGGTTTTCTTTGGGGGAGTCAAAATGTCTTTTGGCACAGTAAAATTGCTATTACAGGGGAAGTTACTCCTCAAATGTTAAAGGCTAATGGAGTGAAAGTAGTGTTAATAGGGCATTCGGAAAGAAGAGAATATCTTGAAGAAAATAGAGAAATGATAAATTTAAAAATTAAAGCCTGTCTAGCTGCTAATTTGATTCCTCTTCTTTGCGTAGGGGAAGCCACTAAAAGTTCCCAAACAAAGCTTGATTTTAAAAGTAGGCAAGAAATTTTTGAAGATTTAAATTATGCTTTCCGAGGGGTAAAATTAACTGGCGGAGAAAAAATCATGATAGCTTATGAACCTCGTTGGGCTATCGGCACAGATTTAATCCCTGATTTAACAGTTCTAGAGGAGGTGATGAAAGTAATTCGTTTTTGGTTAAGTCGGCGTTTTTCAGAAGATCTTGCCCAAAAAATAGCTTTACTTTATGGTGGTTCTGTTACGAGTCAAAATATTCTTTCCCTTTTAAGAGTTAAAAATATCAATGGTGTTTTAATAGGCAGAGCAGCTACTAAACCATTAGAATTAAATCAACTTCTCAAAAAATTAAGGTCAAAAAATTAAGATAATAATAAAAAAATATGAATAAAAATTGGCAAAATACGTTTTATCAGTTTCTGACTGTTTTTTTAGTAGTTCTTTCTTTGGGAGTATTAAGCTGGGGATATTATAATTATCGTCAGGCTCAAAATGTTAGTAATCCTTCTCGAACAATTTAGTTTGCTTCTTAAGGTACAATTTTAGCTAATCCGGATATAGCTGTAATTACTGCTTCAGTAATTACTCAAGGCTCTGAAGCTAGCCAAGTACAAAATGAAAATAACACCAGAATGCAGCAAGTAATCGATTTCGTTAAAAAGCAAGGTGTCAGTGAAGAAGATCTTCAAACTATAAATTATGCTTTAACTCCTCAATATGATTATAGCTGGTGTCGCAAAGAGCTAAGTGATTCTCGTTCCTGTCCGCCCAAAATAGTTGGTTACGAATTGACTCAAACTCTCCAAATTAAAATTAGAGATTTTAATAAAATTACGAATTTGGTAGGAGGTTTGTCAGCAGCTGGAGCAAACCAAATTTCTGCGGTAAGTTTTGAGATTGATGACCCAGAAGATTATAAGAACCAAGCTCGTATTTTAGCTCTTCAAAAAGTAACTAAAAGAGCTCAACTTTTAAGCAAGGAAACCTCATTAAAACTAGGTAGAATTGTGAATATTACAGAAAGTATTAATACGCCTATTTATTTCAAAGCCAGTAATGCTCTAGAATCAGCAGCTGCCCCGGCTCCCGTAGAGGCTGGTACTAAAGAAATTGTCGTGAATTTGACAGTTACTTATGAATTAAAATAAGCTATTTATGAAACTTATTACAGCTAATGCTGTTTATCATAAACGAGTATTAGTAAGAGTAGATTTTAATGTTAGTTTTGATGAGCAAGGTAAAATTCTAGATGATTTTCGAATTCAGAAAATTTTGCCTACCCTTAAGTTTTTACAAGAGCAAGAAGCAGATAAAATTATTTTATTGAGTCATCTAGGCAGACCCCAGCCAGAAGATAGAAACAAGTCAGATTTTAGTTTGCAAAAAGTAGCTTCTTATCTGGAAAAATTGTTAGGACAAAAGGTTTATTTTTCGGCTACTCCAATAGGAAATGCTTTAAAACAAGAAATAGCTAAATTGCCAGCTCGAAGTTTTATTCTTTTAGAAAATTTAAGATTCTATCCTGAAGAAGAAAAAAATGAAGTAGAATTCGCTAAGAAATTAAGTGATTTAGGAGACATTTTTATTAACGAAGCTTTTTCTGTTTCTCATCGTTTCTCAGCTTCTCTTTGCGGTGTGCCTAAATTTTTACCTTCTTATGCTGGTTTTTTATTGCAAGCAGAAATTGAGGCTTTAGATAAAATTAAAAAGGTGGATTCAAACCAATTGGTAGTAGTAATGGGAGGAGCTAAAATAAAAGATAAGCTACCTTTGATTCAGTCATTTCTAGAATGGGCTAGGTTTGTTTTGATAGGAGGGGCTTTGGCTAATACTATTATTAAGGCTTGGGATTTTGAAGTTGGCCTTTCTTTAGTAGAAGAGGAAATGATTAAGGAAGCTCAAAATATTGGTTCCCAAAAAGCAGAATTAGTTTTGCCAGGAGATTACCGAGTTCTTACCAAAGATCATAAAATAGCAACTAGGGCTTTGGGAGAAGTGTTCAAAAGTGATACTATTTTAGATTTGGGTCCTATCAGCTCTCGCACTTTTGCCAAATTTCTTAGTAAAGCTCACGCGATTTTTTGGAATGGTCCCATGGGCAAAATAGAAGATAAACGTTTTAGAGAGGGAACAAAAGCAGTACTGGAAGCTATTTTGAGTAATAATAAAGCTCAAACAGTCATAGGTGGAGGTGATACCTTGGCTAGCCTCAAATTAATAAAACCTGGTTATCAAATTCAAGATACCAAATTGCGTTTTTTCTCTACTGGCGGAGGCGCCTTATTAGAATATCTAAGCGGTCAAACCTTGCCAGGTATTAAAGCTTTAAATTAAATGACTAATATTTTAGTTTTTTATCATATTAAGGATAACGATGGCGTAGGCTCAGCTTGGGTAGCGTGGAAAAAATTTAAAAAACAAGCCCAATATTTTGGCATTGATTATCATTACGATTTAGATTTTGATTATCATAATAAGACAATCTATTTTTTAGATGTACATCCTAATTTAGAAAAAATAAACCATTTAAAACAGAATAACAATCGTCTAATTTTAATAGATCATCATGCCACTAGTGAAAAACAGCTTCATCTTTACGATGATTATAAATTTGATTTATCTCATTCAGCAGCAGTTTTATCATTTCAATATTTTTTTCCGCAGGAAAAAACCCCACGTCTATTAAAATATATTGAAGATATAGATTTATGGAAATTTCAAGTACCTTTTAGCAGAGAAATCAATAATGCCTTAGAGTTTTTGGGAAATGATTTTACTAAATGGAATAAAATAGCCAGGGAATTAGAAAATACTCATTTGCGCCAAAAATATCTTAAAATAGGGAAAATTATAACTCAATATCAAGATAGATTGATAGAGAAATTAGTTAGTAAAGCCAAACTGGTAAAAATGGAGGGGAGAATTGTGCTAGCAGTTAATTCACCAATTTTAATTTCTGAAGTTGGTAATGCTCTAGCTTTAAAGAAACCTCCCTTTGCGATAGTGTGGAGTGAAATTAATAATAAAAGGTGGTTTTCCTTGCGTTCTGATTGTTCTTGCGATGTTTCTGAGATAGCCGAAAAATATGGGGGAGGAGGACAGCGGGGAGCAGCGGCTTTTTTTCTGGAAAGAACTGAACCATTTCCTTGGCAGGAAATAAAATAATTCATGAATCAATTAATAATTTATACTGACGGAGGCAGTCGCGGTAATCCTGGACCAGCTGCTTTGGGAGTAGTGATTGGCTCTAAAGAATATGCTGCTTATTTGGGTACAACTACTAATAATGCTGCTGAATATCAAGCAGTGGTTTTTGCCTTAAAAAAGGCTAGACAACTTTTAGGCAAAGAGAAACTGAAAAATACCGAAGTAATAGTAAATTTAGATTCAGAATTAGTGGTTAACCAATTAAATGGTCAATATAAAGTTTTAGAACCGGAATTGCAGCCTTTCTTTATGGAAATTTGGAATTTGAGATTTGATTTTCCTAATTTAAAATTTCAATATGTGCCTCGAGAACAAAATGTGAGAGCTGATGCCTTAGTGAATCAAATATTAGATAAAGAAAATCAAAAATCACTCCTTTAGGGAGTGATTTTTGAGAAGTCGAATCGATAAGCCGAATTCTGTCCCGATTTGAAATCGGTGGTAGTCATTTATCTAGGTTCGGTGTTACCACCGAACTCAAGCGATCACTCCCCTCACTTGAAAGTTGCCAGCGCCTTTGGCGCTAAAAAGAGCTTTTAAACACCAGCAACTTTCAAGTGAGGGGCTCGGATCTTGCGCCCAACAAGGATTTAGCCGTTTCACTCCCAAAATTACTTTTGGGCTCACCCTCTAGCTAAAAGCTGAAAGGGTGTTTTTAACCTTTCGGTTAAAAACGTCTCTGTTCGCACCTCTGTTCCAACCACTCTTACTTAAGTTACCTTAAGTAAGTTACGCTTGGAATGGTGGCTTTTAACCACTGTTGTTAACCCTTGAGCAGGGTCAGGGCGTTCGGACTTTCCTCTCCCTCTTGCAATTAATGAAGAGAGAGTAACTACCTGATTCAACGTTTCTAATTATACACCAAAATATCTAATAAGGCAAGAGGCAACTGAAACCCAAAATTTGGTTTTAAACCTAAAATGAGCTAAAATAGAAGAACTTTTAGGTTATGACTCTCAGAAAAAAATCTGTTTTAATTCTTCTGATTGTTCTTGGTTTACTACTAGGAGGCGGCTTTTTTAAAATTTCTCCTTTTTTACGAGAAACTTATCTTTTAAGTTTTTTATTACAAAACAACAGTGGCTCAGTAAATGATTTTCTAGTAAAACTTGACCAAAATAAGATAAATTTAGAGCAAAGTGCAAATGCGGAGTGGTTAATAAAATTAAGCCAGATTTTTCCTTCTTTGAAAAATAGGTTACTTTTAAAACAAGCAGTAACTGTTCTTAAAAGCAATTGGCCCAGTTTTCAGAAAGGATTATTTATTTTAGAGTTATTTCAAGAAGATAGGGAACCATTAGCTTCTTTAAACAATTTAAAGGAAGCATTAACTTTCTTAGAAAATTATCAGCCTGGCTTTAAGACGGAATTAATGTCTCTTTCTCGTCTTTTATCATTTTTAGGAGCAGATGCCCCACGCCATTATTTAGTAATTGTTCAAAATACAGGGGTGGCTCGACCTACTGGCGGCCTTATTACTGATTATGTATTAGTTGAAATCGATCAGGGCAAAATAAGCATGGAGGGTCATGATGTTAATGATTTAGAAGATATCTTTTTACAAAAAATTATTCCGCCAGTACCATTGCAAACTATTGCCAATAAATGGTTTTTTCATGATACAAATTGGTTTTTTGATTTTCCTACCACTGCTAAAAAAATAGTGGATTTATATCAAGCTACTGGTGCTCAGCCAGACTTAGAGGGAGTAATAGCTTTGAATGATTCAGCTTTGCAACAAATTTTAGCAATTATTGGGCCTGTAGAATTACCATCTCTCAATTTAATTGTTGGGACACAGAATTTTGTTACTACTTTTTCTTGCGCTAATACTTCTCGCGATATTTTTCCCTTGTTTATCAAAGAATTAAGTTATAAACTGCAGAACTTATCTCAGGAGCAACTCTCAGAATTAAAAGAGTTGGCAGTGAGATTATTGGCTACTAAAGAAATTCAATTATATGCCACTGATGATACTTTAGAATACTATTTTGATTCTTTCAATTGGACTGGTAAGGTTTGGGAAAGTAAGGGAGATTATCTAGCAGTAGTGGCAAACAATTTGAATAAAGGTTGTCTTTTAGACCGACGCCCCGTGTTATTGGCTTTAAGCTCTCAATTAAGTACCAGTTCGATAACTGATATCCTGACGGTCACAGCCGAAGCTAAAACCAGAAGTGAAAGTTCAAGAGAAACTTATCTCCAAATTTATCTACCTCCAGGCATTACTGTCATTAAAGCTAGTGGTGGCTATTTGAAGCAAGTCAAAGGGGATTGGCCTTATGAAAAACTAGGTTATCAAGTTGATACAGATTTAGCCTCCGGAGAAAATAGAAAAATAAGTGATGAAATTAATCAAGTAGAAATTTGGGAAGATAATTCTAAAACTATAATAGCTACTTGGACTAAATTATCTCAGCAGCCTTTTTCTCTGACTTATAGTTTACCTTTTTCCTTAGAAGAAGATGCTCTCGATTGGAATCTAGTAGTACAAAAGCAAAGCGGTCAAGAGATTCGTTTTAGTTATGAATTAAATCTTCCCCCTAACAAAACCTTAAGTCCGACGTTATTTGAATTTAAAAAGTTTTTGCTTTTAACCCAAGATTTAAATTTGACATTTAAATTTAACCAAAATTAGTCATGGCTGTAAAAGATACTTTTAAAAAGATTATTAATCACAAATCAGAGACAGTTTTAGAAGCTGGCCTTTTAATGAGTCTTTTGACATTTTTAGGTAGTATTTTAGGTTTAGTTAGAAATGCTTTATTAGCTAGCAGCTTTGGGGCTTCTCAAGCTCTCGATATTTATTACGCCTCTTTTCGGCTACCGGATTTAATTTATAATATTTTTATTTTAGGAGCTATTTCTGCTGCTTTTATACCTTTATTCAATGATTATTTGGCGCGAGAAAAAGAAAAATCCTGGCAATTTGTGAGTCTTATTCTTGTCTTAATAGGATTATTTTTAATTATTTTTGGTTTCATCATTAGTATTTTTGCTGATTCGATTCTAGCCAAATTATTAGTTGGTTTTGATGAAGCAAGTGTAGCCCAAGCAGTAGTATTAACTAGAATCATGATGATTCAGCCTTTTCTTTTAGGCATTTCCTCGGTAGTTGCTGGAATTCTACGGAGTTTTCGTTTATTTTTTGTTACTTCGTTATCTCCTTTATTATATAATTTTGGCATTATTCTGGGAGTTATTTTTTTAGTACCTCGGTTAGGCTTAAAGGGATTGGCCTACGGAGTAGTCTTAGGAGCTTTTTTCCATCTAGTTGTACAGTTACCAACCTTATGGCAGTTGGGTTACCGAGGGCAAAAATTTCATTTTGCTGATTTTAAAAGAAATTTCCAAAAGCTCGTAGTAATTATGAGTAGTCGGGCTTCTAGCATTATCATCTCTCAACTATTTCTGGTGGGGATTACTGCTATCAGTACTCTTTTAAAGGCAGGAACTTTAGCTATTATTAATTTAGTAGATAGTTTTTTGCCTTATACAACTGTTGCTTTACCTTTTGCTGATGCTGCTTTTCCTCAACTTTCAAAATTAGAAGCAGAAAATCAATCAGAAGAGTTTTTTCAGGTATTTTTTACTACCTTAAGCCAAATTCTATTTTTTATCATACCATTGACTTGTTGGATTATTGTGTTTCGGGAACCAATCGTGAGACTGCTATTAGGTTATGGTAAGTTTGATTGGACAGCTACTAATACTACTATCAAAATTCTAGCTATTTTAGCTTTGGGGATGATTTTCCAAAGTATTAATTATTATTTTCTCAAAGTGTTTTTTGCTAAAAAAGATGCTCGGCGTCCTTTTTGGGCTAGTCTGATTGCTTACTCGATTGGTTTAGTGTCTTGTTATCAATTAGCAATAAAGTTTGGCAGCAGTGGTTTAGCCCTCGGTATTCTTTGTACTTATTGTCTTTATTCATTAATTCTCTTCTTTTTTCTTAAGAAATATCTTGATTTTTCTCAACCTTCTCTCAAAAAATTTCAGTCAGAATTATTTAAAATTATCATCATTTCATTAATCAGTAGCTTAATAGGTGGGATAGTTTTGTCGCTTCTCTCCCAGGTTTTACCATTTAAAAAAGTAATCTATTTAGCTTGTGATACTTTAATAGCTGGCCTTTTGACTTTAAGCATTTTCTTGGGGCTAGGTCGGTATTTAAAGTTAGAAGAGCTTCTAGTATTAAAAGATGTTATTTTTAAAAAAATTCATGGAACAAAAACTAGAGAACATTCGTAATTTTGTGATTATTGCTCATATTGATCATGGCAAATCAACTTTAGCTGATAGATTCTTAGAGTTAACCGAGACTATTAGTAAAGCTAAATTAGAACCTCAATTTTTAGATAGGATGAACCTTGAAAAGAAACACGGCATCACCATCAAAATGCATC
>JAUPUN010000017.1 GCA_030917555.1 Patescibacteria group bacterium
GAATATTGGTTTTATTGCCCATATTGATGCTGGTAAAACTACTACTACCGAGCGAGTTTTGTATTATACCGGTATTACTCATAAAATTGGGGATATTGATGAAGGTACTACAGTGATGGATTGGATGCCTCAAGAAAGAGAGCGCGGCATTACTATTACTTCAGCTGCTACTACCTGTTTTTGGACTCCTACTTATCGAGGAAAAGACGATAGCTATCGAGTGAGAATTAATATTATCGATACCCCAGGACACATCGATTTTACTGCTGAAGTACAGAGATCTTTAAGGGTATTGGATGGGGCGGTAGTAATTTTTGATGGTGTGCAGGGAGTAGAACCGCAATCTGAAACAGTTTGGCATCAAGCTGATAAGTTCGGGGTACCACGCATGTGTTTTATTAATAAACTAGATAGAACAGGTGCCAATTTTGAAAATGATTTACAATCAATCAAAGAAAGGTTAACTTTGAATGCTCAGCCTATTAATATTCCAATTGGTTTAGAAGATAAATTTGAGGGAGTAATAGATTTAATTCAGATGAAAGCAGTTTATTTTGAAGGTGAAGAAGGAGAGCAGATAATTTTAAAAGACATCCCTGACAATTTAAAAACTGAGGCAGAAAAATGGAGAAAACTTTTAATAGAAAAAATAGTAGAAGAAGATGAAGAATTATTGAATAAATATTTAGAAGGTCAGAATCCCACTGAAGAAGAGATAAGAAAAATTTTAAGACAAGCAACTATTAAGGGAACAATTATTCCAGTTCTTTGCGGTTCCTCTTTTAGAAATAAAGGAGTACAACCATTAATTGATGCCATTGTTGAGTTTTTACCTTCTCCTAAAGATTTGCCAGCAGTAGAAGGAGTAGATCCTAAAACAGGGGAAAAGATTACTCGGGAACCAGATCCACAAGCTCCTTTTGCTGCCTTAGCTTTTAAAATTGCTACCGATCCTTATGTAGGTACTTTAACCTACTTTAGAGTGTATTCTGGAGAAATTAAAAAAGGAAGCTATGTTTTGAATGTTTCTAAATCTTCTCAAGAAAGAATTAGTCGTCTTTTAAGAATGCACGCTAATCAGCGAGAGGAGGAAGAAGTCGTGAGAGCCGGAGATATTGCTGCTACGGTAGGTTTGAAAAATACTACTACTGGTGATACTTTGTGTGATGAGAACCATCCTATTATTTTGGAACAAATTGAATTTCCTGAACCAGTAATTTCTATGAAAGTTGAACCAGAAACTAAAGTTGATCAGGAAAAAATGAGTTTGGTCTTGAAAAAATTAGCTGAGGAAGATCCTACTTTTAGAGTATCCAGCGATGAAGAAACAGGAGAAACTATTATCTCTGGAATGGGGGAATTACATCTTGATGTTTTAGCTGACAGAATGAAACGAGAATTTAATCTGCATATTAAAACTGGTAAACCACAGGTAGCTTATCGCGAAACTATTCGCAAGACTGTAGAAAGTGAAGGTAAATATATTAGGCAATCTGGCGGAAGAGGGCAGTATGGGCATGTTTGGTTAAGATTGGAACCTTTAGAAAGAGGTAAAAAATTTGAATTTGTTAATAATATTAAAGGTGGAATTATCCCTCAGGAATTTATCCCGCCTGTAGAAAAAGGGGTGAGAGAAGCTATGGACAAAGGTGTGGTAGCTGGTTATCCCATGACTGATATTAGAGTTACTCTTTATGATGGTTCTTTTCATGAAGTTGATTCTTCTGATTTTGCTTTTAAGATTGCTGGTTCAATGGCTTTTCAAGAAGGAGCCAAAAAAGCTGATCCTGTTTTATTGGAACCGATTATGAAAGTAGAAGTGTCGGTTCCTGAAAAATTCTTAGGCGATGTCATTGGTGATTTAAATTCTAAACGAGGAAGAATAGAAAAAATAGGAGAAAGAGCTATGATGAAAGTTATTGATGCCGAAGTGCCTTTGGCTGAAATGTTTGGTTATGCTACTAATTTACGTTCTATGACTGAGGGTAGAGGCACTTTCAACATGGAATTTAGTCATTACGCTGAAGTTCCTAAGCAAGTTATGGAAAATATTATTAAAAAAGCAACCGCTTGACTTTAAGCTAATTATAGATTAATATTTAGTAATCTTGGTTTTGGGGTTTTGATAAATCCCAGCACAAAATAAATGCCAGATAAAATAAGATAAAAAATAAATTAAAAAATAAATTAAAAAAATAAAAAAATAAAAATATGGCAGAAAAAGAAAAATATGTCAGAACTAAGCCGCACATGAATATTGGCACCATTGGTCATATTGACCATGGTAAAACTACTTTAACAGCAGCCATCCTTCATGTGTTGCACTTAAAAGGATTAGCTCAAAAAGAGCTTTCTGTAAATGAAATTGATAAAGCTCCGGAAGAAAAAACAAGAGGCATTACTATTAATGTGCATCACTCAGAATACGAGACTGATAAAAGGCATTATGCCCATATTGATTGTCCGGGACATATCGATTACATTAAAAATATGATTACTGGTTCTGCCCAGATGGATGGTGCTATTTTGGTAGTTTCTGCTCCAGATGGTCCTATGCCTCAAACTTCTGAGCACATTTTATTGGCTCGGCAAGTAAACGTTCCTGCTATTGTGGTGTTTCTTAATAAGGTTGATATGGTAGATGATCCTGAGTTAATAGATTTAGTAGAAACAGAAGTAAGAGAATTGTTAACCAAATATGGTTATCCTGGTAAAGATGTTCCTGTCGTTAGGGGTTCTGCCTTAAAAGCTTTGGAGGCTAAATCAATTGATGATCCTAATGTGAAACCAATTCTTGATTTAATGGATGCTATCGATAATTATTTTCCTGATCCAGTGCGAGATATTGATAAACCTTTCTTAATGCCTATTGAGGATATCTTTTCTATTGAAGGAAGAGGAACAGTTGTCACAGGAAGAATCGAGAGGGGAATAGTACACGTTAACGATGAAGTTGAAATTATAGGTTATTATCCTACTGTTAAAACAGTGGTAACTGGTATTGAGATGTTTAATAAAACTCTTGATGAGGGGCAGGCGGGAGATAATGTAGGTATTCTTTTAAGAGGTACTAAAAAAGAAGAAGTAAGAAGAGGTCAGGTGGTAGCTAAGCCGGGCTCTATTACTCCTCATACTGAATTTGAAGCTGAAGCGTTTATTCTTTCTAAGGAAGAAGGTGGACGTCATACTCCTTTCTTTACTGGTTATAAACCGCAGTTCTATATTAGAACAGCTGATGTGACTGGAGAAGTTACTTTGCCAGAAGGAGTAGAAATGGTGATGCCTGGTGATAATGTGAAATTAACAGTTAAATTAATTGCTCCAGTAGCTCTTGATGAAGGTGCACGATTTGCTATTAGAGAAGGAGGAAGAACGGTAGGTGCCGGAGTAGTTACTAAAATCTTAAAGTAGTTAAATAATTAATAAAAAACGTGGCTGGTTCTAAGACAGAAACTTTACAAAAAGTTAGAATCAAAATTAAGGGTTACGATTATCGTATTCTTGATAATTCTTGTCGGCAAATTATTGAAGCTGCAATCCGTTATGGTAGTGAAGTAGTTGGCCCTATTCCTTTGCCAACTGAGATTCATCGTTATACTGTGGATCGGGCAACTTTTGTAAAAAAAGACGCTCGAGAACAGTTTGAAATGAGAATTCATAAAAGATTAATTGAAATTCTGAATCCTAATCCTAAAACTATTGAGGCTCTGACCAATCTTAATCTTCCAGCTGGTGTTGACATAGAAATTAAAATGTAAGGAATAGTAAGAAGACGTTGCTGCTAGTTCAAGGCTTATTTTATAGAAAAACTGGGCTAGTGCCCAGTTTTTCAATGGAAAAATATGAAATTCATCTTAGCTAAAAAATTAAAAATGGATTCCTTGTTTGATGATCAAGGTAGAATTGTCCCAGTAACTATTTTAGAAGCTGGTCCAGTTAAGATTACTCAAGTGAAAACCAAAGATAAAGATGGTTATTCATCAGTACAAGTTGGTTTTGGCACTAGAAGGAAAATTTCCAAACCTCTGCAAGGACATTTAAAACATTTGGGTAACTTGAGATATTTAAAAGAATTTAGAGCTAGAGACGAAAAAAATTTAGTAGATTATGAAGTAGGAAAAGAAATTAAGGCAGATATTTTTGAACCAGGAGAAGTAGTAAAAATAAAAGGTATTAGTATTGGTAAGGGTTTTCAGGGTGTAGTAAAAAGACACGGTTTTCATGGTACCCATACCACCCATGGGAATAAAGATCAATTGAGAACATCTGGTTCTATTGGGGCTACCACTCCTCAACATGTTATTAAGGGAAGAAAAATGGCTGGTAGAACTGGAGGAAGACAGGTCACTTTAAAAAATGTAAAAATTGTTAAAATTGATAAAGATCAAAATCTTATTTATGTAAAAGGTGCAGTTCCTGGGAAAAAAGGAACTGTGGTAGAAATTTTTAACTAATATGAAATTGGCTGTTTACAATCAAAAAGGAGAAATAATAGCGGAACTGGATTATCCTAAAGCACTAGCAGGAATTGTTTTTAATAGCGATTTAGTTCATCAAGTATATACTTCATTTTTAAGTAATGAGAGAAAACCAGTTGCTCATACTAAAGATAGATCTGAAGTAAGCGGTGGAGGAAGGAAACCATGGGTTCAAAAAGGTACTGGGCGGGCTCGACAGGGTTCTATCAGGTCTCCTCTTTGGAAAGGAGGTGGCGTAGTATTTGGTCCCAGAAGCAGAGAAGAAAACTTCAGTAAAAAAATTAATAAGAAAATGAAACAAGCTAGTTTGAAGATGGTATTGTCTAAAAAAATGCAAGATGAAGAAGTAAAAATATTAGATTCTTTTTCTACTTCAGAAATCAAAACTAAACAACTTTATCAAATTTTAAAAAATGTTTTAAAGAACGATTTAAATAAAACAAAATTAATTATTTTAAACGAGAAAGAGCAAAATATTAAAAGAGCAGTAAGAAATATTCCTAACTTAGAGGTAATAGCTCTCAAAGATTTAAATATTAAATACTTGCTCAATAATAAATTTGTACTTCTTTCTCAGGATAGTTTCAATCAATTAGAAAAGAAATTAGCTTAGTTTTTATGATTCAAAAAACAAAAATTATTTTAAAAAGGCCGCATCTCAGTGAAAAAAGTACTGATTTAACTAAATTTAATCAGTATACTTTTGAAGTTGCTGAAAATGCTAATAAGGAAGAAATAAAAAGGGCAGTTAAAGAAAATTACAAAGTAGACGTTTTAAAAGTCAGGATAATCAATTTGCCTAAAAAGAAAAAAATATGGAGGAATAAGACAAGCTATCAAAAAAGAAATAAAAAAGCATTTGTGACTCTAAAAGAGGGTCAAAAAATAGAATTAGGAGTATAATATGAAAAAAGTAAAACCTACAACTTCAGCTCAACGCCATGTGGAAGTACCAGATTACTCGGTTTTAACTAAGACAGAACCTTTGAAAAAATTGGTTGTCTCGAAGAAAAGGGCTAAGGGTAGATCCGGGGGGCAAATTACTAGTCGTCATCGTGGTGGCGGTTATAAAAAGTTATACCGAGAAATTATTTTTGGCGAAGAGAAAAAAGGCGTTCCTGGTACAGTTAAAAGTATTGAATATGATCCTTTTAGAACCACTTTTATTGCTTTAGTTTCCTATCAAGACGGTGATTGGAGATATCTGTTAGCTCCTCAGGAACTAAAAGTTGGTGATAAAGTTATCTGTGACGAAATGACAACCATTAGTTTGGCTAATAGATTAATGTTAAAAAATATTCCAGTAGGTACTCCGGTGCATAATATTGAGACTAAGTTTTTCCAAGGAGGAAAACTGGTTCGTTCTGCTGGCGCAGCGGCTACTATTTTATCTCAAGATGGTAAAGAAACTTCTTTAAAAATGCCTTCTTCTGAAATTCGAAAAATACCGAGTAATTGTTATGCTTCGGTAGGGCAGTTATCTAATATAGAGCATGGTTTAATAGAGTTAGGCAAAGCCGGTAGAACTAGGCTAATGGGAAGAAGACCTAAAGTTAGGGGTTCAGCTATGAATCCGGTTGATCATCCTTATGGTGGCGGTGAAGGCAGGACCAAAAGAGGTACCAAGAGGCCTAAAAATATTTTCGGTAAAGTTACCGGTGGTAAAAAAACTAGGCCCAAGAATAAATATTCTAATAAATTTATTGTCTCTCGACGTAAAAAGAAATAATTTTTATTAACTTTATGTCACGTTCTCTTAAAAAAGGTCCCTTTGTAGATGAGAAACTTTTAAAAAAGCTATCTCGTCTTAAGATAGGTGATAAGACTCCTATTAAAACTTATTCTCGAGATTCTGTTATTATTCCCCAGATGATTGGTTTCGTTTTTGCTGTTCATAACGGTAAAACATTTATTAATGTCGAGGTGAGAGAAGAAATGGTTGGTCATCGCTTAGGAGAATTTGCTCCCACCAGAAAGTTTATTAAACATGGCGGCAAGATGCAAAGGGAATTAGAAGCAAAATCTAATGCGCCAGTTGCTGCTCCTGCTCCCACTTCTAAAAAATAATTATAAAAATTATTAAAGATTTTTTATGGAAGTAAAAGCCTCTCTAAAATATTTACGAATTGCACCGAGGAAAATGCGATTAGTGACAGAATCGGTTAAAGGATTGCCAGTGGCTGAAGCCGAAGCTCAGTTAAAATTTAATAAGAAGCAAGGTGCCGAACCGGTTTTGAAATTATTAAAATCAGCTACGAGTAACGCTGAACATAATTTTCAGTTGAAGAAAGAAAATCTTTATATTAAATTAATAAGAGTAAATGAGGGGCCCAGTTTAAAAAGATGGCGTCCTCGGGCTCGAGGGGCTGCTTATCCTATCAAAAAGCGTACTTCTCATCTTGATTTAATTTTAGCTGAAAAAGTTCCTACAGTGAGTTCTCGTCAACCGGAAGCTAAAACTGTTTCAAGTCACGAAGAGGCTCCTAAAGTTAGACCTAAAGAAGAAAAACCAAAGCAAATTTCTAAAATGTCTGAAAAGCAAGTGGCTCCTAAACAAGTATTGCCTAAACAAAAAATATTTAGAAGAAAAGCGATCTAAAGGGCTTTGTCTGCGAAGGCGAATCAGTCAGCTTGTCGAAGGACGAAACCTGAACAGTAACAAAACCTTTATCCAGCACATAACTTTATCTAAATACATAAAGTTATGTGCTGGGTGCTCAATGTGATAGTAAAATGTACGTCGCATTGAGCTCGTAAATTTTAATCACATTGGCATGGCTCAAAAAATTAATCCAAAATCATATCGTCTAGGTATTATCGAAAATTGGCATTCCCGCTGGCTAGATACTAAAAATACTCCAAAACTATTAGAGGAAGATTATCGAATTCGTCAATATCTTTTTAAAAAGGCTAAGGCAGCTAAAATTGAAAAGATAGAAATAGAACGTAAGGCTAAGGATTTAAAAATTATTATTAGAACAGCGAGACCCGGACTTTTAATAGGCAAACAAGGAAGTGGCATCGAAGCTTTACAAGCCGGTTTAAAGAAACTTCTGAAAAATGAGTATAAAATTAATCTAGTAATTGAAGAAGTAAAACATCCAGAAATTTCCGCTTCAGTAGTAGCTCAAAATATCGCTGAAGATATTGAAAAGAGAATTCCGTATCGGCGAGCTTTAAAAACTCATTTAGCAAAGATTATGCAACATAAAGAAGTGCTAGGTGCTAAAGTCTCAGCTTCCGGAAGATTAGATGGAATAGAAATAGCTAGAGAGGAATGGTTAAAAGAAGGAAAATTGCCACTTTCTACTTTAAGAGCTAATATTGATTACGGTTTTAGCGAAGCTCATTGCACTTATGGCGTAGTAGGAATTAAAGTTTGGATTTATAAAGGCGAGAAAGAAGAGTTAAATAAAGAAAATAAATAGATATGTTATTACCTAAGAAAGTAAAACATCGCAAAATGCAGAAAGGAAGGAATAGATTCCGTGCTTTTGATACTCGGGGTACAGAATTGAATTTTGGCACTTTTGGTTTAAAAGCTCTTTCTGAAGCTTGGTTAACTTCCCAACAATTAGAGGCAGCTAGAAAAGCTATCGCTTATACCTTAAGACAGGAAGGGAAAGTCTGGATGAGAGTTTTTCCTGACAAGCCTATTACTAAAAAACCGCCAGAAGTAACGATGGGTGGAGGTAAAGGTTCAGTAGAATATTATGCTGCTCCCGTGAAAGCTGGAAGAATCATTTTTGAAATAGATGGCGTTTCAGAAGACAAAGCGCGAGAAGCTTTTCGATTAGCAGCTTCCAAATTACCAATTAAAGTAGCTTTTGTGAAAGAATAACCTATTTTGTTATGAAAACTTCAGAACTAAAAAACAAATCTAAAGAGGAATTAACTAAAATCTTAGATGATTCCTATCGCAAATTGCAAGAATTGCAATTTAATTTATCTAGCGGTAAAGTTAAAAATGTGAGAACAATTAAAAATTTAAAAAAAGATATAGCTAAAATTTTAACTATTTTAAATGAATCAGCTCAGTTTTAAATGATTTAATAACTTATGGAACAAAAGAATATTAAAAAAAGAAGATTAAAAGGAGTGGTGGTATCTGATAAAATGACCAAGACCGCGGTAGTAAAGGTTGAAAGATTAAAATTACATCCTAAATATCGGAAATATTATCGAGTTTCTAAAAAATTTAAAGCCGAGAATCCAGAGAATAAATATCGAATGGGTGACAAAGTAATAATAGAAGCTACCAGGCCTCTTTCTAAAGATAAAAAATGGAAAATTATTGGTAGAGGTTAGGTTAGCATGTTTTTATAAATTAAATTATAAGTTGTTAGGTGTAAGCTAATACTATGATTCAACCAAGATCAATTTTAAAAGTAGCAGATAATAGCGGAGCTAGGACTATTCGTTGTTTTAGGGTATTAGGCGGCTCTTATAAGAAATATGCTGAAATTGGTGATGTGATTGTGGGTTCAGTCCAAAGTGCAGAACCAAGAAGGGAAATTAAGAAAAAAGCAGTAGTAAAAGCCATAGTGGTAAGACAAAGGAAGCCGTTTCGTCGACCGGATGGTTCTTATCTCAAATTTGACGAAAATGCAGTAGTTTTGGTAAATGATAAAATGGAACCTTTAGGAAATAGATTATTTGGTCCCTTTCCTCATGAAATAAAAACTAAAGGTTACGAGAAAGTGGCAGCTTTAGTGCCGGAATTCGTTTAAAATTAACTAAAAACTTTACTCGTTTAAATTCTTGGAAAACAACTAATAGCTAATAATCCTATACTTATAACTATATGAATGTTCGTAAAGGAGATACAGTCTTAATACAAAAAGGTAAAGATAAGGGCAAGAGTGGTAAAATACTTAAAGTTTTGCCCAAGGAGAATGAAGTAATAGTAGAAGGTTTAAATTTGGTAAAAAAAATAAAAAGAGCAAAAACAGAAGCCGAAAAAAATGAGAGTATTTTAGTTCCTAGACCAATTAGCAGAGCTAACGTGATGCTAATTTGTCCTCATTGCAAAAAGGCTACTAGAATTGGTTTTCAGATACAAAACGGAAAAAAGATGAGGGTTTGTAAAAAATGTGGCGTCTCTTTTTCTTAAGCTAAAGATTTATGATTAAAGTAAACAATTATCGAGAGCGATATCAAAAAGTAGTAATTCCTAAAATGAAGGAGGAATTTCACTATAAAAATAGTTGGCAAGCACCTAAAATAGAAAAAGTAGTAGTTAATGTTGGGATTGGCAGATTAGTAACTAGTACTAAAAATAGCGATGATTTGATTGAAAAAATTTCTCATGAATTAGCTTTAATTACTGGACAAAAACCAGCTATCAGGCAAGCTAAAAAATCTATTTCTAGTTTTAAAATTAGAGAAGGACTACCAATTGGGTTGATGGTTACTCTTCGAGGCAAAAGAATGGAAGATTTTATTGATAAATTTATTCATCTGACTTTGCCGCAGGTGAGAGATTTTTGGGGTATCCCCTTAAAAAATATCGACCAAAATGGTAATCTAAATTACGGTTTTAAAGATTATTCTGTCTTTCCAGAAATAGCCAAGGGACAAAGTGCTTTAAATTTCGGTCTAGAAGTCACTTTTGTGACTAATGCTAAATCTCGAGATGAGGCAATTAGATTATATCAATTACTTAATTTTCCTCTTCAAATTCAAACAACTAATAAATCTCTTAATAAATAATTACGTACGGTATGGCTAAAAAATCAGTTATTGCCAGAGCAAAAAAAACACCAAAATATACTACTCGCAAAGTAAATCGTTGTTGGCGTTGCGGCAGGAGAAAGGGGTACCTAAAAGATTTCGGCTTATGTCGTATTTGCTTTAGAGAATTAGCTTCAGAAGGTCAGATTCCTGGAGTAAAAAAAGCTAGCTGGTAACAAATAAATATGGTAAAATAAACTTTACTTTATGATGACAGATCCAATTAGTGATATGATCACAAGAATAAGAAACGCTCAAGCGGTAAAAAAAGCTACAGTAGTGGTTCCTTTTTCTAATCTCAAATGGAATATTTTAGAAGTAATGAAGCGCTATAATTTTATTGCTGATTTAAATAAAATAGGTCGTGGTTCGAAGAAGATGATAGAGATTACTTTAAAATATCGAAAAGATAAATCGCCCAAAATTTCTAGTATTAAACGAATTTCTAAGCCCTCGCGCTGCGTTTATGCTGGTTACGACGATTTATGGCTTTTTAAAAACAAGTCGGGTTTAAGAATCATTTCGACTCCTAAGGGAATAATGTCCGATTTAGAAGCAAAAAAAATGAAATTAGGAGGAGAAATTTTATTAGAAATACATTAAATTTTCTATGTCACGTATCGGTAAAAAACCAATTATTATTCCACCGGAGGTGGAAATAAAAGTAGAAGATAATCTGCTTCGGGCCAAGGGACCTAAAGGAGAGGCTAGTTTGTCTATACCTAAAGATTTAAAAGTAACTCTTAGTGGTCAGACTCTCAAGGTAGTCCCAGTAACTAACACTAGAGAAGCAAATATTTTATGGGGGACTACCAGAGCCCATCTCAATAATCTTATTAAAGGTTTAGTAGAGGAATTTAAAAAAGAATTAGAAATCGAAGGAGTAGGTTATCGAGCCAGCGTGGAGAACGGTAATTTAGTTTTAAAGGTTGGATTTATTAATTTAGTTAATCTTAAGATTCCAGAAGGAATTAAAGTGGAGGTAGAAAAAAATACGATTAAAATTGCTGGTTGTTCCAAAGAAAAAGTAGGCCAATTTGCAGCTCAAGTACGACGAGTGAAACCTGTAGAACCGTATAAAGGTAAGGGAATCCATTATGTAGGTGAAAAGATTAGAAGAAAAGCTGGTAAAAAATTGGCAACTACTGCTAGTTAATTAAATTATTATGACTAAGAAACATTTGAAGACAATTCAAAAGAACAGAGAACAAAGACAAAATAAGGTTAGGGTTAAAGTAAAAGGTAACTTCGAGAAACCTCGCTTATCGGTTTTTCGGTCTGCTCAACATATTTATGCCCAAATCATAGATGATTTGCAGGCTAAAACCCTAGTAGCAGCTTCAGATTTAGATTTAAAATTAACTAAGAAAGCTACGAAAACCGAAAATGCTCGAGAGGTAGGAAAACTTTTAGCTGCAAGAGCAAAAGAAAAAGGCATTACCCAAGTAATATTTGATAGAGGAAGGTGTCTTTATCACGGTCGAGTCCAGGCTTTAGCCGAAGGAGCACGGGAAGGCGGTTTAAATTTTTAAATACTATGATTAAATCTACAAGACGTACAGAAGGAGAATTTGAACAAAGTGTTTTGGATATTAGTCGAGTTGCTAGAGTAGTGGCAGGCGGCAAAAGATTAAGTTTTAGAGCTACTGTAGCTCTGGGAAAAAGAAATGGGCATCAGGTGGGAATTGGAGTTGGTAAGGGGCAAGATGTAAGTCAAGCCATTGAAAAAGCTGTTAACGATGCTAAAAAAAATTTAATTGAGGTGCCAGTAATAAATGGTACTATTCCTTTTGAGGTCTCAGCTAAATATCAAGCAGCTCAAGTAATTTTAAAACCAGCTAAAAAAGGTAAAGGCATTATTGCTGGTGGTACCGTCAGGCATATTTTAAAATTAGCTAATTTAACAGATGTCACTGCTAAAATGCTTGGTAAGACTAATAATCCTATTAATAATTCCAGAGCAACTTTACTAGCCCTCAAAAAACTTAAAGCAGTAGAAGATTAATTTTTATGCAAGTTCATAATTTACAACCAAAACAGAGCAAAAAAAAGAAAAAAAGAATCGCAAGAGGTGGAAAACGAGGAACTTATTCTGGTAGGGGATTAAAGGGGCAGAAATCACGAGCTGGCAGAAAAATTAGACCCCAATTAAGGGAAATAATAAATAAATTTCCTAAGCAAAGAGGAAGTACTTTTAAAGGTGTAAAACATCAGGTAAAAGAAATTCAATTAAGTGAGCTACAAAAAAAGTTTCCTAATGGCGGTAAAATTTCTCCTGCTCTTTTAAGAAAAGCTGGTCTTATTACGAAATCGTCTTTTCCGACGGGAAAAATAAAAATTCTCGGGACAGCAGATTTAAATGCTGTCTATGAAATTTCTGGGTGTGTTCTTTCAAAAAAGGCCCAAGAAGCAGTAACAAGGGCTGGAGGAAAAATAACGAAATAACTTCTCTATGTGGAAAAATTTTTTGGCTTTGTTTAAAAATCCAGATTTAAGAAAAAAAGTCTTAACAGTTTTATTATTACTGGTTGTTTTTAGGTTAATGGCAGCCATTCCTTTACCTGACGTTAATACTGAACAATTAAAAGCTTTTTTCCAAAATAATCAGTTTTTGGGCTTATTTAATATTTTTACTGGAGGTGCTTTAAATAACATTTCTATTGTCATGCTAGGTGTTGGCCCTTATATTACTGCCTCAATTATTATGCAGCTTTTGACCATGGTCTTTCCTTCATTAAAGGAGTATTTTTATGAGGGCACCGAAAAGGAGAAGGCTTTATTTGAGCAATATACTAGGTTAGTTACAATTCCCTTGGCAGTGCTTCAAAGTTTTGCATTTTTAAATCTTTTTAGATCTCAAGGACTAGTTACTTTTTCTTCTCCAATATTTTTGATTCGTGATATAGTGTTGGCCACTGCTTCTTCTTTTTTCTTAATGTGGCTAGGAGAATTAATGACTGAGCAAAAAATTGGAAATGGTATTTCTTTTATTATTTTTACTGGTATCGTGATTAATTTTCCAAAAGAAATTGCTCAAACTATTATTTCAGTAGATCCGACTAAAATTCCCAATATGATTATTTTCTTTGTAGTATCGTTATTGATGGTGGTAGGGGCAGTATTCATTTCTATGGGACAAAGAAAAATTCCAGTTAGTTACGCTAAACAAGTGAGAGGAACAAAAATTTATGGAGGAGCTGACACTTATTTACCGTTACGAGTGAATCAAGCTGGTATGATTCCTATTATTTTTGCGGTTTCGATTCTCACTTTTCCTCAAATGATTGGCAACTTTTTAGTTAATTCTCAAAATCCTTTTTGGCTTAAGGTTTCTTTGGCTTTAAGGAGTTTTAGTACTACTTCTTGGCTCTATCTAATCCTTTATTTTCTTTTAGTATGTCTTTTTACTTTTTTTTACACTTCTTTAACTTTTGAGCCAGATACCATTGCTGAAAATTTACAAAAAAGAGGCGGTTTTATTCCTGGTTATCGGCCTGGCCAAACTACTGTTAATTATTTAGCTCATACTTCTCAACGGATTACTCTTTTTGGCGCTCTCTTTTTGGGTCTGATAGCCATTTTGCCTATTATTTTAGCTAAAATAACTGGTATCACTACTATGGCTATTAGTGGCGCTTCTCTTTTAATTATGATTGAGGTAGCTTTAGAAACTATCGAAGCCATCGAAGCTCAATTGGTAATGAGAGAATATGAAATCTCTTAATATTATTTTTTTAGGTCGCTCTGGTTCTGGTAAAGGAACTCAGCTTTCTTTATTAAAAAAGGCTTATCATTTAGTAGAAATAGATAGCGGTGAATTATTAAGATTATTAGCTAAAGGAAAACACCCTCTAGCTCGTAAAATTGATCAGGTTTTAAAAGAAGGAGAATTAGTTCCTACCTGGCTAGTAGTTTATTTATGGTTCCAAAAATTAATGAAATTGCCCCTGGAACGCGGGGTAATTTTTGAAGGTAGCCCTAGGACTCTTAATGAGGCTAAAATTTTAGAGGAGGCTTTAAATTGGCTAGGACGACAAAAATTCCAGGTAATCTACCTCAATGTGCCAGAGAAGGAAGTAATTAGGCGCCTATCTTTAAGAAGAATTTGCCCCAAATGTTTGCGAGAGTATTCCTTAGAATTCAAACCAGATTTAAAAACTTGTCCTGTTTGCGGGGTAAAACTCATTAGGAGAGAAGACGATAATCCTAAAGCTATTCGCAATCGTTTATCTTATTTTAAAAAAGATATTATTCCGGTCATTAATTATTTTAAAAAGAAAGGAGTTTTGATTGAAATAGATGGCGTGGGAAGTGTTGAAGAAGTGCAGCAGCGAATTCGTAAGGCTTTAGATTAAGCTC
>JAUPUN010000018.1 GCA_030917555.1 Patescibacteria group bacterium
AGTAGAATTAGCTTTAAAAAATATCGAACAAGAAAAAAATTGGGATCAAATCAAAGAATTTCAATTGAATAACGCTACTCTTAATTTATTAATTACTGAAGTAAATGCAGGAGGTTTAATGGGGAAAATAAATAATATCCAGGGGTTTCTGCCAGTTTCCCAGCTTTCCAGTGAACATTATCCCAAAGTGGAAGGAGGTTCCAAAACTAAAATTCTGGAAAAATTAAAAGAATTTGTAGGGCAAGAACTAAAAGTAAAAATTTTAGATGCCGATCCTGCAGCTAATAAGCTTATTTTTTCTGAAAAATTAGTAGAGGCAGATCAGCTAAAAGAACTGGCTAAAAAATATCAAATAGGAGAAGTAGTTCCTGTAAAAATAACTAAAATAGTTAGTTTTGGTGCCTTTGTCAAAATAGCCGACACCCCGCTCGATGGTCTCATTCATATTTCCGAAATCAGTTCCCAACCTAATTTTGATTTAAAAAAGGAGTTAAAAGAAGGAGAAACTAAAGAAGCCAAAATTGTTTCTATCGAAGATGGCAGGATTTCTCTTTCTCTCAAAGCTTTAGAGATACCGCCTTCTCCTCCAAAAGAAACACAAGCCTAATTTAAAAAAGACCGAGTTAACTCGGTCTTTTTTAAATTAAGAAAATATTATTTTACAGCTTCTTTTAAAGCCTTGCCAGCTTTAAATTTAGGTACGGTCATAGCCGGAATACTAATTCTCTCTCCAGTTTTAGGATTAACTCCTTGTCTGGCAGCTCTTTTTTTAGCAGAAAAAGTGCCAAAACCAGTCAAAGTCACATCTTCACCCTTAGCCAAAGATTTGGTAATTGCTTCAATAATAGCTTCTAAGGCTTCTCCAGCGTCCTTTTTAGAGCAATTAATTTTATTTACAATTACCTCGATTAAACCTTCTTTAGTCATAAGATTTTATTTTAAAATTGGTTTAAAGGTTTCGACCTTTTAAGAATACCTTTAATTCTTTTAACAACACAGATATTATACCAAGAAAAAAGCAAGGAAGCAAGGAAATACGCTAACGAGCTATTTCAATGGCCCTAGTTTCTCTTACTACTGTTACTTTAATTTCTCCAGGATATTTTAATTTTTCTTCGATTTGATCAGCAATATTGCGAGCTAATTGCATAGCTCCAGCGTCATCTATTTTTTCTGGAAAAACAAAAACTCTGATTTCTCGACCGGCTGAAACAGCATAAGCTTTTTCTACTCCCTCAAATGAAGTTGCTATTTCTTCAAGGCTGCCCAAACGCTTGAGATAAGCCTCTAAACTTTCTTTTCTTGCTCCTGGCCGAGAAGCAGAAATAGCGTCAGCCGCATTAATAATAGCTGCTTCCACTGTTTCTACAGGATAATCGCCATGATGAGCTTGCATAGCCTTAATTACTTCTTCTGGCATTTTATATTTCATTAGAATTTTTCTACCTAACTCCAGATGAGTGCCCTCAATTTCTTGATCAACCGCTTTCCCAATATCATGAAGCAGGCCTGCTTTTTTAGCTACTTCCACCTTAGCACCTAATTCCTCTGCTAGAGCACCGGCCAATAAAGAAACTTCAATTGAATGAGTAAGAGCATTCTGACCATAGCTAGTTCTAAAATATAACCGTCCTAAAAGTTGGACTAATTCTGGTGGCAAATCTAAAATGCCAGTTTCATAAGTAGCCTCTTCTCCTTGTTTTTTGATAATCTCCCTGACTTCTGCTTGAGCCTCTGCTACTTTTTCCTCAATTTTAACGGGCTGAATCCTCCCATCTTTAATTAACTTTTCTAAAGCTAAGCTAGCTACTGCGCGTCTGACTGGATTGAAAGAAGATAAAATAACAGTATTTGGCGTATCATCTAAAATTAATTCTACTCCAGTTAATTTCTCAAAGTGCCTAATATTTCTTCCTTCCCGGCCAATAATCTTACCCTTAATTTCATCTGAAGGTAACTCTAAGGTGGTAGTAGTAAGTTCACTTACATTAGTATGAGCGTAACGCTCAATAGCGTCTACCATAATTTCTTTGGCTCTTTTTTCGATATTTTCTTTTCGGTTGGTTTCTAACTGCCTCATAGTTTCAATTAGCTCCTCCTGATAAGACTTTTCTAAACGCTTAAACAACTCTTCTTTAGCTTCATTAGTACTCATTTTGGCTATTTTTTCCAAAGTTGCCAATTCACTTTGCTGTAATTTTTCTAATTCGGATTTTACCTGCTGGATTTTTTCGTAAATTTCTTTATTTTCTTTTTCCTTGGCATCTAGTTCTAATTGCCTTTTATCTAAAAGCTCCTCTCTTTCTAACAGCCGAGCCTCTAATTTGTCTACCTGACTTTTTCTATTTTTTTCGTCTATTCTAGCATCTTCGATAATTTTATCTGCTTTTTCTTTAGCTTCTAAAATTATCTGTTTTGCCTCTTCTTTAACTTTTTCTATCCTTTCTTTTAACTTAGCCTCAATAGAATTAGCTTGTCTTTGAGCTAAAGTTTGACGAATAAAATAACCTAACAATAAACCTCCTGCGAGAGCACTCACAATAATAAAAATATTTGTCATAATAGTAAATGACAATTACTTTTAAGCTTAAACTAATTAATGATTAGATTATCCTTTAAGGCAAAAACACCGTCTGAGCGGTTTTCCTAAATTATCACAAAAAAGAATCCAAAAATTAAGAAAATTCATCGTGGAAAAATCAAAAGTCTAATCTCTCGACTTCATTAAGCTAGAAAAATAACTGTCAGTTTTAATTTTCAACCATTTTAACTATGGTAAATTATAGCAGAGTTTATCTTTAGTGTCAAAATATTTTCAAAATTTCTCTTTGGGAGTATAATAGATTATCAGTTATTTATCAGTTAGTTAGTATGTCTTTAAGTTCAAAAATTTGCTTAGTAATTTTAGATGGTTGGGGAATTGGTAAAGAAGATTTTTCTAATCCTATTTATCAAGCTGGTACTCCTAATTTAAATGAGATTAAGAAATATTATCCCATGACCACTCTTCAGGCTTCAGGTACAGCGGTAGGCTTACCTTATAATGAAGCAGGCAATAGTGAAGTAGGCCACCTCACTTTAGGCACCGGTCAAGTTCTTTATCAATATGTAGTAAGAATTTCCCAGAGTATTCAAAATGGTACCTTCTTTCAAAATCCTGCCCTTCTTCAAGCTTTCTCTCATGCTAAACAAAATCAAAGTACTCTTCATTTGTTAGGCCTTCTCTCTGATAATATCGTCCATAGCTCTTATGATCATCTCCTTGCTCTGCTCGACCTCGCAAAACAATTTCAATTAGACAAAATAAACCTTCACCTTTTTACTGACGGAAGAGATTCTGCTCCAACCTCCGGCTTAAAAATGATCCAAAAACTAGAAAATGATTTGCAACTCAGAGGACGAGGTAAAATCGCCTCTCTTTCTGGTCGTTTTTATGCTATGGATCGGGATCACAATTATACCAGAACACAAAAATGTTATGATGCCCTTGTTTTTGGTCAGGGTAAAGTAATAACTAATCCAGAAGAATATCTCAGAGAATCTTATGAAAACGGTGTTACTGACGAATTTCTTATACCTGTTCTGATTAATCCTGCCGAAGCAACTATTAAAGATAATGATGCCTTAATTTTTTTTAATTTTCGAGAAGAAAGAATGAGGCAGCTAGTGGAACCGTTCGTTAACCCAAATTTTAATGCCTTTCCTATCAAACAGTTCCAAAATTTAGCCATCACTACTTTTACTCGCTATCTAAAAGAGTTTCAGGTACCAGTAGCCTTTCCTCCTCAAGAAATAGCAGCCACCTTAGCCAAAGTTTTATCCAAAAATACAAAAAGACAATTGCATTTAGCTGAAACCGAAAAATACGCTCATGTTACTTATTTTTTTGATGGCTTAAAAGAAGAACCCAACCCAGGCGAATATTGGGTCATGATTCCCTCTATTAAAACCCTCCATGTAGATAATTATCCTCAATTAAGAGCTCCTGAAATTAGCACTAGACTCCTCCAAGCCTTCGAAGAAAATATTTATGATTTTGTAGTGGTAAATTATGCTAATCCTGATTTAATTGGCCATACCGGCAAGATGGAAGCAGGCTTAGCCTGCGTCAAAATTATTGATCAGGAAATGCAAAAAATCATAACCTCGGCTTTAAAAGCTAACTATACTTTAATTATTACCGCTGATCATGGCAATTTAGAAGTAATGATGAATCCTTTTACTGGAGAAATAGATACTGAACATAACCCCAGTTTAGTCCCTTTTTATCTCATTAATCCCCGCTGGAAATTATCTTCTCCTCGCACAACAGCGGAAATTAAAGAACTAGAACGCTCCCCAGGAGGAATGCTGGCTGATGTCACCCCTACCATCCTTTCTCTTTTTGGCTTATCCGTACCACCTGAAATGACTGGCCAAAGCCTCCTCAAGTTCTTAAATTTAACCTAAGTTTCTTTGACTTTTCCTGTGTTTTCCTATATACTGATTTTATCTTTACAAAATGCGCTCTTTTTTAAGAAAACTCTTTTGGGGAGTAATCTTGAATAGTTTTGCCCTTTTTTTAAGCGAAAAAATCTTAAAAGCATTAGGCACTACTTTTATTTTTCAAGGACAACTTGCTCAACTGATAGGCTTTGCTTTACTCTTGACTCTTTTAAATCTCCTGATAAAACCAATTTTGAGACGCCTCTTTTCCCCGTTAGTCTGGCTCACCTTGGGACTCTTTAGTCTAGTAATCAATCTGCTTATTTTAAAATTAGCTACCCTACTTTTACCTAATCTCCTAGTAATTGATTCTTTATTAAGCTGGTTCCTTGCTTCTTTTATTATTAGCATCTTTAACTCCTTGGTAGCTCGTTTACGCTAATTTAATATTAATATTAATTTTAATTTAATTTCATCTTATTTATGTCTGCCTTTACTTTAGCTTTAATTCAAATTATCTTAGGAAGCTTTTTAATTATTTGTGTCTTACTTCAACAACGGGGAGGCGGCATTGGCATTTTAAAAGATGTTCAAACCCAGTTTTATAGCACCAGACGCGGTTTAGAAAAAGTGATTTTTAATCTCACTATTATTTTAGGAGCTCTACTTCTTGTTCTTTCAGTAATTTCTTTGATTATTAAATAGCAAGTTTTTCCTTTCTTCATGAAACGTTTTCCTCATTTGATCATTAAGGCATGGCGGAAATTTACTTTAAAGCAAAGAATAATTTTTATTGTTTCTTTAGCTTTAATTATTGTCGGCTTAAGTGGCATTATTTTAAATACAATTAATAAAGTTACAACCAGAGTGCCAGCAAGCGGTGGGACTCTTAAAGTAGGCCTCATTGGTCATCTTTCTTCGCTTAATCCAATTTTAAGCCAATCAAATGACTGCGATCGAGATTTAATTAATCTCATCTATAACGGTCTTTATCAGATAGATGGTCAGACTAACTTAAAGCCAGTTCTGGCAGAAAAAACTGAAATTAGCTCGGATGGAAAAGAATATACCGTTTTTCTTAGAGACAACATCTTTTGGCATGATGGCATACCTTTTACCGCCGACGATGTCGTCTTCACCATTGAAACTATTCAAAATCCTGAGATAAAAAGCCCGCTTTTTCTTAATTGGCAAGGGGTAATAGTAGAAAAATTATCTAATCAGGTAGTAAGATTCAGTTTACAGAATCCTTACGAGCCATTTTTACAAAATCTTACCTTAAAAATTATTCCAAAACATATTTGGGAAAATGTACCAGCAGAAAATATTTTCCATAATGAATATAATATTAAACCAATTGGAACTGGACCTTATCTTTTTAATAATTTACAAAAAGATAATAGCGGAGAGATCGGTTCCTATTCTTTAGTAGCTAATACTAATTATTTTTTGTCTCCACCTTACTTGACAAAAATTATTTTTAATTTCTACCCCGACTATCCAACCGCTAAAGAAGCACTCTTAAAAAAAGAAATAGCGGGCTTGTCTCCTCTCTTAGCATCAGATTATTCGTTTTTTTCTCAAAAAAAAGACTATCAAGTTAAGCAATTGTTTCTGCCTAGATATTATGCTGTTTTCTTTAATTTAAATAACAAACTTTTTTCTAATGATTTTCGTACCGCCCTAGAATTGGCAGTAGATAAAAAACAATTAGTAAAAGATGTTTTCCAAGAGCAAGCTTTTGTCTTAACAGGACCGCTCTCTCCTGGTTTTTGGGGCTATCAAGCTTTTGACCCTGAATATAATCCCCAAAAAGCCCAAGACATTATTAACCAAATTAAAACTTCTAAGTCAGCGCCTTCGGAATTCAAATTTACTCTCTTTTTACCCAACACCCTTGAATTAGTCGAAGTAGCGAAATTTTTAGTGAATTCTTGGCAACAAATTGGAGTCCAAGTAGAATTACAAATTATGCCTTTAGTTGATTTGGAGACAAACGTGATTCAAAATCGTTCCTACGATGCTTTACTCTTCGGAGAAATCTTAAGTCAAGACGCTGATCTTTTTTCCTTTTGGCACTCTAGCCAAATTACTGATCCAGGCCTCAATCTTGCTGCTTATCAAAACCCTAAATTAGATCGCCTTTTAGAAGAAACTCGACAAATTCAGAATCAAGAACAACGATTAAAAAATTTTGGAGAAATTCAGCAAATACTAAGAGATGAAAAACCAGCTCTTTTCCTATATAACCCGTATTATCTATATCTTTTGCCAAAACAAATACAAGGCATTACTTTTCAATTTGCCAATTTACCTGCAGAAAGATGGTTAGATATTACTAATTGGTTTATTTACACTAAAAGAGTCCTTAAATAACTCGTCCTTGTGGCGGAATTGGTATACGCGTAGCGTTCAGAACGCTATCCCGCAAGGGTTGTGGGTTCGAGTCCCACCAAGGACACCTCTTAATATTAACTCTCATGATAAAACAACAAAAAATAAAGATTAAAAATGCACCTGAGGTTCTCAGGATTATTCCTTTAGGCGGGCTAGAAGAAGTTGGTCGTAATATGACTGTTTTTGAATATCAAAATCAGATTTTAATTGTTGATTTAGGCCTCCAGTTTCCTGATGAATCTATGCCTGGCATTGATTTTATTATTCCAAATATTGAATATCTTACTCAGCATCCAGAAAAAAAGATTTTAGGAGTAATAATAACTCATGCTCATTATGATCATATCGGAGCTATTCCTTATCTCCTTGATAAATTAAACTATCCGACTATTTATACTGCCCCTCTTTCAAAAGATATTATCCTAAAAAGACAAGAAGATTTTAGCTATCTTAAAAAACCTCACATCGAAATTATCAATCATTCAAACCAAGTCACTCAATTGGGACCATTTTCTCTAGAAACTTTTCATTTGAATCACAATATTCCCGATACCTTAGGCTTAGCTCTTAAAACTCCGGTGGGTACCATTTTTTATACTACTGATTTTAAATTCGATTTTCATCCTATTGCAGATAAACCAGCTGATTTATCCAAAATAGCCAATTTAGCGTCTCACGGAGTATCTCTTTTAATGTCTGATTCTACTGGAGCAGAAAATCCTGGTCATTCCATTTCTGAAAAAACTATCATGGAGAATCTGGATACTATTTTTGCTCAAGCTCCGGGCAGAATAATTTTAGCTACTTTTTCTTCTTTACTTTCCAGGTTACAGCAGGCTATTTGGCTTTCAGAAAAATATAATAGAAAAGTAACTATTGAAGGCTACTCCATGAAAACAAACATCAAAATAGCAGAACATTTAGGTTATCTTCAGATTAAAAAAGATACGCTGGTTGATTGGAAAACTCTCAGCCAATCTGATCCTAAGCGAATAACTATTTTATGTACTGGAGCTCAGGGAGAAAGTGAAGCTGCTTTAATTAAAATTGTTAACCGAGAACATAAAAACTTAAGAATTCAAAAAGGAGACACAGTAATTTTCTCTTCTTCGATTGTACCAGGTAACGAAAGAGCAGTTCAAAATCTCAAAGATGATTTAATAAAACAAGGGGCTAAGGTTTATCATTATAAAATGCTTGATATTCATGCTTCCGGACATGGTTTCCAAGATGACTTAAAAATGATGATTAACCTCACTAAACCAAAATTTTTCATGCCTATTCATGGTCATTATTCAATGCTCAGTGCCCATGCTGATTTAGCCGAATCAGTCAACATTCCTCGAGAAAATATTGTGATTGCTCAAAATGGACAAATTATTGAATTGACTTCGGAAAGTATTAAAGCTACTGAAAAATTTGTTCCTACTAATTATGTGATGGTAGACGGCTTAGGAGTAGGAGATATTGGAGAGATTGTTCTAAGGGATAGGCAAACACTCTCTCGAGATGGAATTTTTATCATTATTGCCTTGGTAGATAGAAAAACTGGTCTCTTATATAACTCTCCTGAGATTGTCTCTCGAGGGTTTGTTTACATGAAGGAGTCAAAAGAATTACTTCAGGAAGTAAAAAAATTAACAGCTGAAATTATTAGCCGCTGTACCAAAGAACAAACTTTTAATGAGATTTATATTAGAAACACTCTCCGAGATGAAATCGGTATTTATCTCTTTAAAAAAACCCAACGGAGACCCATGGTTTTACCAGTAGTAATGGAAGTATAAAAAAATAAAGGGGAACTACTCTCCTTTACTTTTTTAATTGATCTTAAAACAACGTTTAGTATTTTCGAAAGTTATCTCTAAAACCTCTTCTAAAGAGAGGTTTTTTAATAAAGCAATTTTTTTAGCTACTTCCACCACATAAGCTGGTTCGTTTCTTTGACCACGATAAGGTAGAGGCGCCACATAAGGAGCATCGGTTTCAATTAAAAGTCTGTCTAAGGGAACGTTTTTAATCACTCCATCTAATTTATTGTTATAAGTAATCACTCCAGAAAAACCAATCAAGTACTGAGGATTTTGAAGAATAAGTTTCAAATCCTCAAGAGAACCAGTAAAAAAGTGGAAGACTGCTTGCCCCTG
>JAUPUN010000019.1 GCA_030917555.1 Patescibacteria group bacterium
CGCTCTCACCGTTTACTCACCGTCAAAAACTCCGGCCTCAAACCGGAGTTTTTTGTATTTTGTTTTTTATCTCGTCTAGGTTCTAAGGTAATCCAGTGGGGGAGCCGACTATTGACCCTTCTATATGATTATAGTATTATATAAATACTCTTAAATAGAGTATTTTACAGTACTTTGAAATTAAATTTTATGATAAAAGGAGGTGAAAGCAATGAGACGGATAGATGAAGACGTAAAATTATTAGATGTAATTTGTTCTATCAACTCTTCTAAGCAAGAAAGAGATAAGGCTTGGGTATTTTTACTTCAAGATCCTTATGCCTTTAATTTTGTTTATCTAGTTTGTCATGCTCCTCGAGAAGAAGATCAGAAAAGAGCTTGGCAAGAGTTGTTGAAAGTAACACCACAAGTGTCTCGCGATAATCTTTGTACAATTATGAATTTAGCCGCTGAAACTTGGAAAGAAAAAGCTTGGCAGCAGTTGCTAACTCAGCCACATCAAGATTTTGATTTTGTTTATATCATTTGTTGCGCGCCAGAACAGTATAAAAAGAAAGCTTGGCAGGAATTATTAAAGCTCAAGCAGAATATTTCCTTACCTAATTTATATTGGATTATTTCCTGTACTTCTCCAAGCTGGCAAAAATTAGCTTGGCAAAAGTTTTTAGAACAAGAACCTGTTCCAACTGATGAAACTCTTAGAAAAGCGCTTAGCTTAACTCGATCTCGGGAAATTGCTAGCTATCTGTTAGAGAAGGATACTTCTGAGGAAGAGGCAGTTTGGAATGCTGCCTATGTACTAGAATTTTGTAATTCCAGACAACTCAAAGAGAAAGCTTGGCACTATTTAGAACAGCATCCCAATAAGGACGTACTCTTGTTTTTAAGATACGACAAGAGGTTGCCTTTGAACTCTAAATATCTAAAAGCAGTACAGCAACTTCTCGAGTCATTAGAATCTTTAGAAAAAGATACAAAAGACGAAAATCAAAAAAGCTCCTGAATCAGGAGCTTTTCTTAGAGAGGAGGAGAAATGAAAATGAGACGAAGAAAGGAGGAACGTTATGAAAGATTAATAAAAGCTTTTTTAACCGTGATGTATCAAACACTAGTGAGTGTTTCTCTGGAGGAATTTTTAGCTGATTTAAGAAATCCAGCTTGGCTTTATGCCTTAATGTTTTGTTTAACTGAACTTCCTTTAGAGCAACAGACTGTTTGGTTAAAAAAACTAGAAGAGATAATTAAGGAAAGGCACATTGACATCGATTTAGCTTTTGTTTTAAAAGAAGCTAAAATAGTATTTGATAATTTAAATAAAGATACTAAATAAAAGGGAGTGTTAACTCCCTTTTTATGTTGAACTGATTTTCTTCTGTTAGAATCAGGAAATGGCACTGAGCCTGCTAATTATTAGAATTTGCTTTTTAATTTTAAGCAGGTTATGCTAATAAGAAATAATAATGCTTTATGATTCCTTTAAGAGATCATTATCCTTCTGGTTCCTTTCCCTTAATTACTCGTTGCTTAATAGCAGTGAATATTGTAGTTTTTTTATATTTATTTAGTTTATCGGAGCAGCACTTGGATACTTTTATTAATTCCTATGCCTTAATTCCAGCTGTGATTTTAAGTGGTAACAACTTAAAGAGTTTAATCACTTCAATGTTTTTGCATAGCAGTTTTGGCCATTTATTTGGGAATATGTTATTTTTAAATATTTTTGGTGATAATTTGGAACATCGTCTGGGACATTTACGTTTTTTAATATTTTATTTTATCTCTGGTTTAGGCGCTGCTTTGGCTCAAATTGTAATTAGTCCCTCCTCTCTAGTACCTATTTTAGGGGCTTCTGGTGCTATTGCTGGAGTAATGGGTGGTTATTTATTCTTTTTTCCTAATCACCCCATTGATATTTTATTTTCTTTCGGTTGGGTAGTTAGAGATGCTACTGTGCCAGCCTGGAGCATGCTTTTCTATTGGTTTTTCTTTCAGTTAATTTCCGGTTTAGGTAGTTTAGCTTTGCCACAAGAAGGAGGCATTGCTTATTTTGCGCATTTAGGCGGTTTTCTTACTGGTTTTCTTTTTGCTTTTGTTTTTAAGAAACGAACAACTCACCATCAGCGTTTTTCTTTGATTTAACTTAATTAAGACTCTTAAAATTATGTTTTATAGGAATAAAATTTTAGTCACTTGTTTATTACTGGTGCTCTTGGGATTCATTTCTTTTTTGGTTTTGCAAAGAAATCAATCTCAAATAACGTCTTGTTCTGATTGTTTTGTTGCAACCACCAAAGAGAATAGGTTAGTTCAAATTTATCAAGATCCTGTTCTGAATTTTAGTATTCGCTATCCGGCTGATTATCGAATTGATACTTCTTATAATTACCAAGGTTTGGGACCTGGTAAAGAAATCAAAGGAGTAAAATTTCTTATTCCTATTAGTTTAGCAACCGGAACTAATTTATCTAGTTATGATACTGGAGTGTCAGTGGAAACTATTCCCCTTGTAGAAAAATGCGAAGCAAGTCTTTTTCTGCCTGGGGAAATTAGTGCTCAGGATATTGTTGAGCACGGAGTTACTTATTCTTTTGCTCAAGTGCAAGAAGGAGCTGCTGGCAATCGTTATGAAGAGCAAGTTTGGGCCTTGAAAGATAGCTCTCCTTGCTTTGCCGTGCGTTATTTTATTCATTCTACCGTGGTAGAAAATTATCCAGAAGGTACTATTATCGAATTTGATAAAACTAGCCTCATTAATACTTTTGATCAAATTCGCTCTTCATTGAATACTTTATAGAATATTGTTATACTAGAGTAACTAGGTCGATAAGTGGAAACAAAAAATACTTTAATTTTATGAAATCAAAAAAGAATTTGTTAATTTTAATAGCAGTAGTGGTAGTAATTATTGCTTTAATTTTTATTGTTAAAGGAAGAAATTCCTCAGTAGTAGCTCCCTCAAATGAAAATGTTTCAACTGAGACAGAACAACCAGCAATTTTTCC
>JAUPUN010000020.1 GCA_030917555.1 Patescibacteria group bacterium
CTGGCAATATTCCCGATCAAAACTATGAAAGCACTTATTGTCCCAACTGTGGGGAAAAAATAATCGAGAGGTTGGGAATAGAAATGATAAAAAATAATCTTAAAGATGGCAAATGCCCCAAATGTGGGGAGAAAATAGCAGGAAGATGGAAATTATAAATTTTTAATTTTAATAACACAATATCAAGATACAAATCATACAAATTATTCTAATTATTCTAATTATCCTAATCAATATCTAATATCTAATATCTAATGTCTAATTAATTATATTTTTATGTTCCTTCGTTCACCGCAATTTGCCGGCACCTTTTACCCTAATGATCCTCAAATTCTAAAGGTAATGATTGAGGAATTTTTGCGTCAGGTTACTAGAGAAAAATTGAAAGTTAAGCCAAAAGCTTTAATAGTACCTCATGCAGGATACCTTTATTCAGGTCAAGTAGCAGCTGCTGCTTTCAAGACTGTAGAAAAACAATCATATCAGCAAGTTGTTCTTATTGGTCCTAGTCATCATTTTCTTTTTGAAGGATTAGCTTTGAGTCCCGAAGGAAGGTGGAAAACTCCTTTGGGTAAATTAAAAGTAGAAAAATCGCCCCTCTTAGCAAAAACTAAAGTGATCTTTGAGTCAGCAGAGATTCATTTACCAGAACATTGTTTGGAAGTAGAGCTTCCTTTTTTACAAATGGTTCTTACAAATTTTCAAATTATTCCATTATTAACCGGAGAAGTAAATCCGAACCAGGCTGCTCAAGAACTACAAAGTTTAGTAACAGAAGATACACTTTTTGTAATTAGTTCTGATTTAAGCCATTATTACTCCTATGAAGAAGCCAAAAAAATAGATGAGGTTACTTTGGATGCTATTTTAGCTCAAGATCTTCAAAGATTAGATAAATTTGGAGAAGCCTGTGGTAAGACAGGCATTGAAATTCTAATGCTTTTAGCTCAAAAGAATCATTGGCAACCAAAACTATTAAAAGCTCTTAATTCTGGAGATATTACAGGAGATAAAACCGAAGTGGTTGGTTACGGAAGCGTCCTCTATACTTAAAGATAACTTAAATTCAGTGTTATTTAACAGGCAGAAAAACATTTCTTCTGTATTTTAGGTTCTATTCTTGAAAGCTTTCTACTTGATATTCAAACAATTCTAAATCTAAATTCTGCCAAGCCTCAGGAGGTAAGCCAGCTTTTAAGCAAAGCTGAGACAAAAAATCCTGAGGCCAAGGCAATTCTTCCCAAACCTGAGGCAAAAAAGTAGCTTGAGCAGAACCCTTTTTTAAAAATAATCCTGGTTTTTTCTGAGAAAGATAGGAGCACAACTCAGCTTGATTCTGAAAAGAAGGTAATTTTTTTAATGGTCCCAGTAGTGAAATTTCAATTTTTATCTCTGGCAATTCTTCCGCTGATAAAGGTGGAAAACGGGGGTCCAAAAAAGCACTAGCCAGACTGTTATCAATCACACTTTGATACAGTGGCTTTTGGGCTTCTAATTCTCCTAAACAGCCCCTTAATTCACCATTTTTAGTGAGAGTAACAAAAGTAGCAGTGGGTTTAGTTAGTTCCGGAGACAAATCAGTTTCGTCAATTTGAAGAAGAGTTTGATTTTGAAGATATTTTTCGAGAGCCCGTCTAGCTAATTGCAAAAGGTATTGTTTTTGTTTTTGGTTCATAAATTAAGATAAAATTTGGCCAAGAAACCAGTGATTTCCTAATAAGAATTGATCGCTAGAAAGCGATTTTTTACCAGCTAATTGTAATTCCTCAATTACATAAAAATCAGTTTGACACTGAACTGCTATTAGCTTTTTTCCTTGAGAGAGGTATTCAAAAGTTTGACCAATTTCTCCTTTTTGAGAAAAATTGGAGCTAGCTAAAGGAAAACCCTTTAAAATTTTTAAAATTTTATTCTGAATTAGAGTATAAACTCCTGGCTGAGGATTTAAGGCCCTCACCTTACGATCAATCAAAAAAGCTGAAGTATGCCAATCGAGATGCTCATCTTGAGGAGTAATCTTATGGCAGAAAGTAGCTAAACTTTCTTCTTGAGGCCTGGGAGTAATTTTATTTTCTAGCCACAAGGGAATGGTTTTAAGAATTAAGTCAATTCCTAACTGAGCTAAAATTTTAGAGAGTTCCAAAAAAGTAAGACGAGGGTTAGTAATTTGATAAACTGATTGATTGAGAATAGGGCCGTGATCTATTAATTCATCCATTTGAAATAAAGTAGCCCCTGTTTCCTGGTCTCCTGCCAAAAGAGTAGCTTGAATAGGAGTAGCTCCTCGCCAGCGTGGCAAAAGAGAAGGATGAAGGTTTACAAAACCACGTTGAGGTAAAGTCAAAAGAAGAGGAGGAATAATTTTGCCATAAGCAGTAAGTAACGCAAATTCTGGTTGAGTATTTTGTAAAATTTCTATAAAATCAGGGTCTGTTAATTTAACCGGAGTTAAAACCGGCAGGTGGAATTCTTGGGCTAATTGATTGACTAAAGATGGAGTAAGAATTTGTTTCCTGCCCACTGGTTTAGGCGGAGTAGTGACAATTAAAGTAGGGGAGAAGTTAGCTTGAATTAAACCCCTTAAGACTACTTGAGCAAAATCTGAAGTGCCAAAAAATAAATAATTCATTTAGATTTCAATATTTTTATTTTGAGCATTCTTGGTAATATTTTTAGCTTTATCGATAAATAAAATACCATCGAGATGATCTATTTCGTGTTGAATGACTCGTGCTAATAAACCAAAACTTTTAAGTTTTATTTTTTTGCCTTCTAAATTAAGAGCTTTAACTGTCACTTTTTCTGGCCGAGATACTTCTCCAACCAGCTGAGGTAAACTTAAACATCCTTCTTCCATAACAATTTCTTGAGAAGACCGATTGATGATTTCCGGATTAACTAGGGCATAAAATTTATCTCCAACTTTACAAACAATAATTCTTAAAGGATAACCAACTTGGGGAGCAGCCAAACCAACGCCATCATTTTCTTCCATAGTTGTTTTCATTTCGGTAATTAAAGAACGCACTTCTTTTGTTAAGTGAGTCACTGGTTTACTTTTTTGTCTTAATTTAGGATTATTTTCTCCAGTAAGAATGTTCATATAATTATTTGATAATTCTCCATTCAATGTCAGCTGGTTTGCCGGCAAATTCTAACCATTCGCCAGCTCCATTAATAACATACCATTTTTTGTGAGTTTGAGACCAAACCATAGGATTACCTTGATAAAAGGGCTTTTTGACGATTTCTTTTGGTTTTAACCGATCCAGCTCTAGCCATTTTTTAAAAACAGTTTCAATAGCGTAATCTAAATTTCTAGAATTAGCCCATTCAGCTACTTTTCTAATAGCTTCTTTGGCTTTTTCCACTGAACCAGACAGAATTAGTAATTCTTGTGCCGGTTTAGTGAAACGAGAATAAATAATTTTACCTTTTCTGCTATCTCGTTTTAATTGGTCCAAACTAATACCCTTGGTTTCAAAATAATAGGTTACTATTTCTCTAATAGCTGTTTTTTCTTTTAATTCTTCGTAATATTTAATTTTGCCTTTTTTTAAATATTCCTCAATTTTTAAAGCAATACTCTTCCCAACTCCCGGGATCTGCTCGAGAGCTTTAAGACCACCTTTTTGATAAAGAGTAGTGACATCTTCCGGACATTTTTCTAAAGATTCAGCTACTCTAAGGTAAGCTTTAGGTTTAAAAGCAATCCCATTAATCTCTAAGAGCCTACTAATATCTCTAAAAATCTTGGCAATTTCTTGGTTTTTCATAGTTTAAATTGAGCTAAATCAAAATATTGAGGACCAGTTTTATGTAAAATACTTTGAATCAACCAAAGCTGATTAGGTACAAAAGAAAAATGATGGAAAAATGAGGAATCAGGTAGGGGAGGAAGAGGAGTTGCAAAATGATTCTTAAATCGAGCTAAAGTGATATGCGGTAGAAATACCTGCTGGTCAGCTGATAAATCAAGCTTCAATTCCTTTTGAATTTCGTTTCTTAATTGCGTTTTAAAATTAATAAATGAGGAGTTTGGAATACCTTTAAGCCAAATCAGACGAGGATTACTCAGGAAAGGACCGTATTCAATAGTTTCAAAAATCAAAGGAGAAGGTTGAAAATCAGCTGCCATCCTTTCAATCACTTGCTTTAAGGGTTCAACTTTCTCTAAAGGAGTTTCGCCTAAAAAAAGGAGGGTAAGATGCAATTGATTTAAGGGAATAATTTTAAAATATTTTTGATCCAATTGATTTTGATATTCCTCCAAGCGCTTGAGAAAATTTGGTGGCAGTTTTAAGGCTAAAAACAGTCTTGGCTCTGACATACTTGAAATATTATAGCGCTTTTTTCAAATTTTTGCCATCTTTGATAATAAGTGATATACTAGTTCTATAATTTTGAAATAATAATGAAATTCTTCAAATTGAAAAAAATAATTCCAATTCTAGCAGCAATTATTATTATTGCTGCGGTTTGGCTAGTTGGATTTCTCCAGGGATCTCAATGGGGTTGGCAAATGAACCTACCTTCCCCTTTTGAAAAAATACTCAATAAAGAAGCGCCACCAGATCTTGGCACCGGAGATATGAGTATTTTTTGGGATACCTGGAAAACAATTCTAGAAAAATATGTTGATCGTCAAAATCTTACTGCTCAACAAATGATAGAAGGTGCTACCAAAGGGTTAGTGGAATCGCTTGACGATCCGTATTCTGAATTTTTAAACAGTAAAGAAAATCAGGCACTGACAGAAGAATTAAGCGGTGAATTTTTCGGCATAGGAATGGAAATCAGCAAAAAAAATAATAATATCGTCATAATTTCTCCTTTACCAGGTACACCGGCAGAAAAAGCTGGCCTTCAGCCTAACGACATTATTTTAAAAATAGATGGCAAAGATGCTACTCAATTATCGAGCCAAGAAGCTGCTAATTTAATTAAGGGGCCCAAGGGTACTACTGTTACTTTAACAATCTATCGACCTAATTGGAACGAAGCAAGAGAAATTACTCTTCAACGTGAGAAAATTTCTGTTCCAACTTTAACATGGCAAATGCTAGATTCTCAAATAGCTTATCTAAGAATTTATAGTTTTAATCAGCCCTTAATGTTTGATTTTCCTCAAGCTGCTTTTCAAATAATTTCTCAACATCCCAAAGGTTTAATTATTGATTTAAGAAATAATCCAGGTGGCTACCTAGATGCAGTCACCAATATCAGCGGTTGGTTTTTGGACAAAGGTTCAATTATTTTAAAAGAAGATTTCGGCGATAATAATATAAAAATTACTAGAGCTACGGGAAACGGTCTCCTTAAAGATTTACCTACGGTAGTTTTAGTTAATGAAGGCACTGCTTCAGCTGCTGAAATTTTGGCAGGTACTTTAAGAGATAATAGGGGAGTAAAATTGATAGGTACCCAAACTTTTGGGAAAGGTTCGGTGCAAGAATTAGTATCGTTAAGAGATAATAATAGTTTAAAAATTACTATTGCAAAATGGCTTACCCCCAACGATACCCTCATTCAAGGGAACGGTTTAAAACCAGACCTTGAAGTTCAAAACAATGAAGAACTAGGTTCTTATAGCCAGCTTAACTTAACTCAAGATCAACAGCTGCAAGCAGCTTTAGCTGAACTTAAAACTAATTAAATATGGAAGTTTTTTTATTAAAAGATGTAGTAGGCTTAGGCTCTAAGGGAGATCTAAAAACTGTGAGTGATGGCTATGCTAGAAATTATCTTTTCCCTCAAGGTTTAGCTCAACAAGTTACTCCTCAATTATTAAAAAGCTTAAAACAAAAAGCAGAACAAAAGCAATTACAGCACGAGGAACAATTAAAATTAGCCCAAGAACTAGCCCAGCAAATCGGAAAAATGGTTTTAGAAATACCTTTAAAATTCAGTGAAAAAGGGAAAGAATCATTTGAGTCTGTAAATAAAAAACGAATAGTAACAGAATTGAAGCAAAGACAAATTGCAATTAAAGAAAACCAAGTTATTTTAAAAAATCCCTTAAAAAAAGAGGGATTCTATGAAGTAAAGTTAAGCTTAGCTCCACCAGTAGAAGCGAATCTTAAAATAAGAATCATTTCTCTTCCTTCTTCAAAGGAATCACATTAATTACCGATACTTTTTTTATTTTGCCAGTAAAATCTTTTTTTCTCTGGACAGAAAATTTCACCCTTCCCTCAATTAAACTATAAATAGTATCATCGGAGCCAACTTTAGTGTTTAAGCCATTTAGCCATTTAGTGCCTCTTTGTCTAATTAAAACATTGCCAGCTTTAACTGATTGCTGATCAAAGACTTTTAAACCTAAACGTTTGGAAGCAGAATCTCTACCTAATTTAGTAGAACCACCAGCTTTAGTATGAGCCATAAAAGTAATAAATTATAAATACTAAATATGTATTATGTTAGCAAAAATTAAAGAGTTTGTAAACCCCTTAGCGGGAATAATTACTCACAAAATAAAGCGGTGGCAAAAAAATATTCTTCTAGCTACCGCTCTTTTTTTAATAATCAGTCTTTCTTTTAGCAGCGGCGTAATCATAGGTGGTAAGCTCTTTAAAAGACCACCTCTGATTATTGAAAAAGATCTTTTAATTAACGCCACTGAAATTACTGTTGCTAACTCTAATGATAATGATTTCCAATATGTAGCTAGTTCAAAAGGTAAATACTATTATCCCATAGATTGTCCGTTAGCAAAAAATCTAAGTGACAAGAATAAAATCTTTTTTTCTTCCAAAGAAGAAGCAGAAAAACAAGGTTACATTTTCAATACTAAATGCGAGCCTTAACGAAGTTCTTCTTCCCACTCTTTTTTGGTTTTTTCATTTGCTTCAAGATATTCAGCTACTTTTTCTACTTTTTTCGCCTTTTCTATCTCCTCCCTGACTTCTGGCGGAATTTCCTTAATAATTTGGTCTAATTTCTTTTGATCAATAGCTAAAATTTCTTCCCATTTACCCAGTGGTTCTAGTACTTCTTTTAATTTGTTCTTATCATAAGAAACCTTATTGGTAATTTCTTGAGCAAAATAACCATTAGTGCCAAACACTCTTTTTAATCCTTTTTGCTGACTATATACTTCAATTAAATTTTTAAGTTTTTTCAGTTCATTTTCTAACTTATTTTTGTCTTCACGCAATTTGAAATACTCATCTATTTTTTCTTCGATATTAATACCATTAAAGTCTTTTTCGGAACCAGCTTCATAAAATTGTCTCCAAATGGGACAAATAGGTCGATAACCGCACCAATTGCATAAAGGAGAAGCTTTAGGTTCAAAGGAACTAGTTTGAATCCGATGAATTAAATTAATAATTTTCTGTTGAGTTTTTATTAAATCTTCCTCCGTTTTTTTAGTTTCAATTTTTTCATTAAATTTCAAAAAATAAAGACTTAAACGTAATTGTTCTAAATCAACTTTAGGCCATTTTCGTTTTAAACCTAAAGCATAAAGAGCTAGTTGTAAATTAGAATCTACCTCCTTTTGAGAAGGCATCCTTTTGCCAGTTTTATAATCAATGATTTCTAAACTGCCATCAGGTAACTTATCAATTCTGTCAATCACGCCAGTTAAAATATGTTTTCCTCCTGGCTGATCTGGTGTTTCGTCTACCACTGCCTCAAAACGAGTTTCTAAATCTAAGATGGTAGTTTTAGGAGGAAAATTAAATTTATAATACTGCTCTAGCATTCTTAAACCCTCTTGAAAATAGGCTTTTTCTTCATTTTCATCTTGCCAAAGAGAGTTCTCTATTTTAAGTTTGCTTGTTGTAGTTTTAACAGGAGGTGGTTTATTTCCTGAAGTTTTAGCGAAAGCGGGCCAATGGTTGTAATAATACTCAATTAAACCTTCCAGAGTAGGGAAGTGAGGATCTTGCTGGTAAAACCATTTTAAAACTTGATGCAGATAATTACCAAAAACTGCCTCTTTGGTTTTAGGTTCTTTGATTTTATCAATTTCTGAATATTTGTATTTGAGAGGACAATTTTCAAAAGTCTCTAAACTAGAGTAGGAGATCCGCATAATAATAAAGTCAAAAGTTTCACCCGCCTAAATTTTTGCTCACCCAACCAAAATTTCGAAAAAAGAAAAAATTTGGACTGATAAATTAAAAACTTGGGCGGGCAAGAAAATCAAAATTTGATAATTATTTATTTTATCATTTTAAGGTGTAATTTACAATTGACAGCAGAATAAAATTATGAGATAATATGATTTGAAGTTATAAAGAACATTGAAAATTAAATAATTAAAAGAGCTAGCCTAGTCACACAAGGAGGTGAGGAGAATGGCTAGTAAACAGAAGCGGCTGTTTATAGTTAAAGTGCTGAATTTCTGCCAAGATGGAGGAAAAATAATACGTTATTACCTCTATGCCTATTCAGAAGCCCAAGCTAAATTGTTGGCAGCACGAAAATTTAATCAAGACTTTAATTTTACAAAAGATAATTTTGTTGAAATGATCCTTGAAGAAATACCAAGAAGAAATACCAAAAACAAAAGGAGGTACTAAATGAACCGTTTAAAATTTTTAAAGAAAATTGAAACTGGTGAGTATCTAGAGATTCAGAATGCTACAGTCGATTTAGCGAGCCAAAAAATAATTTTGCTAGTCATGAATAAATGGGGCGATTCAGAAGTAATTGTTTTGGAGTTAGCAACAAAAGATGCATTTTCTTATCATTTAAAATGCTGGAGATGCAAGTCTCAGCTCTCTCAGGAATTGAAAGAACTAATTCGATTAGAATTAGCATTAAACAAGATTGAAACAAAACAAATACAGATTGTTAATCTAAATAAAAGCCATTGTAATCTGAAACAGGAAATCAAACAATGGGAACAACAGTTCAAATGGTTATATTTATTTGAGACATTACCTCTTTCAGATGAACTTACAAAACAGCTGTTAACTTGCCCTCGCTGTCAAGCTCCACAAGATTTTGTGATGTTTTATTCGGCACACAGTGCCAGGAGGAATAAAAATGAGTAACAAAAAAATAAATATAGAAGTAACAAACACCGGGGAGATCTTAGTCAATAAAAAGTTGTTATTTTCTGATTTGGAACAAGCAATCCAAGCTTATAAAAATTTCATTCAAATTAAGTATTCAGAAACTGTTATCTTGTTTATTTTTAAAGAAGGAAA
>JAUPUN010000021.1 GCA_030917555.1 Patescibacteria group bacterium
GAGGTAGAATTAGAAAAATTAGAAGTAGTTTTAGCTGGTAAAAAATTTGAGAGCTTATCAAGATTAGTTCTCAAAGATAAAGTAATGGCTGAAGCTAAAAATCTAGCACTTAGTTTAAAAAACTTATTACCTCGTCAAAATTATGCCGTACCTATTCAGGTAATGGCTTTTGGAAGAATTATTGCTCGAGAAACTTTGCCGGCCTTAAAAAAAGATGTAACAGGCTATTTATATGGTGGTGACCGCAGTAGAAAGATGAAACTTTGGAAAAAACAAAAAATTGGTAAGAAAAAACTCTTAGCCCAAGCTGATTTAGAAATCCCAGCAGAGGTTTTTGTAAAATTATTTACTAAAGAAGAATAAATTATGAAACAATTTATTACGATTACCTTAATTATAGTTTTAATCGTAGTATTTGGCCTGAGAGTTAAAAACGATTGGCAACGCTATCGTTTATTAAAACAGGAAGTACAGCAATTAGAACTTAAGAATCAAAATTTATCAGAAGAAGAACAAAGATTAGAAAGATTAAAAGAAACAGGTAGTCAGGAAGAACTTTTAGAAGAAGAAGCTAGAACTATGTTAGGGTTACAAAAGGTGGGGGAGAAAGTAGTCTTAGTTTTACCGACTACAGAAAACGAAACAACCACTACGATCGCTACCACTACTCATCATCAAGTATCTCATCTAATTGTCCGAATTCAGAATTTTTGGTATAATTTAAAAGCTTTTTTTAAACCTTAATTATTTATTTTTAAGCGAGATTAGTATAGGGGCAGTACGTCACCTTCCCAAGGTGAAGGCGCCGGTTCGATTCCGGTATCTCGCTCAGAATAAGTTCTTAAGCCGGAGTAGCTCAGTTGGTAGAGCGAGCGCTTCGTAAGCGTTAGGTCGGAGGTTCGAATCCTCTCTCCGGCTCTTGCTTTTCTTTTGGAAGTTTGATATACTAGTTTTAGTTTCCCAAGACCTTAGGTTTACCCGCCAGAATTTTACGAAGTAAAATTTAGGTGGGCATGTAAATCCTAACGAGGAATGTAAATTATTGTTTTTGTCTGTGGGAAACCACGGATTTTTTAATAAACATTTATGATTACTAAAACTAAAAAACAACAAGTTATCACTGAGCTAACAGATTTAATGAAACAAGCTCAGGCAGTATATTTTACTTCTTTAGCTGGTTTAACAGTTTCTCAATTAAATGATTTGAGAAAAAATTTAAGAGAAGTTAATGCTAAAGCAAAAGTGGCGAAAAAGACACTGATTGATTTCTCGTTCAGGCAGGTTGGTCAAGAAGTTAACTTAAAAGATAAGTTTACCGATTCAGTTCTTTTAGAATTCGCTCAAGGAGATATTTTAGCGGCAGCTAAAATTATTTGGCAGTTTTCTAAAACTAATGACAAATGCAAAATTTTAGGTGGGGTAGTAGAAGGAAAATTATTAACTGGCGAAGAAGTAATCCAGTTAGCTAAAATTCCTTCTCGGGAAGTACTTTTGGGTCGATTAGTGTCTTCCTTAGCCTCTCCAATTAGAAATTTTGAGTATCTTTTGAAGGCTAATACCATTAAATTAGTGACAGCTTTATCAGCCATTCAAAAGTAAGAGCATTAATTATTAACTATTAAAACTATGGCAGAAGACAAAGAAGAAAAAAAAGAAGTAGTTATTCCAGAAAAATTTAAGGATCTGGTAGAAAAAATCGAAAAACTAACAGTTTTAGAATTAGCTGATTTAGTTAAAATTTTAGAAGAGAAGTTTGGCGTTTCGGCTACTCCTCAAGTAGTTGCTGGTCCAGTGAGTGCTGGTGGAGCTAATGAAGGAGGAGAGCAAAAAGCTGACAGTGTTTCAGTTATTTTGAAAGACGGAGGTCAAGCTAAAGTTCAAGTAATTAAGGTAGTGAAAGAATTAACTGGTTTAGGCTTAAAAGAAGCTAAAGACTTAGTTGATGGTGCTCCAAAGCCAATCAAGGAAAATATTCCGGTAGCTCAGGCAGAGGAAATTAAGAAACAGTTGGAAGAAGCTGGAGCAACTGTAGAGATTAAGTAATAATTTCTTAGAAAAATTTTATCTTGCGAAAATTTAAAAAGAAGCTCTATTTCAATAGAGTTTCTTTTTTTATAAAATCTTGCTATAATTTTGGTTAAGGTAGGGCAGATAGTTCAACGGTTAGAGCACGTCGTTTTACTCCGCCAAATTTTATGGGTGTATAGCTCAGTGGTAGAGCGTTTCGTTCACATCGAAAAGGTCTCTGGTTCGAATCCAGATACACCCACCAGAATCTGACTTTTAAGAATGGTCTGATAAAAAATAAGTTAGAGCGGAGTCATATAAATACCCGATAAGAAATTTGACTGGATAAGTCGACGAGGTCGCGGGTGCGAGTCATGCGCCACCCCTTAAATTGTTTCTTATGATTTCTTAACTAGATTTTGTGGATAAGTTGGGGATAGGGAAATCAAAGTAAAAAGAACAAGAGAAACGCGCTTAAATGCAAGCAAAAACAGCTCAGTACAAAACTGGGCTGTTTTTTATTATTCTTGACAGTGGGAAGCACAGGGGTATAAAATGGAAGAAAGTGGAGTGAGGTGGATAAGTGTGGGGATAACTAAAGAAATTGTGGATAAATGATTCGATCTGAATTTGAAAACTAGAGTGTAGTAAATTTAGACACAAAATTTCAGTCCGCAATTTTTCCCAGCAAAATGACAAACTGTTTATCACTTTTGACTTTTAAATTAAATAGGTATGTTTATTGGAGAATATCATTTTACTCTAGATAACAAAGGTAGAATAGCGATTCCTGTCAAATTAAGAAAAGAATTAATTGAGGGTGGGGTTTTAACTCGTGGTTTAGACAATTGTCTTTTTCTGTTTGCTGCTAAAGATTGGCAGCAACTGGCAGAGAAAATTAAAAGTTTGCCTTTAAGTCAAGCTAATTCCAGGGCTTTTTCAAGATTTATGTTGGCTGGTGCAATGGAAGTAGAATTAGATAGTCAAGGTAGAATTCTAATTCCCGAGTATTTAAGAAAATATGCTAGTTTAAGTAAAAAGATTGTGTTGGCCGGGGTTTATAATCGTTTAGAACTTTGGGATGAAAATAATTGGGAAATTTATAAGCAAAGAACAGAAAAAGAGTCAGGTGATATTTCAGAAAGATTGGGAGATTTAGGAATTTAGATATTTGAATTTTGACTTTTGAATTTTGACTTTATTATCATGCATATTCCAGTTCTTTTACAAGAAGTAATTCACTACTTAGCTCCTCAGTCGAATGAAAATTTTATTGATGCTACTGTTGGAGAAGGGGGACATACTAAGGAAATTTTACAAAGAAATGGACCTGAAGGTAAGGTTTTAGGTATTGAGGCTGATCCAGAACTGTACCAGCAGCTGAAAAAACAAAATTTAGAAAGATTAATTTTGGTTAATGATTCTTATGTTAAGATTGAGGAACTTTGTCAGCGCTTTCATTTCGAAAAAATAAATGGTGTCCTCTTTGATTTAGGTTTGTGCACTTGGCAATTAGAAGAATCAAGAAGGGGATTCTCTTATTTAAAAGATGAGCCGCTAGATATGAGATTTAATCCAAGAAGTGATTTGACGGCAGCTGAAATAATCAATTTTTGGCCTCGCGAGGAGTTAGAAAGAATCATCAGAGAATATGGCGAAGAAAGATATAGTAAAAGGATTGTTGAAGCAATTTTAGAAGCTAGGAGGAGGGAAAGAATAGTGAGCACTTCCCAATTGGTTAGCATTTTAAAATCAGTTTTACCTGCTAATTATGAACACCATCGGTTGCATTTTGCAGCTCGAACATTTCAGGCTTTAAGGATAGCTGTCAATCATGAGTTAGACAATCTAGAGGGGGGATTAGAGTCTGGGATTAAAGTTTTAGCGCCAGCAGGGAGAATAGTAGTAATTTCTTTTCATTCTTTAGAAGATAGAATTGTCAAAAATATTTTTAAAAAATATCAGCAGCAACAGATTCTTAAAATTTTAACTAAAAAACCGGTAGTGCCGTTAGCTGAAGAAATTAAACAAAATAGTCATGCTCATTCAGCTAAATTACGCGCTGCCCTAAAAAATTAATAATTATTATGACTATCATCCACGATTATTCTCCTAAAACCAGAACTATAGTTTTAAATTCTTCAAGAAGCTACTCAAGAAGTTACTCTCGAAAAGAGAGAAATTATGTTCGCTGTTATGCTAGAGAAATACACGAGGCTTTGGGGCGGGTCAAATCCGTGGTTTTAGCCGGTATTTTGGCTGGGTGTTTAGTGGTTTTTTGGCTAATTATTTTTAGCTCTAATATTTCTTTAGATTATCAAATTTCTACCTTAAAAAAACAAATTCAAGGCAAGGAAGAAAGCATTGCTGAATTACAAGAGGAGGTATCAGCTTTAGTTTCAGATGAGAAAATTTTGGAATGGGCCCAAGAGAATGGTTTTGTTAAAGTATCTAATTTAACTTATCTGAATTTAAATAAAGGTAATTTAGCTCAACTGGAAAATCATAATTTGAAATAAACGTCAGCTTAATTTATGGCAAGAAGGAGATCAATGTTGCATCAAAGGGGTTCTGTTAATTACGCGTTGAGAATCAATTTGGTGCGTTTCCTTTTTGTCATTTTTTTTATTGTTTTAGTCAGCCGTCTTTTTTCTTTACAAATACAAAAACACCAAGATTTTATTAAAGAAGCTGAGGCTACCCATGAAACTACTGCTATTGTTCAGCCAGTTAGGGGTAAAATTTATTGCCGAGATAAAAATGGTAATCTCTATGCTTTAGCTCTCAATAAAAAATATTATACCTTATATGCGGTACCTAAGGAGATTAGCGAACCGCAAAAAGTAAGCGAGGAATTAGCTAAATTCATTTCCTTACCAGTTTCAGAAATTTTTTCTCATTTAAATAAACCTGATGATCCTTACGAAATAATTCAGAAAAAAATTTCCGATGAAGTTTTAGTGACTCAGGTGAAAGAAGCAAAATTACCAGGAATTTATTTTGCTACAGAAGATTATCGTTATTATCCTTTAGGGGATTTTGCGAGTCAGGTGGTGGGGTTTGTCTCACCTGATGAAAAAGGACAATTAAGGGGTAGATATGGTTTAGAATTGTATTACGATGAAGTTCTTTCCGGTCAGTCCGGTATTTTTAATGGTATTAAAGATGCTTTTGGTAGACTGGTTCGTTCAGCTTTATCTCAAGAGCAACAAGTTCAAGAAGGGGTAGATTTAGTGATTACTCTGGATGAAAATATCCAGTTTTCAGCTGAAGAGGCATTAAAGGATTTAATTGAAAAAAGAAATGCTACCAAGGGCACTATTATTGTGATGGAAGCTAAAACTGGTAAAGTTTTGGCTTTAGCTAATTATCCTTCTTTTAATCCTAATGAATACAATAAAGTAACAGATTATTCTATTTTTAGAAATTATGCCGCTGAAGAAAGATATGAGCCAGGTTCTATCATAAAATCTTTAACTATGGCCGCTGCATTAGATTTAGGTTTGGTTACCCCAACTTCTACTTATGATGATAAAGGGTATGTTGATATTGGTGGTTATCATATCGTTAATTTTCAAAACGCAGTATATGGCAAAAATGTAACGATGACTAAGGTTTTGGAGCGCTCTATTAATACTGGCGCTATTTTTGTAGGACAAAAATTAGGCGTTGAAAATTTAAGAAAATATTTTAAAGCTTTCGGTTTAGATAAGCTTACCGGTATTGATTTGCCTCACGAAATTACTGGTGATTTATCAAATTTGGAATATCCTAAAGCCAATCCAACTTATTTAGCCACTGCTTCTTATGGCATGGGTATTGCAGTCACACCTTTAGAGCTACTTAAAGCTTATTCTGCTATTTCTAATAAAGGAGCCATGGTAACGCCATATTTAGTTCAAGAGTTGAGGGATAGTAGTGGTGCGATTCAGCCAGTAACAGCTGCTGAGCCAGAAAGAGTAATTTCTGAAAAAACAGCTGAAACTCTTTCTAATATGTTAGTGAGCGTAGTAGAAAATGGTTATAGTAGCAATGCCAAAATTAAAGGTTATACTACGGCTGGTAAAACTGGTACTGCTTATATTCCTTTAACTAATGGCAAAGGTTATTCTGAGGATATGATTCACAGTTATGTGGGTTATTTCCCAGCTTCAGACCCTCGTTTCTTAATTTTAGTGAAGATGGATAGGCCAAAAGATAATTCGGAGTCAGCTAGCCATACTGTAACTTTAGCTTTTAAGCAATTGGAACAATTTTTAATTAATTATTACAATCTTCCGCCTGATGAACCATAATTTATGAAGAGAAAAATCATTCAGTATCTTTTATGGGTCTTAGCTAAGCTAACTTTGTGGCGCTATCATCCGCTAATTATTGCTGTTAGTGGTTCTACCGGTAAATCTTCTACTAAAGAAGCAATTTACTATGCTTTAAAAAATAATTTTCGAGTAAAACGTTCTTTTTCTAATTTAAATACGGAAATTGGGGTTCCTCTAACTATTATTCAAGGATATGATGCTAAAACTAATATTTTTCTCTGGTTAGCTAATATCTTCAAAACTTTTGGCTTATTAATTATCAAGCAGAAAGATTATCCTGAAATTTTAATTTTAGAAATGTCCGAGGATCAGCCAGGGTTGATTGATTATTTAACTAATTTATGTCGGCCTAAGATTGGAGTTATCTCTTGGATTAGCGATTTGCCAGTGCATGCTGAGTTTTATCCTAATGCTCAAGCTTTACACCAAGAGATTCAAAAATTAGTTTTAAAGTTACCAAAAGATGGAACTGCCATTTTAAACAGTGACAATGATTTAAGCTTAGAAATAAAGGATAAAATTAAGTCCCAGCTTCTTACTTATGGTTTTAGTGAGAAAGCTGAGGTCAAAATTTCTGATTATTCTTTGGTAGTTTCTCAAGATTTACGAGAAACAGGTATGAGTTTTCGGCTAGAATATCAAGGCAGCTATGTGCCTGTAAAATTTAAAGGAGTGTTTGGCGAAGCTCAAGCTTATGCTTTAGCTGCTGGCGCGGCAGTGGGTTTAGCTTTAGGTTTAAATTTAATTGAAATTGCTCAAAGTTTAGAAGATTATACAATTTTAAAAGCCAGAACTACCTTTTTGAAAGGCAAGAAAAATACTTGGCTTTTAGATGATAGCTATAATTCTAATCCCACTGCTTTAAAAATGGCTCTAAAGATTTTTAGTGAAGTGGTTAATTCTTTAAAACAAGAAAATCTTTATCCAGTTAAAAGAAGGATTTTAGCTTTAGGTGAGATGAGGGAGCTTGGTAAATATAGCGAAGAAGCTCATCGAGAAATAGCCAGTTATCTTATCAAAGAAGCTGAGATTTTAATTTTAGTGGGCGAAAAAATGAAAATTACTTATGAGGAATGTTTAAAATTAGGTTTTTCACAAGAAAATATTTATTGGTTTAATAACAGTAAAGATGCTGCTAAAAAAGCTCAAGAATTAATTCAAGCAGGGGATTTGTTTTTAGTCAAAGGTTCCCGCGGCATTCATTTAGAACAGGTGACTTTAGCCATTATGCAAGAACCAGAAAAAGCCAAAAATTATTTAAGTTTTGAAGAACCGACATAACAATCGC
>JAUPUN010000022.1 GCA_030917555.1 Patescibacteria group bacterium
GCGAAGCTTGTGAGGGAGCTGGTTATAAACTAATTGAGATGCATTTCTTAGCGCCAGTATTAGTAGAATGCGAAGTATGTCATGGTAAAAGATTTAATAGGGAAACCTTAGAAGTAAAGTACCAAAATAAAAATATCAGTGATGTTTTAAATTTAACAATAAGCGAGGCCCTGAAATTTTTTGAAGGTATTTATACTATTACCGATAAATTAAAGGTTTTAGAAGAAGTGGGTTTAGGCTATCTTCAATTGGGCCAGAGTGCTACTACTCTTTCTGGAGGTGAAGCGCAAAGAATTAAATTAGCTCGGGAATTAACCCATCCCTTAGGCAAAAGAGTACTCTATTTATTAGATGAACCAACGGTTGGTCTTCATTATTACGATGTGGAATTATTGCTTCAGGTTCTCAATAAATTGATTGAAAAAGGCAACTCAGTAGTTCTAATCGAACATAATATGCACGTGGTTAAATCAGCTGATTATCTGATTGATTTGGGCCCGGAAGGAGGAGAAAAAGGAGGGAGGGTGGTAGCTACCGGTACTCCTGAGGAAGTAGCGCGAGTTAAAGGATCTTGGACTGGAGAATATTTGAAACATTACTTGTAATAATTTTAAATTCCACTTATCAAGATACAATTACCAATTACCTTTTGAATTTTTTTAATTTCCTTATGTTTCTTAAAGATACAATCAAACAATTTCCTACTTCTTCCGGTGTCTATCTTTTTGTAGATAAAAAAGGAAAAGTTTTATATGTAGGAAGAGCTGTGAATTTACGAAGGCGTGTTAAAAATTATTTTGATAAAAATTTGGAGCCTCGTTTGCAAGAGATGGTAAGCTTAGCTTCGAAAATTAAATATCAAAAAACCGATAATTTGTTAGAAGCTATTATTCTTGAGGCTAATCTAATTAAAAAATATTGGCCTAAATATAATATTCGCGAGAGGGATAATCGTTCTTTTGTTTATATCGTGATTCCTAAACAAGATTTTACTAAACCTATGATTGTGAGGGGAAGGGAATTAAAAAAATTTCCAGCCAGTAAAGCTGAGATCTTTGGGTCTTATAAAAGTCTTACTACTACTGAAACTGCTTTAAAAATTATTAGACGGATTTTCCCTTATAGCACTTGCCAAATAAATTCAGGTAAACCCTGTTTTGATTATCAAATAGGTTTATGCCCGGGAGCGTGTTTTGGTGCTATTTCTAAAGAAGATTATCAAAAAAATATCGAGAATATTATTCTTTTATTAAAGGGTCGAAAAAAGACTCTTTTAAAACGTTTAGAAAAAGAGAATCCTACTCAAGCAGAAGCTTTAAAGCATTTAGCAGATGTAGCTTTGATTTCTCAGGAAGATTATTACCTTACGCCTCAATTTAATAGGATTGAAGGCTATGATATTTCTCATTTGGCTGGGAAGGAAACCTATGGTTCTTTAGTAGTTTTTCAAAATGGCCAACCTAAAAAACAAGATTATCGTCTTTTTAAAGTAAAAAATGCTCCTCCTCATGACGATTTTAAGGCTTTGGAAGAAGTAATTTTAAGGAGATTAAGACATTTTGAATGGCATTATCCTGATTTAATTTTCGTTGACGGCGGGAGACCGCAGATTGACTACTTGACCAAAGTTTTTAGTCAACATAATATCAAAATTCCTTTGGTTGGTATTTCTAAATATGGAGGGGATAAATTAGTGTTTCCCAAAAAGACTAAGAAATCTTTTCAAGAATTAGCTGAAACTATTAAACCAATCCTTTTAAAAGTACGAGAAGAAGCTCATCGTTTTGCTATTAAAGCTAGCCGTAAAGCGCGTAAATTTGAAATAAAACCATAACTGTGATTGTATAATATTATGGAGAACCAAAAAGAGAAGCTACTTATCTATTGCCCTAATTAAAAGAAGGTGATTCTGTTTTAATAATAGGTCGGAAAGAAGAACAAAAATTAATATTACCTCCCAGAAAACCAATTGGTTTTTAAAAGAGAGAAATAAAAGATAACTAAAGACAAAAATATTATGAGAAAAATATCTTTTCAAAATATAAAAACAAAAAAAATAGCGGTTGCTATTTTAATTGTAGCGTTAGTAGTAACTGGTTTTATTGTTTCCCGAGTTTGGAAAAATAAAAATAATCAAACTAAGTATTTAATTGGCCGCGTCACTAAAGGAAATATCACAGTAACTGTGTCTGGTAGTGGTAAGGTGACAGCCGTGAATCAGGTTGATTTAAAATTTAAAGCATCCGGGACTCTCACTTATTTAGGTGTTCATAACGGACAAAAGGTAACTGCTGGAACTTTATTAGCTAAATTAGATACCACTGACGCCGAAAGAGCAGTCAAAACTGCCCAATTAAATTTAGAAAACGCCCAATTGGCTTTAACTCAAGCTCAAAATTCTACTCAGATTGATGAAAATAGTTTAAAAAGTCAGGCTTTAGCTAATATGACTAGCGCCGTGACTTTGACTAAAAATATTATAAGTAGTTTTAACGATATTTTCTTTACTGATATTTCTGATTACAAAGTAGATGCTAAAAATTTATTAGAATATTATTCCCATATTGTGACTTTTTATGCTCGAGCGGATGCTGATTATGCTACAGTAATAAATAGCGATTTCAATTTACTAAAGCAGCAACAGAATGAAAATGCAGCTGCTCTTTCTAAATTAAATCAGAATTCTTCATTAAATGATATTCAAACTGTTTTAGACCAGATTATTACGACTACTACTCTAGTAAAAGATACAACTCATTTAGGTTATCAGTTATTGGTTCGTTATGAAAGTATTTTAAGTGATTATAATCTGACACCGGTGATTAGCCCTCGGAATATTAGCACTGACAAAACTACAGTAGCTGCTTATGTTTCTAATATTGATTCTCTTTTAACTACTCTTCTCGCTAATCAAAAAACAATTAAAAATTTTAAAGATAATCAAAACAATTCTCCTTATAGTTTACGCTCAGCTCAAATTGCAGTAGAGCAACAACAGAATGCTTTAGTTCAAGCTAAGGATAAATTAAAAGATTATTATCTTTATGCTCCTTTTGACGGTGAGTTATCTCAAATCAAGGTTAGTGTTGGTGATGATATTTCTTCTGGTACTACAATTGGGGTATTAGTTACAGATGAAAAAATAGCAGAGATTACTTTAAATGAAATTGATTTAGCTAAAGTGCAAATTGGTGATACTGCTACTTTAACTTTTGATGCCTTACCCGATTTGACTGTTTCTGGCAAAGTAATAGAGATAGATCCGGTAGGAGTAGAATCACAAGGAGTAGTATCTTATACAGTAAAGCTATCATTGGATACCACTGATAATAGGTTAAAACCAGGTATGACAGTAGATGCAGAGATTATGGTGGCTTCTAAACAAGATGTTCTCCTGGTGCCTAATTCAGCTTTAAAGAGTCAAAATGGCTCTTCTTATGTGGAACTTGTAGCTTCTCAAGAAGTAGCTAATTTATCTAATCTTAAAAGTCCAATAACTTTAACAAAAGCTCCTTCTCGTCAGCCTGTTCAGATTGGTTTAGCTGATGATAATAATACTGAAATAGTAAGCGGTTTAAAAGAGGGAGATTATGTAGTTATTAGAACCGTTACCCCTAATTCCATTACTAATATTACTACTAGAACCGGTCTTTTTAACAATAATATGAGTAATATGATGAGGAATTCCATGCCTACGATGGGGGGTGGTTTTCCTCGTTAATTAAAAGGAAAAGTTTTATGATTGAATGTCATAATATTACTAAAATTTATCGGGTAGGAGAAATCGAGAATATTGCCTTAAAAGGGGTATCTTTTAAGATAGACAAGGGAGAATTTTTAGCTATTATCGGACCTTCTGGGTCTGGTAAATCTACTCTAATGCATATTTTAGGTTGCTTAGATACTCCCACTAGTGGTGAATATCTTTTTGAAGATAAGAAAGTCTCGGAATTAAATGAAGATGAATTAGCTGAATTTAGAAGAGATAAAATTGGTTTTGTTTTCCAATCTTTTAATTTATTACCACGTATGACAGTTTTGCATAATGTAGCTTTACCTCTAATTTATGCGGGCGTAGCGCGGGAAGAAAGAATTCCTCGGGCAGAAGCGGCTTTAACAAGTGCGGCCTTACCTCAAGAATTTTGGAACTATTATCCTAATCAGCTTTCAGGTGGTATGATGCAAAGAGTAGCTATCGCTAGAGCTTTGATTAATAATCCCGATATCATTTTAGCTGATGAACCAACTGGCAATTTAGATAGTAAAACGGGGGAAGCAGTACTCGAAACCTTTCAAAGATTAAATCGAGAAGGGCATACCATGGTTTTAATCACTCATGATAAATATATTGCCAGTAAAACTCAGCGGATTATTGCTTTAAAAGACGGTGAAATTATTGAGGATACCAAAACCTCGGAATCTCAAATTTTAAAAGAAATTTTGGAATAATATGCTTTTTTCAGATTTAATTCAAGAAAGTAGCCAAGCTCTTCTTTCTAATAAAACTCGATCCGGTTTAACTATTTTAGGTATTGTCATTGGAATTGCGTCGGTAATTGCTATGATTTCTATTGGACAAGGAACTCAAGATATGATTACTAGTGTTATTGAGGGTTTAGGTTCTAATCTTTTAACCATTACCCCTGGCGCGGTGAGAACAGGTATTGTTTCTGCCGGAAGAGGAACTTTCCAGTCTTTAAAAAATGAAGATGTAACAGCTATAGAGGATATTAGCGGCGTTCAAGCAGTAGTACCAGAAGTGCAAAGGCGTTATCAAGTTATTTCTTCAGTTGGTTTGAATACTAATACTTTAGTAGTAGGAACTTCTCCTGATTATTTATCAGTGCGAAATGCCAATGTTAAGAGCGGCGCTTTTTTTACTGAAAATCAGAATAAGAGTATGGCGAGAGTAGCAGTTTTAGGAGCTACTGCAGCTGAAGATTTATTCGGAGATAATGACCCTCTCGGTAAGACTATTAGAATTAATAAAATTAATTTCAAAGTAATTGGTGTTTTGGAAGAAAAGGGCGGATTTCCTTTAGTGAGTCCTGATTACAATGTTTTTGTGCCGGTTTTAACTATGCAAAAAATAGTAACTGGTACCGATTACCTGACTGATATTTTAGTCAGCGTGGAAAATAGTAAATTAATTAGTCAAATTCAAGAGTTGGTTACCGATAGTTTGGCTCGGAAACATAATGTTGATTATCAATCTTTGGATTTTACAGTGACCTCTCAAGCCGATATTTTAAGTAGTCTCAATCAAATTATTAATACTTTTACATTTTTCTTAGCATCTATTGCTGGAATTTCTCTTTTGGTAGGTGGTATTGGTATTATGAATATGATGCTAACTACTGTAACAGAACGTACTCATGAAATTGGTTTGCGAAAAGCAGTAGGAGCCAAAAAAAGAGATATCACTCTTCAGTTTTTAAGTGAGTCGATTATTTTAACAGTAGTAGGTGGTATTATTGGTATTATTTGCGGCTGGCTTTTGTCTTTAATAATTTCCAAATTAATTGGTATTGTGACAGCTGTATCTTTTTCTTCAGTTCTCTTAGCTTGCGGCGTTTCTACTGCTATCGGCATGATTTTTGGTTATTATCCTGCCCAAAAAGCAGCTAATTTAAATCCTATTGACGCTCTCAGATACGAATGAAGAACTTTACTCCAAAATTAAAATAATGGCTTTAACCAAAAAAGTTTTTTTAATTGGGATTGGCGGGGCTGGCATGAGTAGTTTAGCTTTGTTAGCACAAGATTTGGGTTACGCGGTTTCTGGCTCTGATCTTAAAAATTCAGAGACTGTTAAAAAATTAAAGAAAAGAGGAATAAAAGTTTTTCTTGGTCATTCAGAAAAAAATATTTCTTCAATTAAACCAGATTTGGTGGTGTATTCCTCTGCCGTAAAAAATGATAATCCAGAATTTGTTTGGGCTCAGAAAAAGAAAATAAAAACCTTGCCTCGTTTTGCTTTTCTTTCCCAACTGCTTTCTTCTTTTAAAACTATTGCAATAGCTGGCACTCATGGTAAAACTACTACTACTTCATTGGTTGGTTTTTTATTACAAGAAGCTAAGATTCCTGTTTATGTTTATTTAGGTGGAGAAAATGCTTCTTTAAAAAAGACCAAAATTACTCCTAAAAGTTGGGTAGTACTAGAAACTGATGAAAGCGATAAATCATTTTTATTAATTGATCCTTGGATTGCTCTGGTCACAAATATTGATAGAGATCATCTTTCTAATTATCACTATAATTTTAAGGAATTAAAAAGAGCTTTTAAAAAATTTCTCCAAGGTCAAGGAAAAAGAAAAACTACTATAGTATGTGCTGATGATAATAATTTGATGGAAGTAATGAGAAGCCTCAAAAAACAGAGGTTTTTAACCTATGGCATTGATAATCCAGCTGATTTAATGGCTCGAAATTTATCTTTCTCCTCCTTACGCCTGAAAGCTGATTTATATTATCATCAAAAATTTATCGGTCAGTTAGAGGCGCCATTTATAAGTGAAAAAAATTTATTAAATTCTTTGGGAGCCATACTCGCAGCCAAACAAATAGGTGTCAATTTTTCTCAAAGCCTCAAAGTTTTGAGAAAGTTTACTTTGCCCAAAAGGCGCACTGAGATTATTGGAGAAAAGAAGAAAATTTTAGTGATTGATGACCATGCTGACCATCCCACTGAAGTAAAAACTACTTTGAATAGTTTAAAAGTTTTTGGTCGCAGGATTATTGCTATCTACGAACCACATCGTTATACCAGAATGAAAATGCTTGGTGAGAAAGTTGGTCAGGCCTTTGGCAGTGCTGATGTTATTATTTCTTTGGATATTTGTCCTGCTTTTGAAAAATCAATCAAAGGAATTACTGGCAAAAAAGTAAATGATTGGATTAAAAAAGCTAATCTTCAAAAACCAGTTTATTATGTGAAAGAATTAAACGAGGTGCCTAAATTTTTAAAAAAGATAGTTAAACCTAATGATTTGGTGATTACTTTAGGTCCGGGCACGATTAAAGGTTTAGCCCAGAAAATTTATCAGGAGTTTTAACATTCTTTTTAGTTGCCATTAACTAATATTTTCAATTTTAACTTGCTTGACAAGCTGGTATCATTAATGATACCATATTGGTATAAAAGTAGTTTCAGATGGAAAAATTAATATTAAAACAAATAATAAAGGAATCTCAAGAGTTTAAATTTCCCCTAATTTATCCTCGAGAGACAAAACTTCCCTTAGATTCAAGAAAGATTATAGCTGTTTCAGGTCCCCGAAGAAGTGGCAAAACCTTTCTTTTATTTTATCAAATTCAAAAATTATTAGGCCAAAAAGTATCCAGAGAGAGAATTTTATACGTAAATTTTGACGACCCTCGTCTACTTCCTTTTAGTTCTAAAGATATGGAAGATTTACTTGAGGCCTATTTTGAACTTTATCCTTCTTTAAAGAATAAAATAAACTTTGCTTTTTTTGATGAAATTCAAAATGTAAAGGATTGGGAAAAGAGTATTAGAAGGATTTATGACAGTCAAAATTTCAGGATTTTTCTTACTGGTTCTTCATCAAAATTTTTAAGCAAAGAAATTGCTACTTCATTAAGGGGTCGGGCAATAAATTATGAACTTCTGCCATTTTCCTTTAAAGAAATTCTTAGAGCGAGAGGAATTACAATTGAAGCCGATACTTTTTATTCTAAAAATAGATTTACTATAAAAAAAATCCTTTCTCAATATTTGGAAGAGGGCGGTTTTCCGGAAGTGATTTTAGAAAAAAATAAAGATACTAAAATTCGTATTCTTAAAGAATATTTGGAAACAATGTTTTTCAAGGATTTGGTGGAAAGATTTGCCATAAAAAATCAGTCCGTTCTGAGAGAATTGATAAAGTATTTAGCCACTACTATTTCTTCACCTTTTTCTCTTAATGCTTTTTGGAAATGGATAAAACAAACCTATCCCGTAGGAAAGAGAACTTTAATAAATTATGTCTCTAACTTAGAAGAAATAGGTCTTTTCTTTTTAGTTAAAAAACTTTCTTTTTCTTTGAAAGAACAAATTCAAACTCCAAGAAAAGTATATATAGTAGATAATGGTTTGAGAACCGCCTATGGATTTAAATTCAGCCAAGATCTGGGAAAACTTTTGGAAAATTCTGTATTTTTGGAATTAAAACACAGACAAACAAAAGATCCGTTAATGGAAATATTTTACTGGCAGGATTATCAAGGGAAAGAAGTAGATTTTGTAATAAAAAAAGGTGGCAAAATAAAAGAATTGATTCAGGTTTGCGTTAACCCCGAAGATTTCAAAATAAAAAAACGGGAAATAGATTCTCTATTAAACGCGAGTAAAAAATTAAAATGTAAGAATCTTTCCATAATAACTGATGATTACGAAAAGGAGGAAAAAATAAAAGGACAAAAAATTATCTACCGACCTCTCTGGAAATGGTTATCGGAATAATGATGATACTTCTCGCAACCTGGTTATTACTTTAGGTCCGGGCACGATTAAAGGTTTAGCCCAAAAAATCTTCAAAACCCTCTAAAGACTTGCTTTTTTTAAAAAAAAGACTATAATATCAATAACGGTGGGGCAGGGCCGATCCTTCGGGATCGGCCCTGTTTTTATTTCTTTGATTTTCTAGCTTTTTAGGCTATAATAAGAGATAAATTATGAGCTTATCTATTGGTATTGTGGGTTTACCTAATGTAGGGAAGTCAACTCTTTTTGAAACTATTACTAAAAAACAGGTTTCCCGGGAAAATTATCCTTTTTGCACTATTGACCCCAATGTAGGAGTGGTAGCAGTACCTGATGAGAGAGTTGATAAATTAGCAGAACTCTCGCATTCCTTAAGAAAAATTTATACTACAGTTGAGTTTGTTGATATCGCAGGACTAGTTAAAGGTGCTTCTCAAGGAGAGGGTTTAGGTAATCAATTTTTAGCCAACATTAGAGAGACAGATGCTATTGTTTATGTTTTACGTTGTTTTAAAAAACCAGATATTATTAATACCTTAAATCGAATTGACACCCTTCTGGAAAAAGAAACTTTAGAAACAGAATTAATGTTAAAAGATTTAGAGACTGTCGATAAAAGATTACAAACTGTCAGTAAAGATGCCAAAAGTGGCGATAAGGAAATTCTTAAAGAATTGAATGTTTTAACTAAAGCTCAAGATTTTTTGCAGAAAGGACAATTACTTTTAGAAGTACCTTGGACTGACGAGGAATTAAAAATTTTACGTAATTACCAGTTTTTAACTTTAAAACCAAGAATTTATTTATTAAACGGTACTAAAGAAGAAGTTGAAGAATCTATTTTCAAAGTTTTTGAGGATAATCATTGGCCTTATTTAATTATGGATGTGGCTTCAGAACTGGAAGCTGTTGATTTTACTCCAGAAGAAAGAGAAGAGGTTGGTTTACCAAAAGAATCAGAATTAGATACTTTAATTAAAGCTTGCTATCAGTTATTAAATTTGATTACTTTTTTTACTACCGGTCCTGATGAAACTCGGGCTTGGACTTTAAAAAAGGGATTAAAAGCTCCTCAAGCTGGAGGAGTTATTCATAGCGATTTTGAAAAGAATTTTATTAAAGCGGAAGTGATTAATTGGCAAAAACTGTTAGAAGCTGGCGGTTGGGCAGAAGCTCGCGAAAAAGGCTGGCTTAGATTAGAAGGTAAAGATTATGAAGTTCAAGATGGAGATGTTATAATTATTAGGCACGGTTGAGATAAATTCTAAATTCTAAAGTATATGAGGAAGAAAATTACTTTTTATGGTCAAGTACAGGGAGTGGGTTTCCGTTATGTGACTAATTTAGTAGCTGAAAAATACGGTCTTTATGGTTGGGTGAAAAATAAC
>JAUPUN010000023.1 GCA_030917555.1 Patescibacteria group bacterium
CTTGACAAGAATTTTAGATCTGCTATAATGGTCTTGGTGTTATTTGAAAGTCGCAAGACCGACAAATAACACCACTGCTGCCTTTTCGAAGCCGCAAGGCTGAGAGAAGGCAGCATTTTTTATTATTGCAAAAAATGGTGTTGATATGCTCTAATAATTTTCCTCTTCTTATGAAAAGTCCAATCATGCAAAAGAGGACATTTTTTCATTTGAGAATTACTAACAGCTTCTTCTTTTCCCAAATAAAATCCTATATGGTAATGCCCTCTTTGCTTTTCCCACACTAAGATACTCCCTTTGGGTATTTTAGAAGAAATAGGAATTTCCTGCCAACCATTTTGTTTTAAATCTTTTTCTACTCCTAAAACAGTAGTATGCAAGCCAGAAATTAAATCGAACATTTTTAAAATAGAACTCACAAAAAAAGCACAGGACTTCTTACCATTTTGTACTAAATCACATTTAGACCCTTTCACTAAAGCATAATTATGTCTCCAAAGATCAGCACCACAGGAATTCCGAATCATTGTGAAATATGTTTCTTTAACTAAAAGTTTAAAAGGAGATTTTTTATTCATATTTTGGAATTATAACAAATTATTTGTTTTTTTAAAAATCTTTGCTTATACTCAAATTATGCCAAATTCAGCTACTAAAATTGTCGTAGGTCTTTCTGGCGGAGTAGATTCCACTGCTGCTTTAATTTTATTAAAACAACAAGGATTTGAACCGCTAGGAGTAACTTTAAAACTACCTGTTTGGAGTCACCCCAAAAATTTGTGTCGGAATAACATTTGTTGCACTCCAGAATCTTTAGCCATCGCTCAAGAAGTCTGCCATAAATTGAAGGTGCCCTATTTTATTGTAGATGCACAATCGGAATTTCAAAAATATGTTCTTGATTATTTTCTCAAAGAACTAAAAAATGGGCGTACCCCTAATCCCTGTCTTATTTGTAATCATGCTCTTAAATTTAAATATTTATTACAATTAGCCCAAAAGTGCCATATTCCTTATGTAGCCTCTGGCCACTATGCTCGAGTACGTTTTAATAAAAAAACAGGCGTCTTCGAACTATTAAAAGGTAAAGATCAAAAGAAGGATCAAAGTTATTTTTTGAGCTCCTTAACTCAAAACCAATTAGCTCATCTGATTTTGCCACTAGGGACTGTTAAAAAACAAGAAGTTTATAAATTAGTAAAAGACAAAGGATTCCACTATTTTGAAAAGAAAAAAGAAAGTCAAAATTTTTGTTTTGTTAGTAATCAATCCTTACCTTTATTTTTAAAAGAATCATTAGGCCTCCAGCCTGGTCCTATTATCGATACGCAAGGTAAAGTCTTAGGCTTTCACCAAGGTTTATATCTTTATACTATTGGCCAAAGAAAAGGTATCAACTTACCACAAGGACCTTATTATGTTCAAACCAGAGATCTTAAAACTAATACTTTGATTGTGACTAAAAAGAAAAAAGACCTCTTGAAAAAAGAAATTATTTTAACGCCGTATCATTTTATTAGCGAGAAGATCCCCCAGAAAAAAATAAAAGTTCAGGCAAGCATCCGTTATCGTCAGAAATTAAGCAGTGCCACTTTATTCCCACCGCGAAATAAAAAAATAAAAATTATTTTTGCTAAACCCCAATTCGCAGTTACTCCTGGCCAATTTTGTGTTTTTTATCAAAGAGAAAAATGCCTAGGTAACGGCGTTATTGTGTAAAATAATTCTTTTGAAGAAAATTTTGAAAATCACTACTTAAGATTCTGGTCTTTTCTCCTACTTGGCCGTTTTTTATTTTTACTTTATTGATTTGCACTACTGGCAATATTTCCCGAGTGGTAGAAGTAATAAACACTTCGTCAGCTTTCAATAATTCCTTTAAAGAAACAGTCCGTAAGGAAACTGGGAATCTTTTTTTAGCTAATTTAATTACTACTTTTCTGGTAACTCCTCCCAAAACTCCTTCTCTGGGAGTAATTAAAGTATTATTCTTAAAAAAGAAAATATTACTGGTGGCACATTCTAAAACTAAACCTCGATTGACATAAAGTAATTCAGCAGCTTTTTGATTAACCATCCAGTCGTGATAGCGAATAGCCTCTACGTAATTAGTTAATTTCAAATCAGGATTGGGTCTCTCGTAATTTAAAGTTACTAATTTTACTCCAGTTTGATACCAACTAGAAGGATAAAGATGTAAAGATTCCACTCCAAGAAACAAAGTAGGCTTTGGCCCTAAAACTAAATCATCTTTTCCTATCCCTCCGCTTAAAACTATTTTTATCTTAGCTTCGGTTAAATTATTTAAATTAATTAGGCGATAAATCACCTGCTCTAATTGATTAGCTGTAAGAGGTAAGCGTAAATGAAGTATTTTTGCTCCTTGAGTCAATCTTTGATAATGATCAGAAAAACAAAAAATTTGACCTTGATAAGTACGCATTACTTCTAATAAAGCGTAACCCCGCAGAAACCCTAAATCCAAAGGGCTAACGCCAGCTTGCTTTAAAGGTAAGTAATGTCCGTTTAAATAGCAAATGAGATTATTTCTTTTGGTCATTTTGTGGTAGTAGTTAAATTCACTTTTAAATTTTCCTGAGAGATTAAAGCGAATTGAATTTTATTTGGCTCCAAATTAATCAAAGTTAAAGCAGAAGGATACTGAAGATTGTCTTTACTTAAATTAACCGTATATTTACCAGGAGTCTGAAAATCCTTTAAATCAACCACCACCTTTAGTTCCGCAGAATTCAGCAATTTAAAATCCTGACTTCTGCCAGAAAAGGTAGCAATAACCTCTAGTGGCTTGACATTATCTACTGCTAAAGTATTATTTACATTTGAAAATTCAACTGGTGTGATGAAATTTTTTTGAATAATCCCTAAATTAGGGTAACTGATTACTGCCCAAATAGAAAAAGCAATAAAAATAGAGAAAACTGCTGGTAAAACATTATCTTTAAGCACCTTTCCAAAAGAAATTGAAGATTTTTTCTCCTTCGAAAGAGAAGCTAAAAAAGTAGATAAAATTTCCTTCAACTCTTCTTTATTAGCCACCGATTTTATTTTGCCATTTTGAGCTACAGAAACAATGCCTTTTTCTTCTGAGACCACCAGAATTAAAGCATCAGCTTTTTCAGCTAATCCCAAAGCAGCTCGATGACGAGTGCCAAAATTTTTTAGCTGACTGTCATTTTTAGAAAGAGGTAAATAAACAGCAAACTTTTCTAGTTTATCATTATTAAAAATTACAGCCCCATCGTGACCAGGAGAATGAGGATCAAAAAGAGATAAAAGTAAAGGCTGGGAAAAATTAGCATTTAAATTAATGCCGCCATTTAAATAAGGAGTTAAGCTTTCTTGTCCAGGAATAATAATGAGGGCACCGATTTTTTGGTCAGCTAATTTAAACACCGTTTCAATTAACTCATTAATAACAAGAGGAGAAAAAGAACGAATTTGCTTTTTAAAACCAAAAGAACCGACTAAATAAAAAAATCTTTTAATTTCGTCCTGAAAAATAATGGCTAAAATAATAATAAATGGTCCCAACAAAGTCTGAAGAATCCTATAGGTTAAAGACAGGTTTAACCAGTAAGCTAAAGCATAAATAATTAAAAGAGAAATTATACCAAAAAGGGCCGGCCAAGAACGAGTTCTCTTCACAAACCACAGAGCTAAATAAATTAAAACAGCAGTTAAAAGAATATCAAAAAGATCTATCAACTGAAGATTATCTAAAAAAAGACGCCAATTATACGGATTAAGTCTTAAAAAAGAAAGTAAATTACCAGTCATAATATTTTCATTTTACTTTACTAGCGTACCCGGTTCTATCTCTTTTTCTGGCACTATTAAGGAAAGTTTTCCTTCAGTAGCAGCAGCCAAAAGCATCCCTTGGCTTTCTTCTCCCATTAATTGCTTAGGTTCCAAATTAGCTACTATAATAATTTGCTTATTTAATAATTCGTCTGGTTGATAATATTTTCCAATGCCAGCTATAATTTGACGTTTTTCTCCGCCCAAATCTACTAATAGCTTTAAAAGCTTCTCTGAATTTTCTATCTTTTCAGCTGCTAAAATTTTAGCTACTCTTAAATCTAATTTTTTAAAATCTTCGTAAGTAATCATAAAAAAATTTATTAGTCCCACATGTAAACCAAGTAGTTGGTTTACTCAGTCGGGCTGGTGGGACTTACCTACAAATAATCCGCCTGATGGCGTATTTTCGCAGGCCGCCCCTCGCGGTGCTCCTCGCTAATCGCTCGTCGCACATCGCTGCGGTCTTCAAGTCCCACATGTAAACCAAGTAGTTGGTTTACTCAGTCGGGCTGGTGGGACTTGAACCCACGGCCTCACCCACCCCAAAGGTGCGCGCTACCACTGCGCCACAGCCCGAGATCTTCTCAAACTAGGTACTAATACTAATATAACAAGATTTAAAGTACTAAGCGCGCGCCTTCGGCTGAATGCCGAACAGCGCGCTTCCAGGGTAAATTC
>JAUPUN010000024.1 GCA_030917555.1 Patescibacteria group bacterium
AAATTTATTTCCGCCTTGGCGATTTTGGGATTTGACAATTAATTAGTAAATTGGTAATATAGCTATTAATATTAATACAAGTATGTCTAAATTGAATCTACCAGAGCCCCAAGATTTGGCTCTTTCCTTACTTAAAAATTTACCAGAAAGAAATCAGGAAATCTTAAAGCGACGCTATGGTTTAATTGATAATCATCCCCAAACTTTAGAAGCTATTGGTAAAACGTATCAGATTACTCGGGAGAGAGTGAGACAAATTGTAGAAGCTTCTTTAAAGATTATTAAAAATTCGCCCCAAATGTCAGCAGTTACTCCATTTTGGAGTCAAGCTAAAAATCTTCTGAGACAGTTGGGAGGGCTAGAAGAAGAAAACGATTTTCTGGTGTTACTACAAAAAAAGTTAGAATTAGAAAAAAGTACCTTAAGTACTCTCAAATTTTTGTTACTGCTTAATCCAGAATTTTGCTTAGAAAACGAAGATGACAATTTATTTGCTTATTGGCATCTAAAAGAATTGAGTCGAAATCAAATTCAGGCCACAGTTAAAAAGTTAGAAGAATTTTTCAAAAAACAAAAACAAGTAGCTACCCCGCAAGAAATTCTAAGTTGGGCTAAACAGAATATTTCTTCTGACTTAACAGAAGATACTATTAGAATTTATTTGAAATTAATGAAAACTATTGGTGTTAATCCTTTTGGAGAATATGGTCTTCGCAATTGGTCTAAAATTGAACCAGCTGGGGCTCGAGATAGAGCTTATCTTTTACTTTCTCACGAAAAGAAACCATTGCATTTCACAGAAATTGCTAAATCATTAAATGAGCAAAAAGAAGTAGCGTCTCCTTTGATTTTATCCCGCTCCTGGTTAAAAAAAGTAGAAGTACAAACAGTTCATAATGAGCTAATTAAAGACCCACGCTTTGTATTAATTGGTCGGGGTATTTATGCTTTACGAGATTGGGGCTATGAACCAGGCAAAGTAGCTGACGTCATTAAGGAAGTTTTAAAGGAAGCTAAGAAACCTTTGACTCAAGAAGAAATTATTCAAGAAGTTCAAAAAAGGCGTTTTGCTAAACCTAATACTATTATTTTGAATCTCCACAACAAGAAACTCTTTAAAAAAGTAGATGAAAAGCATTATACTTTAGCAAGAGAAGAAAAAATATTAGAGGTTTAAGCTAAATGCCCCAGCTTCTTCTTCATTACGTCCAGCTATTTTTATCTTATCTTAAGACTTTTTTAAGATATTTCCTACGAGAATTTTGGTGGCTTTTGCTTGTTCTTATTTTAGGGCCTATTTTTCTTAATTTATATCGCAGTTATCAAAAAAAAGAAGAACAAAAAAAGAAAGAAATTACTGATTGGGTTGTTTTAGAAATTAAAATTAATCGTGAGATTCTTCAAACTCCGAAAGCAATGGAGCAAGTTTTTGCTGGTCTTCATTCATTTAAAAAGGGCAGTGTTTCTTTTGAAATCGTTGGCTTTAAAAGAGAGGTTCTTTTTTGCGTGAGATTACCTCGCGCCTACCGTAAACTTTTTGAATCTCAACTTTATGCTCAGTATCCAGAAGTGGACATTAAAGAAATCTATGATTATTTTTCTACTTTGCCTCCTTTTTTACCCAATAAAGATTATGATTTATTTGGCTCAGAAGTAATTTTTACCAAAGCTAATCATTATCCCATTAGAACTTATCCTCTTTTTGAAGAGGCTAAAGAGGAAAAAAGAATTGATCCTCTTGCTAATCTGATTGAGGCAGCTAGTCAATTAGCAGCTGGAGAATATCTAATACTTCAAATCTTAATCAAACCATTGGATTCCGATCAGGAAAAGAAGTGGATAGAAGAAGGACAAAAAGAAATTAATAAAATGCTGGGTAAAAAAGAAGAGAAAAAGATTACTTGGCAAGATTGGGTTGCCGCTTTTTTCAGAAACTTAGCTACTGGTATTTATACTCCTCCGGTTTGGCCTGGTGGCAAAAAAGAAACTGCTCCAGGGTCAGTTAATCTCTCGAGTGGTGATAAAGACAAAATTGAGCAAATAGAAAATAAAATTTCTAAATTAGGTTTTGAGACCTCTCTCAGGTTTGTCTATTTAAGCCCCAGAACGATTTATGATGAAGCTAATATCTTAACTTTTCCTGCTTATTTTAAACAATTTAACACGGAAAATTTAAATGCTTTTAAACTAAATGACGAGGCCACTACTGAAGTAAAAACTAAATTATTCCCAGCTAGGCGTACTTTTTTAAAAAAGGTGAATTTTTATCAAAAATGTAAAAACCGTCAGAAAGCAGAAACTACTATCATTTTAAATACAGAAGAGTTAGCTTCTATTTATCATTTCCCAGTAGTAAAAGTAAAAGCACCTGCTTTAGTCAGAACTCTCTCTCGCAAAAGCGAACCACCTCCAAATTTACCTCGTTAATTGAAACATTTTTATGACAGATGAAATTACTTATATTGGCATTACTAACTTTCGTAACGAATTTGAGCGTTTTGGTATTAAAACTGATGACAGACGTCGGCATATGTATGTGATTGGTAAGGCTGGCGTAGGAAAAACTACCATGATTGAGAATATGGCTATTCAGGATATTTTGGCTAATCGTGGAGTTGGTATTATTGATCCTCACGGCGAATTAATCCAAAAAATCATTCATTTTATCCCAGAAGCTAGAATTCCAGATGTAGTTTATTTCAATCCTAGTGATTTAGAATGGCCAATTGCTTTTAATGTCATAGAAGAAGTGCCTTTAGAGTTAAGACATTTAGTAGTAGCTGGGCTGATGGCAGTATTTAAAAAAATTTGGCCTGATGTCTGGTCAGCTAGAATGGAATATATCTTAAACAATACTTTATTAGCTTTGTTAGAATATCCTGGTTCTACTTTATTAGGAGTGAATCGGATGCTTTCTGATAGCGATTTTAGACAAGCAGTAGTTAGCAGAGTAACCGATCCGGTAGTAAAATCGTTTTGGGAGAAAGAATTTAGCCGCTATCATGATCGTTTTGCTACTGAAGCGATCGCTCCTATTCAAAATAAAGTGGGTCAATTTATCGCTAATCCCTTAGTGAGAAATATTATTGGCCAGAAAACTTCTAAGATAGACTTAAGGGAAATTATGGATAGTAAAAAGATTCTTCTAGTGAATGTTTCAAAGGGCTTGATTGGAGAAGATAATTCTGCTCTTTTGGGAGCATTGTTAATTACTAAACTCCAATTAGCAGCTATGTCTAGAATTGATATTCCCGAAGAGGAAAGACAAGATTTTTATCTGTATATTGATGAATTTCAAAATTTTTCTACCGAATCTTTTGCTAATATTTTTGCTGAAGCCAGAAAATATCGGTTAGATTTAATTTTAGCTCATCAATATATTAATCAACTTAATGATACAGTTAAAGATGCTATTTTTGGAAATATTGGAACTCTAGTTACTTTCCGGACCGGACCAGAAGATGCAGAATTGTTAGAAAAATACTTTTTTCCTGATTTCACTCAAGAAGATATTATTAATCTGCCTAATTATAATTTTTATATCAAACTAATGATTGATGGCTATTTGAGTAAGGGTTTTTCCGGTATGAATATTCCACCTAGTCCCTTACCGCTTCAATCTTTTGTTCAAGAGATTATTCAATATTCAAGAGAGCATTATGCTACGCCTCGTGCTGAAGTAGAAAAACAATTGACACATTGGGAATTTTTAGATTTTTCTCCGCAAGAAAAGACCAACCAGGTTTCGCAAACCGCCGGTATCAAAGAGGGATGGGAGGCAACTTGTTCCAATTGCGGTAAAAAAATCATCGTCCCTTTTAGACCGGATCCCAGACGACCAGTGTATTGCGAAGACTGCTTCAAAGAAATCAAAAAAGTATCACGAGGGGAACAGTTAAGAAGAGAGAAACCTCCTCCTCGAAACGACGAAATTAAGAAGATTATTAAAAACATTTTTCACTAAAAGGCCATGAAAGCTCCTTGCAAAAATTTTTGGGAAAGTTTACACTATGCTTTAAATGGTCTTAAATTAAGCAGTCAGGAACCACACTTTCGTCTAATGTTAGTTTGTGCCTTAGTAGCAGTGATAGCTGCGATTTTATTAGGTATCAGTCTAGTAGAATGGTCAATATTAATTCTATTAATTAGCACTATTTTAAGTTTAGAAACAGTTAATACTTTGCTAGAAAAATTATGTGATTATTTACAACCAAATATTTCTCCTCAAATTAAAGTTATTAAAGATTTGGCTGCCGGCGCTGTTTTAATTCTTTGTTTAGCTTCTCTCATTATCGCTGGCTTTATCTTTATTCCTAAAATAATTAATTTCTTGGTTTCATGACTTCTCAAGAACAAATTGCTCTTTTAAAGAAAAAAATAGCAAAATTAGAAAAATTAGTATATCTTGATTCTCTTACTAATCTTTATAATCGTCGCGGTTTCACTCAATTAGCCAATAATTACCTAAAAACAGCCTTTAGAGTTTCTCGAGGTCGGAGGAAAAATGAATTAGCCAATTTAGCGCTAATTTTTCTTGATTTAGATAATTTCAAGAAAATTAATGATAAATACGGTCATCAAACTGGTGATCAGGTTTTAAAAGCTGTGGCTAACTTGTTAAAACAATCATTAAGAACTACTGATTTAATTGGTCGCTGGGGAGGAGAAGAATTTGTAATCCTTTTAACTAATGTTTCTCAAGAAGACGCTTTAAAAGTTGCTCGAAAACTTCAAACTAAGTTAGCTCAAAGTTCTTTTGGGTCAGTTAAACTTACTGCTAGCTTTGGCTTAATCTTTCCTAAAAAATTTGAATCTCTAGAGTCGTTGATTAATCGAGCTGATAAATTAATGTACCAAGCTAAAAAAAGTGGCAAAAACCAAATTAAATATTAATTATGGTCTCTGATTCCTTAGAAGAAATTAAAAACAGACTAGATATTGTTGAGGTAATTGGTCAGTACGTTAAACTTCAAAAAGCAGGAGTAAATTATAAAGCTTTATGCCCCTTTCATAAAGAAAAAACTCCTTCTTTTTTTGTTTCTCCCTCAAGACAAATTTGGCATTGCTTTGGTTGCGGTTTAGGAGGTGATATTTTTAGTTTTGTTATGAAAATAGAAAATGTAGACTTTAAAGAAGCAGTAAAAATATTAGCAGATAAAGCCGGTGTTAAATTATTAGCAGAAAATCCAGTTCTGAATTCTCAAAAACAAAAATTAATTAATCTAAATGAAACAGCTGCTTTCTTTTTTGAGGAACAATTATCCCAAAAGCAAGAAGTGAAGGATTATCTTTTCAAAAGAGGTCTTACCGAGACTACCCTCCAAGAATTTAAATTAGGTTTTGCTCCTGACGATTGGCGGAGTTTAACCAATTATCTGATTAAAGAAGGATTTAAACCAGAGGAAATACTGCAGTCAGGTTTAGCTATCTCAAAAAAAGACCTACCAGAGACAGGATACCAAATACAGAAGACAGATCTTTACGACAGGTTTAGATCAAGAATTATGTTTCCAATTGAAGATTTGAGTTCTAAAATAGTAGGTTTTACTGGTCGTATTTTTCAAGGCAGTACACCTTTAAAAACTATCAAAGACCTAGAGGCAGTAGGAAAATATGTCAACAGTCCCCAAACCCTCATCTTTGATAAAAGTAAAATTTTATATGGCTTATCTAAAACTAAGACTTTTTTACATAATTTAGGTAGTACTTTATTAGTAGAAGGTCAAATGGATTTTTTAATGGGTTGGCAAGCTGGCTTGAAAAATATTGTAGCTACTTCTGGTACTAGTTTAACAGCTTATCATTTAACTCTTTTAAAACGCTATAATAATACCTTAATTTTAGGTTTTGATATGGATGAAGCAGGCGAAAAAGCAGCTGAAAGAAGCATCGAATTGGCTTTAGCCCAGGAATTTCAAGTAAAAGTTTTACAATTACCGAGTGGAAAGGATTTAGCAGATTATCTTTTAGAGCAAAAAAATCAAATTTCACAAGCATCATTAGAACAACTTTTAGCTCAGGCTTTGCCTATTATGGATTTTTATTTTGAACGAGCTAAACAAATGGGGGATTTAAATAGTTTAGAAGGTAAAAAAATTATTGTTTCTTACTTCTTACCTAAAATAAAAAAATTAGTAAATCCCATCGATAAGGCATTTTGGCTAGAAAAACTCTCGCAAGAAGTTAAAATAGAAGCTAGAACTTTGGAGGATGAGTTAAAGAGATTAGCAAAAGATAAAATAGCCTATCGAGATGAGAATGAACCAGCTTATCAATTTTTGCCTCAACATTATGGTTTAGATTTGCCTCGGGCTCAGTTAATCGGAGAAAGAATTCTGGCTTTATTATTGAAAGATTTTAAGCTAAAAGAGAACATTCGAAAAGTGCAAAACTATTTTCCAGCTCCTCTTCAAGAAGTAGTGGAAACAATACTTTCCGCTGAATCAGCAGAGGATTTAAATCCTCAGAGCTTAAAGAAACTAAATCTAAAGGAGGAACTAATTAATAAAATTAATGAATTAGCATTAAGAGGAGATTATGAGTTAGAATTATTAGAACAATTTCAAGTCCCACTAGAGGAAGAATTTAGAAAACAAATAAAAAATTTAAGGATGGAATCAGTAAAAGAAAAGCTAAAACAATTAGAAAAAGAAATTGCCGAGGCAGAGAAAAATAAAAATCAAGCAGTTCTTACGCCCTTAATGAATGAGTTTAATCAACTTAAAAAAGATTTATTAGATAATTAAACATATGTCCAAAAATATTCAAAAGAAAAATAAAAATACGAAAACAAAAATGAATAAAAATAAGAAAACCCAGAAAAAGCTTCAGAAAAAAACAAAAAGACATTCTCCTCAGAACAAGAAGAAAATTACTTCTCAACAGAATGCTAAAAAATTAGCTACTCTTAATTTGCAAGAATTAATTAAGAGGGGACGAAGTAGGGGATTTGTTACTCAAGATGAGATTTTAAAATATTTTCCTAAAGTAGAAGAAGATTTAGAACTATTAGATAAAATTTATGATGCTTTAGCTGAAGCTAATATTGAGATCGTAGAAAGTGGAGATCTATTACTTCCCCAAAAGGAAATAAGTAATAAGGAGCTAGAAGAAAGCTTAAAGATGAGAGAAGGCGAAGAAATGAGTGACAATGTTCAAGCTTACCTGAGAGAAATTGGGAAAATCCCTTTGCTTACGCCGGAAGAAGAGAAAGCTTTAGCCAAAAAAGTAGCAGAAGGGGATGAACAAGCTCGACGTAAAATGATTGAAGCTAATCTTAGATTAGTAGTATCTATTGCTAAAAGATATATCGGCAGAAGCAGTAATATGAGTCTTTTAGATTTAATTCAAGAGGGAAATATTGGTTTGTCTAAAGCTGTCGATAAATTTAATTATAAAAAAGGATTTAAGTTTTCTACTTATGCTACTTGGTGGATTAAACAATCAATTACCAGGGCTCTAGCTGATCAGGGCAGAACAATTAGGATACCAGTTCATATGGTAGAAACTATTACTAAATATCTCAAAGCTAAAAGATCTTTAGCACAAGTTCTAGGACGAGAGCCCTTGCCAGAAGAAATTGCTAAAGAAATGAACAAAAGTCTTGAGGAGATTCTTTATTTAATGCAAATTTCCCGAGACACATATTCTTTAAATCAATCAGTAGGAGGAGGCGAAGATGACGAAGAAGGGAGTGAATTAGGCGATTTTGTGCCTGATAAAAAAACTCCTGGTCCGGATGATTATGCTAGTTTACAAATGCTAAGAGATTTGATTAGAGATATCCTTAATGATTCCTCCTTTACTGAACGGGAAAGGGATATTATTAAGATGAGATTTGGTTTGGAGGATGGAATTAATCATACTCTAGAAGAAGTTGGTCAAGAATTTGGCGTAACCAGGGAAAGAATTAGACAAATTGAAGCTAAAACTTTAGAAAAAATTAAAGAACATCCTCAAGCGTCTAAAATTAAAGAGTTTCTAGAATAAATTTGTGTTAAAAACAATTAAACAATCAAGCTTCTTGAGAAAAGCAGTAGCTTTGTTGGCCGCTGCCTTAAATGGTTTTCCCCAAAGACATTTAACAATAATTGGTATTACTGGCTCTAATGGGAAAACAACCACTTCTTACCTTTTAAGGCATCTTTTAATCAAGTCAGGAAAAACAGTAGGACTCATTGGCACTAGTGGTTACTGGCTTGATAATAATTCCAAACTAGAAACTCCTGCCTTAGGTACAACTCCAGTGACTACGCCGGAGCCTTTTCATTTATTTCGTTTATTAAAACAAATGGTTCAAAAGCAAACTAATTTTTGTATTTTAGAAGTTTCTTCCGCTGGCCTAAAAGATTGGCGAATTTTTGGAATTAATTTTAAAACAGCCATTTTAACTAGTTTATCTCCTACTTATCATGTAGCTTTACATGGCAATTTTGAAAACTATAAAAATTGTAAAAGGCGTCTTTTTGAAATTTTATCTTCTCAAGCAACCGCAATTTTACCTTATGATAATCCTTTTTTTGAAGAATTTAAGAAACATACTCAAGCTAAGGTTATTTCTTATGGTTTTTCCTCCCAAGCTGATGTCCATGGGAGAATTTTAAAACAAACTTGGCAGAATACTTCTTTAATCATCGAAACAAAACAAGGAAATTTAGAAGTGACTGTTCCCTTAAAAGGTGACTATAACTGCCTAAATATTTTTAGTAGTGTAGCTTACTGCTTAGAACTAGGATTACCTTTAACTCTTATTAAGGAAGGATTAGAGACTTTGCCGCCAATTGCTGGTAGATTTGAAATTATAGAAACTACTACTCCCTTTAAAATCGTCATCGATAAGGCTAATACTACTGAAGCTTTTAATTCGCTTCTAAAGGCAGTAAAAAATTTACCCTTTCATAATTTGATTTTAGTTTATGGAAATTTTCATGATTATTCTTTGGAGGTAAGAGAAGAATTAGCTCAGCTTGCTTTAGCTAATGCTGATTTAACTATTATTACTACTGATGACCCTAAAGAAGAAAATCCTGAGCAGGGCTTAAAGGATTTTATTAATTATGCTAAGAGGCACCAGATTGACCAACAAAAATATCTCGCCATTCTCGAGAGAAAAGAAGCCTTAAAAACAGCACTTCAAAAAGCTCAAGCAGATGATTTAATTTTAATTTTAGGCAGAGGCGATGAAAAACTAATGAATTTAGGTGGCAAAATTATAGAATTTGATGATAGAAAAATAGTGAAAGATCTTCTTTCCGAGCTTAATTTATCTTATCATGAAATTTAAAAACAAACAACTACTTATTTACTTTATTCTTCTAGTACTGGCAACTATCCTTAGTATTTTTAGTGTCACCTGGAAAAAGCAACTTCAGTCTCCTCAAGTTTCAACTTTAGAACAAATTAAATTAGGTAAAATTAATCCTAAATCTAAAGAAGTCTTGTTAACCCAAGAGTTTAGTCCAGGAGATCAATTTTTAATTACCTTTAAAAATAACCAGACTAATCAAAAAAATAGTGATTTAAAATTAGTTTTAACTGACAGTAGTAAAACTCAAGATGTTATTTTGGGCAATTTAACTATCAAAGAAGGTGACAATGAAATTTGTTGTTTTGAGGCGCCAACTTCTCCTGGTAACTATCAGCTACGCTTTATTTTAGCAAACCAAGAATTTCAAACCCCTTTGTCGGTTAAAAAAGAGATCGTATCTTACCGAGATTTTAATTTGCACCTTTTAGGAACAATACCATATCCTGATTGGCAGCCTTTGGACAATACAGTGATTACCAATCTATTAACTCAGGTGTTTGCTTCTTATAATAAAGAATTAAGCAGGGGAGTCTCAGTACTTTTAGTAGTTGAAGATGAAAGTGGGGCCCAGGTCTCTCTTACCAGAAGAATTGTTACTAATTATCAAAATGTCCCATTTGGAAACTTAGTTCAAACTATTGCTCAAGAGGAAAATGAAGCTTTATTGCAAGCTGGTATTATTGACGACTACGAAATCCTAAAGAAACAATACGGACCTCATGAAGTAACTCTGGAAATTAGAAATATTTCTAAAGGAGTAAGCTATATTGTGTTTAATAAGACTATTTTGGAAACTAATTTGCTTAATCAAAAAATTCTAATTGGGATCAGCCTTACTTGTCCGGAAAGATTAGTAGAGTTTTATCGTCCTATTGCTGATTATATTTTTAATAATATCAAGCTTACTGACTAAGTTTTAAAATTTACAGCCATACCTCTTTCGATTACTTGTGATACTAAGTTTTTGGTATCAAATTGATGCTTTAAAATGGTTAGTACCTTTGCCTCATTAAAATCTTTGCAAGAGAATAAATCAAAAGCGAAATAATTATTTTCTGGCCAAGTATGAATAGAAAGATGAGATTCAGCGATAATATAAAAAGCAGTGATACCTCCTAAAGTATTTTGTTTATTTTTCACTCGTGGCGGAAATTGATAAACAACGGGAGGTAAAACTGCTGTGATTTGAATTTTCTTGATTATTTGATCAAACACCTTTTCGATAAAGTCTTGATCAGTTAAATGGTTAGAAGTTTTAGTAAGCCCTTCTACCAAAAGATGTTTGCCGTAGTACATATCACATAAATTTATTTTTTGATATAATAGATAATATAGTATTACTTTGAAAAAATCAATGAAATTATTCAAAAAGAGCAAACAAAATCAAATTCAATGTCTTGCTTGTTATAATTATTGCCTAATTTCAGATGGAAAAACTGGTCTTTGCGGAGTAAGACAAAATAAAAAAGGCGAATTAAAACTTTTAGTAGATAATAAAGTAGCAGCCGTAAATCTAGATCCTATTGAAAAAAAACCATTTTTTCATTTTTTACCTGGTACTTTTGCTTTTTCTTTGGGCACTTTTGGTTGCAATTTTAGTTGCGAATTTTGTCAAAACTGGGACATCTCACAAGCCCCTAAAATACAGAATACAGAATACAGAATACAGGATACAGGCTATTGGGGTGAAGACTGGCCTCCAGAAAAAATTATTAACTACTGCCAGAATAATAATATTTCTACTATTGCTTATACTTATAATGAGCCAACTGTTTGGACAGAATACGCCCTAAAAACTATGAAATTAGCTAAGAAAGTAAAAATTAATCCTTCGACTACGCTCAGGATTAATGGTGAACAAAGCCGAACCATCAAAAATATTTGGGTATCTAACGGCTATTTTAGCCCCCAGACCTTAAAATTAATTGCACCATACTTAGATGCTATTAATATTGATTTAAAAAGTTATCGGGAAGATTTTTATCATAAGATTATTCATGCTTCTTTAGCTCCAGTCAAAAAGAATATTCAAGAAGTTTGGAAATTGGGAATTTGGGAGGAAGTAACCACTTTATTAATTCCAACTTTAAACGATTCAACTGAAGAACTCAAACAAATGGCTAACTTTTTAGTTGAAATTTCTCCTGATTTGCCCTGGCATCTTTCTGCTTTTTATCCTGCTTACCACTTGTTCACCTTACCTCCCACTCCTCAAAAAACCTTAATTAAGGCTTATCAAATTGGCAAAAACGCTGGACTCAGATATATTTATACTGGCAATATTCCCGATCAAAACTATGAAAGCACTTATTGTCCCAACTGTGGGGAAAAAATGATCGAGAGGTGGGGAATAGAAATGATAAAAAATAATCTTAAAGATGGCAAATGCCCCAAATGTGGGGAGAAAATATCAGGAAGATGGAAATTATAAATTTTTAATTTTAATAACACAATATCAAGATACAAATCATACAAATTATACAAATTATTCTAATTATTCTAATTATCCTAATCAATATCTAATATCTAATGTCTAATTAATTATATTTTTATGTTCCTTCGTTCACCGCAATTTGCCGGCACCTTTTACCC
>JAUPUN010000025.1 GCA_030917555.1 Patescibacteria group bacterium
GAGCTTCGCGAGTCGAGGCAGGCCCGCCTCGCGTCGATGAGCTCCACGAGTCGCGAGTCGAGGCAGGCCCTCCTCGCGTTGATGAGCTCCGCGAATCGAGGCAGACCGCGGAATCATTCAAAATTTGATAAATCTTTTTTCTACCAGAAGCTGTCTTAAAATATTTCTCACGTTTTCTAGCTTCTGTTCTAGATAAACATACTTCATAATACATTAACCTCCACGGTCGATATCTTTTCGTGAAACAAGATGAACCAGAATTATGTTCTTGTATCCTTTGTTTCAAATTTCTTGAAATACCTACGTATGTCTTAAAAAACTTTTCACTTTTAAGTATGTAAAGATAGTACATTTGGGTGGGGTCATGAGCTACCCGCCTCGCGTCGATGAGCTCCGCGAGTCGAGGCAGGCCCTCCTCGCGTCGATGAGCTCCACGAGTCGCGAGTCGAGACAGGCCCGCCTCGCGTCGATGAGTTCCGCGAGTCGAGGCGGGCCGCGGAATATTTTGTTAGAAACTCTATATTCTATCATACCAGAAATGTAATAAAAAAATCAATAAACAATACCAGACAAGTAAATCTGTCTGGTATTGTTTAATTTTAGCTCGAAGATTGCTTTTCAATTTTAAAATGTCACTTCTAAACCAGATTTACTATCATCATTGAGGAAAAATGTAATTACCCACATGGAATTGTCTTTTTTAACCGTATAAACTTTGTCAGTTTTATCTACCACAGTGACGCCAACTTCTGCTAATTTGTTGATAATCGTATCTCTTTCTGCTTCGGTAAGTTTGCGATTAAACACATAAGTTAGCATTGGGCCAAATTCTTCTGTCATCTTTACTCCATTTACCGGTTCATCATTTATTACACTATCAAAAACACTGTGCAAAACAGGTCTTAAAACAGCATCAACATCTTTTGCTTTTTGACTAGTTATTTCTGCTTCTTTGGCATTATCAAAAGCAATTTCTATGGGAGTCTTCTCTTGAGTGGTAACTGTCTCTTGAACTATTTCTTCTTCCACTTCTTCTGAGGGCATCATTTCTTCACTGATTTCATTAGCAGGTTTTTTAAGAGCAAAAATCAAAATTAAACCAATGACCACAATTAAACCAATTATTATCCAAAGAGTATTTTTTTTCATAAGTTTTTTTACCCGCCCAAATTTTTAGACGAGGAACCCTAAAAGAAATTAACAATCAACATCTTAAAATAATTATTTTGGCTTGATTCAATCCTCTTCTCTGAAAATTTGGGCGGGTGAATTAATTTTTTATCGACCTTTACCTGCCCAAATTTTTAGATAAAGAATCTAATTTCTAAATTACATTCTATTAGTATAGTGACTACTTTTATGCAATTAGTCTCTTTTTACTAAAATTTGGGTAGGTGAATATTTGAATTATACTTGATTGAGATTTTATGTCAATTTTTTCACACTAAAATTTTTAAAACACAATAAAAAGAGTTATTTTTTCTCGAAGAGGTTTTTCGTTTTAGCCGTCATAGGGCCAACAGATTTTGAATATAAAGATTTTTTGCGTTTATTGTAAGGAATTTCAGCTGGAGAAGACAAATATTCTACTGCAATCTGGCAAATATACATATTAGGATATAAAGCTACTGGCAAATTAGCTTGATTAGAAATTTCTAAAGTTAGAGTTCCTTCAAAGCCAGGATCTACAAAACCAGCCGTATGAACTAAAATTCCTAAACGAGCTAAAGTGCTTTTACCCTCTACTCTGAGAATCATATTATCTGGAACTTTGACATATTCTTTAGTACTAGCTAAGACAAAGTTATTAGGATGAAGGATAAAAGGTTCTTCGTTTCGGCAGCGATAAGTTAAAATAAAATCATCATCAGGTAACCCCTTTTTAATATCTAATAAATTCTGCTTGGTGATATTAAAGATTTTAAAAATTGGTCCCAATTTTAAATCAACAGAAGCTGGACTGATTTGATCCTGAGTTAAAGCTGGCTTAAAAACCAGCTTCTTCTCTCGAATTACTTTTTTAATATCCCTATCAGAGAGTACCATCTTATTTTGATATTTTATTTTTGGGAGTAGACCGTTGTAAATAAAAATCTAAATTACCAGAAGACTTAGAAAAAATATTAGGATAAAGAGCCCTGATTTCTTTTTTAAAATCTTTTGCTCTCTCTCTTACTAAGGGCGGAATATTTAAGACGGGATTTTCCATTTTCTCGATCTGATCTCTAATTATTTGCATGCTGTGAATAAATACTACTTTTTCTAATTCGGAAGATTTGGAAAAATCAGACTCTATTTCTTTAATGTTTTCTTTGATCTCCTCATAAGGTATTAAAAGATCGAAAACTGGAATATTTTTTGCTGACCCACCAGTTATTTCTTTTTTCTCGTTTGCATATTTTAAACGCAAACCGTAAGTTAAATAAGCTCCACCTTTTTTATTTTTTTCGAGCACCTTTAATTTTTTCTCTTCTGCCCTTTTACCTTTTACATAAGAACCAGCGTCAACGGTGCAAACTAATTCCCCTGTTTCTTTATTAAACACCAATAAATCAACTCCATTATCAATATCATCATATAAAGCTGAACGACAAATAATAAAATCGTCTTTCAGGAACTTATAAGAAGAAATGAAAGCTAAAAGTTCTATTTTCTCACCAATTATTTCTTCTTTTATTTGTTCTTCGAGCTTGGGTAACTGTAATTTTTGAAGCCACTTCTTCTGTAATTCTTTAACTGTTTCCTCAGTACCCTCCACTTTTTCTTGAGGATATATTCCCTGAACTGCATACTCCTTTTCGCTTAAACGACCAGTCTCAGGATTAAGTGGCAAGGCTGAATTTTCTTGTAGTTGCTGACTGCTAATATCCTTTACTATTTCCTTCAATTTTTGTAAATCCTGATCTTCCATTTCTAACCGCTCTTTGAGCTTAAAATATTCTTCTTTAATAGGTCCTCCTTCTTTTGAATTATAATCCAAATTTTCTAGCGACATAATTAAGGAATAATTAATTAAAATTGTAGCACAAATTAGCAAAAAACAAAATAAAAAAGCCCCAGAGGCTTATGGGGCAAAATTTCGGGACCACGTTAACCTGATCCCTTTAGTCTTATCGTACCAAGCTAATTTAGCACCTAAAAGTTTAGATAAGAGCCTGATCGATACAAAAGCTTTATCATCTTTGAGAGTGTAAGTATCTGGTGTCAAAATTAGACTAAGTTGGTTGTTTTGAATAATTCCCGGAGGAATAATTATTTGGATGTTGCGATTTCTAGGCCACCAATTAACTTGAGCATTTAAAAGTTTTTCCAAATCACGTACCGCCATCAAAGAAAAACCATCTCTTGTTAAATACGGCGGAGCGCTTAAATCAATCTTAGCTTGAGAATAAAACTTGGCTAAATCATGAGGAAGAGTAAGGTAGGCTTGGGAATGTGCTATCTGTAAATCAATTATTAAACTATTATCATCAGCCCTTACCCCAGAAATTAAAAGAGGTAAAAAAATAACAAAAAGTATTAATAGTATAATAATAATTATTAAAATGGTTATTGCTAACCATTTTTTACTGCCTTCCCCTTCTTTCATGCTACTACCATCTCCTTTCTAAAATTCTATCTATTACTAAATATGCAATCAAGATGATCAGTAAAACAATAACAAACCAGATTAATGTTTTGACGCTAGTTGACCGTAATACTATCCAACTTGCAACCACACCTACTATGACAATTACACAGTGTGTTATTGCAGCTAGTTCTTCTCTTTTCATTGTCCACCTCCTTTAAAGAAAATTTCTTTTAATTAAAAATTGTCAAGTTGCAAAAACGCTCCTTTCAGAGTGTTTATATTATAACAGTAATAAATCGTATAGTCAAGAGAGAATCTCTCTCTAACATTATTGATAGCTACCTAACTTAATCTCGCTAATAAACCATTTTCCATTAGAGTTTTCTACTGTCAGCTCAATTGGTCGGCTGCTTGCTTTCCCTCCACTTACCACTTCAACACTAGTCACCTCAATCAGATCGCCCTTGACTAAATATTTATTCTCTTCCAGTGTGATAATACTTTTAATCTCAATCCTATCTGGCCAAGGGCTAGAAGTAAGACGACCTAATGATTGCGAAGGTTCAGCTAACCACTCTGCCAATAAATCAGGAGCAAGAAAATCTTGATAATTTTCTTTTATCTCTTGCTTTAATTGCTCCACTGGACTCGTTAAAGAAACTTTCTTTAATTGCTGACCAAAAGCCTGAATAAATGAGGTTAAAGAATCGGAAACAACACAATTTTTATACTCTTTTTCTTCACCGTTTTCTAGAACTAATGCTTCGTCACCCTTACTCCAAAACACAAAGGATTCATTAGCATCAGCGTAGCGAACTCCATCTGCCGAAATGGTCTGGGGCAAATTCAAAGTACGACCATCACTTAACACCAATTTTACGCTACCACTAGGAATAGGCATTTCTCCAGGATTTACTGGGTATTCTGTTCCTTCGTAAAAAGTTGCTTCGATAGTCTTCTGTGCATCGCAAGTATACTTTACTTTGTTAAGAAGAGTTTTAGAAGTAGAAGTAACCGTGGTAGTAGTAGTAACTTTAGTTACAGGAAGAGAAACTGATTTCTGAGAAGCATTCCAAATTACTAAACCAACAATAATTATTATTAATATCCCCGCGAGCCAAAAATATTTTTTCATATTTTTATCTTATTAAGTTATCTTGAATTCAGTATACTACATCTCTCTCTAAAAGAATAGCCGCTAGAGTTTACAAAGCTCAAACTATTCTCTTTTCCTTACTTTTTTAGTCTCTCACAAAAAATAGTTTTGGATACAAAATAGCTGCTGCGGGACCTGGACTCGAATCCCCGCCAATTTGATGAGCTGAACAAGCAAGCTACCAGGCTCAGAGGCAGGTGCCTCTTCACCCCGCCAAATTTATGTTTATTTTCTCTCCAAAGCTGCGGGACCTGGACTCGAACCAGGATACCATGCTCCAGAGGCATGTGTCCTACCATTAGACGATCCCGCAAAAATTTCTTCTTACTATGAGTCAAATTAATTCTTCACTGAGAAATAACTCTAAAGGCAAAGTAGGAACTGGAGAAGTTTTCAATTGCCACTGTACTTCAACTAATTTTCTTAATAACCTTTCTAAAGTATTAGTTTCCCAATTTTGAGCTTGTTTAAAAAGAGTACTCATTTCTTCTTCGGTGGCCTCTTTCTCTAAAATATTGCCGAGACTAGGTGAAATTTTCAAGAGCAAGAGTTTTCTTAAATAATCAATTACCTCTTTATTAAAAACATCTAAATCATAACCTTCATCATAAATTTTATTTACAAATTCGATAGCTTTCATTTTATCTTTTTTATTTAAGAGGTCCACGAAGTGTCGAATTTTTTCTAAGTTAATAGCTCCCATTAATCCCTCCACTGCTTCTTTGGTAATATTTTGATTAGTTACGAGGGCAAGTTGGCCTAAAAGCGATTCAGCATCACGCAACCCTCCTTCGGAATAAAGTGCTATTAAACGCAGGGCCTCTTCTTCGTACTTAATTTTTTCTTTTTCACAGATTTCTTTCAATCGACCAATGATATCAGTTAAAGCTAATTTCTTAAAATCGTATCGTTCTACTCGAGAAAGAATAGTAGCTGGTAATTTTTCTGGCTCAGTAGTAGCTAAAATGAAAACGATGTAAGAAGGAGGTTCCTCTAAAGTTTTCAGCAAAGCATTAAATGCTTCTTTAGTCAATTGATGAGCTTCATCGATAATAAAAATTTTATATTTAGATTTCAAAGGAGGAAACTTAACATTTTCCTTTAAAGATCTAATATCATCAATTCCCCGATTAGAAGCAGCATCGATTTCTATTAAATCCAGGGAGTGGCCTTCGTTAATTTCCTGACAAGACTCGCATTTATTACAAGGTTCGTATTCATTAGGTTTGCGATTTTGACAGTTTAAAGCCTTGGCCATTAAACGAGCAACACTAGTTTTCCCAGTTCCTCGCGGTCCGCAAAAAAGATAAGCATGGGAAATTTTGCCCTGTTTTAAAGCAGAAGTTAAAGTCTTAATAGTAGTTTTCTGATTAATGACTTCAGCAAATGTTTGAGGACGATATTTACGATAAAAAACTAAAGACATAATGATAACTTACAACTTACAACTTACAACTAATAACTAATAACTAATAACTGATAACTGATAACTGATAACTGACAACGTTTTATTGTAGCAAAAATTAGGAAAAATCACAACTGCTCTGGACAAAATAAAGAAAATGTGATAATATCTTAATTAGCACTTTGAAATTTTAAGGAGGTGAAAAATGAAAAAGCCGATGGAGTCTTTTGCAGACAAGGAGTTAGAGCGGCTCTCTCAAAAATTACAAACTGACTCTAAAATAGATTATTTGCTAGATATTAATGATCCCAAATTTTGGGATCAAGTGTCGTATTGTTTAGATTGGCTCCCTGTAAAGAGCCAGAAAAAATGGTTGCAAAAATTTAAAGAGATTACCGAACAAAAGTATGTCGTATTCAAGGTAGAAGAAAAAATCTGGAACGCTTGCATTCGCAATAAAATTCCTCTACCTTGGCTAAAACAACAAATAAAATCAAAGAAAGGAGGCCGAGATGGCAGAAAAAATAATAAAAATTGAAAGTTTCATTGAAGGCGAATTATTTAGGTGGTGTACTTATCTCAGACAGCAATCCATCCAAAATGTATTGACAACTCTCACCAGCACTTTATGGTGGGACAGGATTGCGGTAGATATTAGTATGCTCCCAGAACCTAAACAAAAAACGTGGATTATTAATCTACAAAAAGTAATCGAGCTTGAACGCAACATTGACCTTAATGTAAAGCAGCAAATTAAAAATGCTGCTCAAAGGACGAAAGTAGAAATAGCTATTTTAGAAGTTAAAAACAAAGGAGGCGAAAACAATGACTGAAAATGTAAGTTTACGAATGAGAAAAATGGAAAAAAAGTTACTAACTCTGAAAAGTCAACCAACCAAAGAAGCTGGTAAGCTGATCAGTTTCCTAATGAGGCTGAATTATTTTGAAAGGGCATGCGTCTTAAGCGATTCATTTTTTGAAGCAGAAATTGTCCACATTTATTTCAGGCTAGAAGAGCTACATCCTATTCTAGCAAATGATTTTAGAAGAAGACTAGAAAACTTATTGGGGGAATATAACTATATAATTTCCCAATGTTTTCGCTACGTTCTCTTAAAACTAGACGAAGGACCAGATGCCTATCAAGAATACAAAAACAATAACAATAATGGCTGACTACGGTCAGCCTTTTTTATTAGAAAAAAATGAAGGAGAAATGTTCCCCTTCATTTTAATAATACTTTCTGATTTCTTGCTCAATTTCTTGCCTGAAGCGACAATATTTTTGATTAGATAATTGCTCTAACTGTTTAGCCCAACTAAGATCTGATTTTATTGGTTTTAAAAGCTTAATATTAAAAGGCCTAACTACCTGACCGTTAATTAAGAGCTTAAGATAAGCATTGAAATTATCAAGATTAATCAAATCAGAAGCAGAAAACACTGGTGCAAAATACTTGCCTAAAAATTCAGCATCTTCGTTGCCCACTCTAAAAGCAATGATGGTACCAACGTTACCAAATACTGCTTTGAGAATTTCTTCTTTTAATTGAGCTAAATATTGATTACCTACAAATAAATCTAAGCGATATTTACGAGCTTCAGAGAAAATGGTAGCTATAGAATCAGTAGTCACATTTTGAAACTCATCAATATACAGGTAAAAATCTCTTCTTTGTTCTTCAGGCAGATCTTGACGAGAAAAAGCGGCCATAGTCAATTTAGCCACAATAATCATGCCCATGAGATAACTATTCACATCTCCTAAAATTCCTTTAGCTAAATTTACAATTAAAATCTTCCCTTCATCCATAATCTGCCTAAAATTTAGAGTAGTTTTCTTTTGGTTAACAATCGGTCTTACTAAATCATTAGCCAAAAAAGGAGTTAATTTAGACACAATATAGGCAGACATTTGAGGTAAAGCCCATTCTCCTTTTAATTCTACTGCCTGTTTTTCCCAAAATGATTTTACCATAGGGTCAGAATTACGGGATAATAAATCGTTTCTAAAATCTTCGTCTTGAAAAACTCTCACAATATCGCTTAAAGTGTAGATATTCTCTCGGTCATCCAAAAGCAATTGCAAAGAATAACGGAAATATTGCTCGAAAAGAGGTCCGCCTGTTACTTTCAAATCGTATAATTTATCTACAATTTCTAATAATTCATTAATAACAAATGTTTTTTGAAAAGTATAACGATTATCCCAATCAAGCATATTAAGACCCATCGCATAATCATTATCACCTGGATTAAAATAAATAACATCATCTTTCCGATTTTTAGGAATAAGCCCTAAAATTTCCACTGCAGCATCTCCATGAGGATCAATAAAAGCTCCTCCCTTTCCTTGCTCTATATCCTGCAAAAAACAAGATTTTAAAAGAGTAGTTTTACCAGTACCAGTTTGACCAACGGCATAAACGTGACGTCTTCTATCTTCATCTCTAATCCTGACCTCTTTCTCTTGACCCTCAAAAATACTGGTACCCAAAATAATTCCTTCTTGAGGCAAATTGAGAGGAGGAGGAGCAGAACGGGCTTTCAACCATTTTATTCTAGGATTTTCTAAATAAGGATGAGGCAAATGAAAAATAGTAGCTAATTCAGCACTATTTAAAATCACAATTTGGTTCAAGCGAAATTGGCGAAAAGCAAAATCATAACTTAATTTTTTTAGAGCCTTAGCTTGGGAAACTTTTTGCACTACTAAATCATTACCTACCGGATTATAATAAGCATTAAACGATTCTTTGATATGAGAAAATAGTTCTTCTGCTCTTTCTTTAGAATTAGCAGACACTAAAAATCTAATATTAACTTCAAAGAGAGGGTTTTTGGCTTTCTCCTCTACTAATTTTACTAAAGTCTCGTCAACAATTTTAGGTTTTTCTTTTTCCTTCTGCTTATCTTCTGGTTTTTGCCACTGTTTTTTAAAGGTATCTTCTATTACTACTTTAGGTGCAGCTAAAGCTTCTTTTAAACTTTTGCCTTCTAATAAATTTTTTCTGACACTTTGTAAAAATTTTGCTTTTTTATTTTGTTCCGCTCTAAAAATAATCTGCAAACCTACCCCTTCATCTCTGGCTGTTTTAGATAAAGCATTAACTATAGTAGTAAATGGATCTTCTTTAGCCTCATAAAAACTTTTTATTGGTAGAACAAAATTTTCTTTAAGAGAAATAATTCCACCTATATTTTTACCCTGAGGAGAAAAAATAGTATATTCTTCCGTCGGTTCGATTTGAGCCCGAGGATAAAGAGAAGATACTACTTTAACTAACAAATCAGCATCAGCCCGGTTAATAGCTAAATAGAATCTAATTTCATCTGAATCATAAGGATTTACCAATTCCAAAACAATATTTTTTTTATAATGGCTAAACTTGTCAATTACTTGCTCAAAAGGAGTAATAAAATCTTTTATTTCTTTTCTAGCCTCTTCCTCGGAAGACAATTCTCGAGGAACAGTTACTAGGAAAAGACGATAATTTAAACTGCTCCTTAATTCCAAATTAAAACTCTTCTTTTTCAGAAAAATAAAAAGAGCTACTCCCAAAGTAACGCTAATTAGAATAAAAAAGAAAAAAAGAAAATCAGACATTAAATTAATTTTTGTTGTTTCAAAACTTCGTAATATTTATCTACCAAATTATCGTGTAATTTATCAATTAGATACGCATTACCAGTTTTTAAAGCAGTAGTAACGGCTTTAGGAATGCTCTCAGTTAGAGCGATCTGCACTAATTCATTTAATTTCTGTCTCATATCTTCATCTTCAGCTAAAACTGAAGTCGCAGGAGCTGAAAAAGCAGGAGAACTTTTACGAAGCTCAACTGCAGGAGGATAATTTTTTAATGACTCCTCTATTTTTTCACCAATAGCTTCTTTGATTAGCTCTTTATCCTCCGGCACTTCTAATCCTCCTTGAGACAACTGTTCTTTCTTAACCAAAACTCTTTCTTTAATAAAATCAGCTTCTGAATTCATATTATAATTATTATATCATTATTCTAAATAATAGTATACTCGAGGTAAATAGCGACAATCAAGATACTTTAAATCACTGGTTTTATTTTTCAATTGAGAATTAAATAATCCCTGAATTATTTCACTAATTTTTTGAAAATCGCTATTAAAATTTACTAAGAGATACCAACCTTCTTCAGTAATAATTTTAAGAGTTGGACTATTAGTCTCTTCTAACTCTAGATATTTAATTTTAAAAGGACTAGCAGGGTTTTCTGCTAAATTAAACAAGTTTTGAAAAGCATTTGCTTCAGCCTCTGACCAAATTTTTTGACCTAATTGAGGTTCAAAATTTAAAATCACAATTTTTCTCCCAAAATTACCAGAAATTTCAGGAGCTTTTGCAAACAAGATTCCGCTTCCATCTACCTCATAACATTGTTCTTGATGACAAACTAAAAAAGCATTTTGTCGACGAGAAACAGTTACTGTCAAACTACTTTCGTTAAGATCTAACTTGGCCTCGACTTTAGCTAACTCTGGATGTTTTTGCATTAAATAGTTAGCAAGATCAGCTTGAGAGAAAAAAAGCAAATTACGTTGAGAAAGGGAGCTAATCCCAACTTGCTGAAGTGCTGCTTCTAACCAAAAAGGTACAAATTTTTGATTTTTCTTATCAAAATAATTATTAATTTCAGTTACTAAATCTGATGAAGGTTCTGGATTCAAAATTAAATGTTTAATTTGAAAAAAATCTGAAAGAAAAAGAAACCAATAAATCAAAAGGACAAAAGCAATACTTAAAATAACCAAACAAATAATTTTCCACTTACGATGACGAATTTTATTTAAATGCTGGCTTTTAAGATGACGCTGCTTTTGAGGCATAACAAAAATAGAGGTTAACTGATTAAATACTATTCATTACTTATTCGCTGGTAGCACTAGTTTCTCTAAAGCCCTAACGTTTTATTATTTTTAATCCTCCTAGATATGGTACCAGCACTCTGGGCACACGGACAAAACCTTCTTTAGTTTGATAATTCTCAATAAGGGCTAAAATTGGTCTTTGAGAAAAAGCAGTTCCGTTTAAAGTATAAACAAATTTTAAATCACTGGTACTTTTCTCACGGTATTTAGTATTGAGTCGACGAGCCTGATAATCAGTACAGTTTGAAGTAGAATGGGTTTCTCGGTATTGGCCCTCTCCTTCATTTTGGCCAGGAAACCAAGCTTCGATATCAAATTTACTAGCAGCTGGATCTCCTAAGTCACCACTACAAATATTTATTACCCGATAGGGCAATCCCAACTCCTGCATTAATTCTTCCTCCAAAGAAAGAAGAAGTTCATGCTCTTTCTGAGCTTCTTCTGGTTTCGAGAAAATAAACATTTCTGTTTTATCAAATTGATGTACTCTCAATATCCCTTTCACATCTTTACCATAAGAGCCAGCTTCCCGACGAAAACAAGTAGAAATAGCAACATATCTACGAGGCAAATCTTCTTCTTCAAATATCTCTCCGCTATGCATAGCCCCAATAATTTGTTCAGCGGTCCCCACTAAATATAAATCATCTTTCGGTAAATAATATACTTCTTCTGCTCCTCGATCTAAATATCCCATAGCCCACATTAACTCTGGTTTAATCATTACCGGAGGTATTACTGGAAGAAAGCCCTTTTTTACTAATTTATCGAAAGCAAACTTCATAAGAGCTAACTCCAAAAGAGCCCCTTCTCTTTTTAAAAATCCAAAACGAGAACCAGAGGTTTTAGCTGCCCTTTTGGTGTCAATCAAATCTAATTTCTCAGCAATAGTTAAATAATCTAACGGTTTAAAATCAAATTTTGGTTTCTTACCAACCTCTCTTAAAACCACGTTATCTCTTTCATCTCTTCCTACCGGAACTGTCGGTAAAGGCAAATTAGGAATTAAACTCAGATTTTTGCGATATTCTTGTTCTATCTCTGCTAACTGTTGTTCTTGAGTTTCTAAAACAGCTTTGGCCTTTTTTAAAACCTCTAAAATGTCTTGTTTCTCTACAGCTGAAGCTGCTACTAATTTTTCCTCAGCTGCATTCTTTTTAGCTCGTAAAGTATCTATTTGCTGGATTATTTCCCTTCTTTTAGCATCTAAGTCTAAAACCTTCTCAACTAAAGACGAGTCAGCTCCTTTTTTTTCTATCCCCTCTTTAACTAATTGAGGATTTTCTCTAATAAATTTGATATCAAGCATACTTAAGAAATTTTTAATTTTTAATTTTTAATTTTTAAATAATTTTTAATTTTTAAACCGTGCGTCAGCCAAAAATAACAACCTCAGGAATAAAATTTTCATTGTTTTGGTTTCATAAATGGAAAGAGGATAACTTCTTTTAGTGACGATGCCTGAGTTAAAACTGCCACTAATCTATCAAGACCAATACCCAAACCAGCAGCAGGTGGCATACCATATTCTAATGCTTCTAGAAAATCTTGATCTTGAGGATGAGTTTCTGCCTCTCCCTGAGCTCTTAATTTAGCTTGAGCCTCAAACCTTTTTCTCTGTTCTAAGGGATCATTTAATTCAGAAAAACCATTAGCAATTTCCCAACCATTCAAAATTAATTCAAAACGCAAAGTTTTAGACGGCTCTTGACTATTTTGTTTAGCTAAAGGAGAAATAGCTACCGGTTGATTAATTATGAAAGTAGGAGCTTTTATTTCTCCTCTTAATTTTTTAAAAATTTCATCTGCCAGTTTTTCTTTAGAAGCAGAAGAAGAGCTATGTTCTACTCCTACTTCTTGAGCTTTTTTAAGCCAAGCCTCTTGAGTATCAGTAAAATTCAGTCCAGTTTTTTTGTTCAAAAAGTCCTCGAAATCAATTTTCAACCAGTTCTGTTTTAAGAGATTGGTATTATCTTGATAATTTTTCATCTGTCGAACCAAATGTTTAATTAGCTCCTCTAATAATTTCATTAAATCATCTCTGGTACGATAAGCACTATATAATTCCAACATAGTAAATTCAGGATTATGCTCTCTATCAATCCCCTCATTTCTAAAATTTTTACCTATTTCATAAATATTTTCAAAACCGCCAATTAATAATCTTTTGAGATATAATTCTGGGGCTATTCTCAAATATAATTTCAGATTTAAAGCTTCTAATTTAGTGAGGAAAGGTTGAGCATTAGCTCCTCCATAAACAGTTTGTAAAATGGGAGTTTCTACTTCTAGATAGCCTCGCTGATTCAAAAAATTTCGAATTTCACTAATAATTTTGCTACGCCAACTAAAACGAGTTCTTACTTCCTCGTTTTCTAACAAATCAAGATAACGCTTGCGAAATCGTTCTTCGGTATCTTCTAAACCAAACCATTCTGTTGGCAGGGGCCTTAAACTTTTAGCTAATAAAGTAAATTTCTTAACTAAAAGACTTTTCTCACCGCGCTGAGTTGCAAATAAAGACCCTTGGGCCTCTAAGAAATCACCTAAATCTATATATTTCTCAAAAAATTTTAGTTGCTCTTGAGACAAGATATCTTCCTTTAAAACTAATTGCAATTTTCCAGTTTCATCTTTTAAATCACAAAAAATTACTCCACCGTGACCTCTTAAAGCCCGGACCCTTCCAGCTATAATAATTTTCTTTTTAGTTTTAGACCAAGAAGGAAAATGAGCTAAAACTTCGCCCAGAGTAAACTGACGAGAACTCTTCTCTGGATAGGGCTCTATCCCTAATGTTCTTAGCTCTGATACTTTTTTAATTCGTTCTTTAATAAGGTCGTCTAACATAATAATTATTAAAATTATTCTAATTAATCTAATTATTCTAATCAAATCCTAATTTTTAATTTCTAAACAATTTAAATATTAGAGATTAAACATTGATTAGGTTAATTAGAAATTGGTCATTAGGTTAATTTCAATTTCAAAAAGAGTGCTTCCTTGCTTCTCTCCTGGTAATATCATGGAATTGCTGCTGGATTTCTCTTCTATCTCTAGTATCTCATATTTTACCGCCTAAAAGAAGGCAAAATTCAAGATACGTTTAGTATCTTATATTTTACCGCCTAAAAGAAGGTAAAATTCAAGATACGTTTAGTATCTTATATTTTACCGCCTAAAAGAAGGTAAAATTCAAGATACGTTTAGTATCTTATATTTTACCTCACCTTTTGGTGTTTTGACAACAACCGTCTCGCCTTTCTTGCGGCCTAAAAAAGCCTTACCTAAAGGAGACTCATTAGAAATTTTGCCTTGAGCAGGATCAGCTTCCTGCGCTCCAATAATCAAAAATTGTTTTTTGGTCTTGGGCAAAGAAAGACTTTGAACTGTTACCTGAGAACCTACTTCTACTATCCCACTATTCTTGCGAGGTTTAATTAGAGTAGAATTCTTTAATAATAACTCCAAATCAAGAATTCTAGTTTCTAAAGCTGCCTGTGCGTCTTTAGCCTCTTGATAAGCAGCATTTTCTGATAAATCGCCTAATTCTTTAGCTTCCTGAATTTTTAAAGCGATTTCTTTTCTTTTAACAGTTTTTAACATTTCAAGTTCTTCTTGAAGTTTTCGGTAGGCTTCTGGAGAAAGATAGTTTTTAGTCATAAACAATAATTAAAAGTTTAATGATTGATTAGTAGAGGTAGCAAATCTATTTTCGTAATACCAATTTAAAACATCTGAAACTACAGAGAGGGTAGCTACTGACCCTTGAGGAATATCTTCTATCAAAACTAATAAGACTATTTGAGGATCTTCGTAAGGTGCATAAGCTCCAAAAATAGCATGATAGTGTTTTTTACCATTTAAGACGAATTCAGGAGAGCCACTCTTACCAGCTACTTTGAAAGGTAAATTATTCAATTCGGTAGCAGTACCGCTTGTAACGACCTCCCTCATTCCTTCTTGGACTACTTTTAAGTTTTGGGGCGAAACATCTAAGCGGACTAAAACCGAGGAAGTGGCTGTTTTAATAATTTCACCTTGCTGATTTTTAATTTCTTTTGCTAAGTAAGGCTTAAAAGAAGTACCGTTATTAGCAATAGTAGCTATATAATCAGCCATTTCGAGCGGTGTCAAGCTTAAACCGCCTTCCCCAATAGAAATATTATAAGTATCTCCTAATTTCCAAAGCGGATCTTGAGGCCTTATCCGCTTCAACCATTCTTCATCAGGTAAGACACCTGTATTTTCATCATTTAAATCAAGACCATCTTTTTCTCCCAAACCGAAAAGATGCCAGTATTTTTGAATTCTTGATAAACCTAAACCTTGAATGTCACCATAACCTCCTCCTACCGTCCAAAAATAAACATTACAAGAAACAGCTAAAGCTTTCTTTACATCAACCCAACCGTGAGGCTTCATATCAGTAAAAGTATATTTTACCTGAGGATTGTAAGGACTAGTAATAACTATTTTACCCTCATCAAAAATTTTGCGCTCCGGAGTAATAATCTTTTCTTCTAAAGCAGCCAAAGCCATTAAAGGCTTAATGAGAGAACCAGGAAAATATAAACCGCTAATAACTCGATTAAATAGGGGTTTTCTTACATCCTTGAGATAAGAGTTAATTGTTGAAACAGGAAATCCTTGAGTCATAATATTAGGATCAAAACTAGGTACACTGACTAAAGCTAAAATTTCGCCAGTCTTCGGATTTAAAGCCAAAGCAGCACCCGCAGTTACTCCTAACTCCTCGATTCTTTGAGTTAGAGATTGATAAAGTTTTATTTGTAAATCCACATCAAGAGTAGTAATTAAATCATCGCCCTTTTTTGGTGATAAAGTACCCAAATCTTGAACCACTTTGCCGCTAGCATCTACTTCAACCAATCTTTTTCCCCATTCTCCTTGTAGTTCAGATTCATAGTATTCTTCTAAACCTTCTTTGCCTACCAGGACAGTTAAAGGGTAGGAATTATATTTTGCTTTTTCCTGGGCAGAGATTTTTCCTAAATAACCAATCACATGAGCCAAACTTTCTCCGTAAGGATATTGCCGTGCCGTATCTGTAATAATAGTAAAACCTTTATTTGGCTCTATTGAGGCTTCAAATTGTCTCAGTTCAGCCACTGAAACATTAGATTTTAATAAAATGGGATCAAGAGAAGAAAGCCTCCCCTTTTCTTTTAAAAGCTCGTCGAGATCTACTGAATTCAAATTAAAAATTTTAGTAACCTGCTGAGTCAAATTTTCTCGTTCCATCTCGTCTCTAGGTAAATCTAAGGGCACTAAAGTTAAACTAAAAGATGGGACATTATTCACTAAAGGCTGGTTATTCCTATCAAAAATAATTCCCCGCGGGGCATTAATAATGTAATACCTAGTCTTATTAAAAGACGACAAATCAGCATAATAAGAACCTTTAACTACTGAAAGATAAAAAACTCTAGAGAAAACAATTGCTAGCAAAATGAACCCAATTAGCCAGATATATTTGAGTAAAGCAGATGAAAGAGGCCACTCCAACTTAATAGTCTCTTCTTCTCCCATTTCTTCTGCTTTTTTATCCAGAAGTATCTCTTCTGGATCTAAAAGATATTTGTCTCTATTATTAATAGTGAATTTTTTTCTGGAAAACATGAATTTGAGTAAAAATTATTAGCCAATATAAAAAACCATTAAGCGCAAAATCAATTATCAAGAGAGGAAGACCAACTATCTGCCGACCAATTAAGAAACTAAAGCAACCAAAGAAAAAATAATAAAGAGCCAAAATACTTTCCCCAATTAGTAATCTTGAAAATACATTGTTTTGTTCAAAAACAAAAGTCAAGAGAAAACCAACCAAGAAACTTAGAAATAAAGTGGCTAGATTTACTCCCCAACCAAGACCGCTTAAGGAATCAAAAAGTAACCCTCGTATTAATAATAAGATAAAAAAGTAATTTTTGGGCACCAGAAAAAAACTAACGATTAAAAACAAAAGAAGAAAATCTGGTAATGGTTTATTAAAAAAATTGCCCGGCAGGGCTACTTGGAGCAGACAAAAACTAAAAAATAAAACAAAGTTTAAGAGAATCTTTTTCATAATGAAACCATTACCTAAAACGAGGGCTAATAATTACCAAAACTGACGATAAATCACTAGATTTAACTAACGGTTCTGCTAGATATTCCTTTAAAGCCAAATCAGATGGCAATTCAGCAGTAATTTTAGCTACGAGCAGATCTGGTAGTAAATTAGGATTTTCATTAGAAGTTAGTAGCACATCTCCTACTGGTAAATTAAATTGCTGAGGCACTAATTCTAAAACAAACCTTCCTTGATTATCTTTTGCTAAAATAGCTAAAGCATGATGAGTTAAATCCTTCACGCTAATTTTGGTTTGGGGAGCGAATAAGGAATCTCCTCGACAAACATTATCGAAACACTCTTTTAAAACCCCTACTAAAATATTTGGAGCTATAATAACATTCAAACCTTCCTCTAGGCCATCTTTTTTGCCTTTATCAAGCCAAAAACTACCAGTTAAACCAGTAGGGTCTACCAAAACTATTTTCGCTGGCACCAATTTCCAACCCTGTTCTTCTTTAAGTGCCAAAGCTGCTTTCAAATTTTGATTTTCCTCTTGAAGCGCCTGTAATTCTGTTAATTGCGCTAGAAGATAGCTATTTTCTTGCGTTAAATTCTGTATTTCTAATCTAAGTTGAGCAAAATGTGTTAAATCATAGCACCAACTATTAATCTTTTCAAACAAAGACAAAAAAGAAACTGAGGAAACAGTTGAAATCACTCCGGGTTTAATAATATTGTGGAAGGAAAAAATAATTTTAAAAATTCCTAACACTATCAGTAGGATTATTATTCCTTTTAATAATTTTCGAGTTCGAGTTGTGATTTTCATTTTTAAACTGGCGGTTTTTCTCTGTTGATATTAATTAATAAATCTTTATATCCAGTTAAATCCTCTAAAATTACTCCAATTCCACGAACCACAGCCATAATAGGATCTTCTACGATTTTAACAGGTAAACCAACAGCTCCAGCAATTAATTTATCCAATCCCCTCAATAAGGAAGTACCACCCGAAAGATAAATGCCTTCACTAATAATATCAGCTATTAACTCGGGAGGAGTTTCTTCTAAGACGCCTTCGATATTATCCACGATTTTATTTAAAGAAGGAGTAATTGCTTCCCTGACGTCTTCTTCTTTAATTTTGATTTCCTTTGGCAATCCTTTCGTGAGATCTCTTCCTTTAACTTTTATTTCTTGATTAGTTCCTAAATCAAGAGCGGAACCTATTTGAATTTTAATATTCTCAGCAGTTTTTTCGCCAATAGCTAATTTATATTTTTCTTTCAGAAAAAAAATGATATCTTCATTTAATTTATCTCCAGCCACTCTTAAACTTTGAGATACGACAATCCCACCTAGCGAAATTACTGCTGCTTCGGTAGTACCCCCGCCAATATCAACTACAAATACCCCATGCGATTCTTTCACTGGCAACCTAATTCCCAAAGCAACTGAGAGAGGTTCTTCAATTAAATAAACCTCACGGGCTCCAGCTGATTTAGCAGCATCTTCTACTGCTCTTTTTTCTACCTCCGTCCCACCACAAGGAATACTTACCACCAAAGTAGGTCTAGCGAATAATTCTTCTAAAAAATTCTTTTTGATAGCCTTATCCAAAAAATAACGAAGCATTTTTTCTGTGACCTCAAAATCTGAAATAACCCCATTTAAAAGAGGTCTAATGGCGCTAATATGGGGAGGAGTTTTTCCAATCATTTGGGTGGCTTCTTCTCCAATAGCCAAAATTTGATTAGTTTTATTATTTAAAGCCACTACGGTAGGCTCATTAATCACGATGCCTTTTCCTTTCACGTAAACTAAAGTTTTAGTAGTTCCTAAATCAATACCGATTTCCTGATGCCAAGGTATTTTATTTTGAAAGATGTTTTTCATGCTGAGAATAATTAATTAATTGTTGAAGAGATAAGATTTTTAATTCACCTGTTTTTCTATTTTTTATCTCAATCTTTTTAGTGTTTATTAACTTGGGACTAATTACTAGTCGCTGGGGTAAGCCTAATAAATCGGCTTCTACCAATTTCTCACCGTTAGATATCTCTAACCTCTCATCAAATAAAACATCAAGTTGGGTCTTTAAAAGTTTTTGGTATACTTCTTCACTAAACCGCTTGATTAATTTATCTTCCTTGGAGTTGCCACTTAAAAGAGAGACTAAGTGATATTGAAAAGGTGCTACTGCCTTAGGCCAAATGATGCCTCTTTCGTCATGAGAAACCTCCACTAATGAACCTAATACTCGGGAAATGCCTAACCCATAACAGCCCATCATTACTATCTTTGATTTACCTGCTTGATCTAAAAATGTCAGATTAAAAGGACGAGAATATTTATCTTTCAATTTAAAAATGTTACCCACTTCTATTCCCTTCATTTTAACTAAGGAATGATGACAGCGAGGACATTTTTTAGAATCTTCGATAATTTCTTCATTTTGACTAAAACCGCAATTAGAACAATGATAAATAGTATCTTCACCAGCTTCGGTAATCACTTGAAACTCGTGAGAATACTTAGAAAAAGTTCCACCTGAGGCTTCCACCAGTAAAACAGGTAATTCTAATTTCTCGTAAATTTTCAAATATCCCTCTTTAACTTTTTCATAATAGTTATCCAAATCAGCTTCTTCTTGATGAAAGCTATATAAATCTTTCATGACAAACTCTCTGGTACGTAGTAGACCAGATTTAGGACGAGGCTCATCTCTAAACTTGGTTTGAATTTGATATAAAGCCAATGGCAAATCTTTATAAGAGAAAATATATTTTTTGGCCAAAGGTGTTACTATTTCTTCATGAGTAGGACCCAAAGCATACCAGGCCTCATATTGAGATTTTACTTTAAAAAGAGCATTAAAAGTTTGCCACCTTTTAGTAGCTTCCCAATTTTGTTTGGGTTGTAAAGCAGCCATGAGAATTTCTTGTCCGCCGAGCTCATTCATTTCCTGTCTCACAATTGCTTCAATATTTTTTAAAACCCGAAGTCCTAAGGGCAAAAAGTTATAAACTCCTGCTGTCAATTTTTCAATAAAACCAGCTCTAATTAAAAGCGAAGCGTTTAGAGAAGATTCGTCTTTGGGAGCTTTTTTTTGGGTATGTAAAGGAAATTGAGAAAGCTTCATAAAAAATTATTAATAGAAAAAACGAAAATCTTTAATAGTCACTAAAATGGCTAGAAACATTAAAGCCACTAAAACCAAATTATCTAAAACTACTTCAACTTTCTTAGGAATCGGTTTTCTAGTAATCACCCCTATTAATAAAAAGAAGAGTTGGCCACCATCCACTGCTGGAATTGGTAAAAGATTAAAAATAGCCAAAGCATAGGAAATTAAAGCTATCAGATAAAGACCGTAACGCCAACCTAGTTCAAATCCTCGCGAAGTTAAAGCAAATAAACCCACTGGTCCCACTAAATCGTTCACATCTAACTTAGTAATAATTTTAATAAAAGCAGTTTTAAAACCAAGCAGGGATTGAACTAAAACGTAATTTAAAAAGTTAAAAGTCTCTCTCAAAGCTTGTCCTAGAGGGTAGCTAACAAAACCCTCGGCTTCAGCTTGAGAAATATTGGGCAAGAAAACTTTGGGAAAACCAGTGTTAAACAAAAAGCACATAATAACTATAGCAATTAAAGCGTTCAGAGCTACTCCGCCAATAAAAATCCCAGCCTTTTGCCAGTTCTTTTTTGTTAAAAAGCTCTCTGGCTTTCCTTCTTCCTCACTTAATTTAACATAAGCGCCAAAAGGAATCGCATTAAGAGCATATTTTACGCCTCCGCTCATAAAACTAAAAATAGTAGGCGGAAATCCCACGTTGAATTCTTCCACTTTTACCTTAAAAAGCTTAGCCATCAAAAAATGACCGAACTCGTGCGCCACCATTAAAATATTCAAAGCAACTAAGGTGATAATAATATTTAAAATATTAAGCATAAGATTAACTTTCTAAAATCTCTTGTTCTTTAGCTTGAGTAATTTCCTCAAGAGATTTATTAGTTTTCTCTACTAATTTTTGCACTTCTTCTAATAATCTAAATTTTTCATCTTCTGAAATATTTTTCTCTTCAAAAGATTTTTTAATCTCTGCCACTACTTCTTCTCTTATTTTGCGTAGTTTAACTCTGGTATCTTCTTTTTGACTGTTTAAAAGCTTAATTAAGTTTTCTTTACGTTCTCGAGTTAAAGGAGGTAAAAATAATTTAATTTGTTTACCCTCTATTTGAGGAGTTAAACCTAAAGAAGAAGTTTCTAAAGCTTTTCTAACATTAGGAACAATACTGATATCCCAAGGTTCGATGATAATTATATTAGGTAAAGTAATAGAAATCGAAGCCAAATGTTTTAAGGGAGACTGAGCATTATAACAATCAATTTTAAGATTTTCCACTAGCGCAGTAGAGGGTCTATTGGTTCTAAGGGAACTAATTTCTTCTTTAAACTGGTTAATTAAAGACTGAGTTTGTTCTTCAAATAATTGTAAAAAATTGTTTTTAATCATAGGAGAAAAAAATATTTTCTAATAATAAGGTGCTATTAATATTAGAATTAGAAATTAAATCAAAGGCTTTTAATAAGGCTTTTCCCAACTCAGGACTGATTTTAGTTGAAGGGTCCTTTAAATCGCTATTTATTTTCTCTAACCAAATTTTTAAAATTTTTTTTAAAGAGTCTTTTTCTTTGGTTAGTTGAGTCAGATATTTAGAGCGTTGTAAAAAATTACTACCGAGAATTAATTCTAATTGTTTTTCTGTCTCAGCTACTTTTTTAAAAGTGCCTGTCTGACTCAAAGCTAAAGCTCTACTAATTTTGCCTTGAGCCAGCTCTGCTATTTTTTGAGCCTGAGCTACTGGAATTTTTTCTTGGGTTACTAAAAACTCCGTTATTTTCTCACTGGGAAGTCGAGGGAATCTTACTAGCAAAACTCGTGAAAGAATAGTAGAAAGTAAGCGCTGAGGAAAAGAACTAATCAGGATAATTAAAGTACGGGCTGGAGGTTCTTCAAGTGTCTTAAGCAAGGCATTTTGAGCCTCCTCTCTTAAAGTATCTGCCTGGTCAATAATCAAAATCTTAAATTTGGAAAACTGCGGTTCGTAAGATAAAAATTCTAAGGCTTGCCTAATGTTTTCAATGGCAATTTTGCCTTCTTGTGGTTCTAAGAAAAGGAAATCTGGCTGTAATCCTTTCGCGAAACGAAGGCAATTATCACATTTACCACAACCACCCCACTGAGAGGGAAATTGTTCACATAATAAAGCTTGAGCAAAAGAGAGAGCTACTGTTTTCTTACCTATTCCTTCTTCGCCATAAAATAATAAACTCTGAATATGTTCTGTTTCAGTAGTAAAAAAAGTCTCTAAGAAAGTTTGGATACGATTATTAAGAACGATCATAAAGAAGTAACAAGCAACGAATTATGAATTTATTACCAAGATACAAATTGATTATTCTAATTAGTCTAATTATTCTAATCAATGTCTAATTTCTAATTTAGAAATTGGAACTTGCTTGCCCCATAGGAAGCCGTAGGCTTTCCTTTGGGGGGATTTGATTAGGTTAATTAGAAATTGGTCATTAGAAATTATTATTAGTTATTAGTTATTTGTAAGTTGTAATACTTTTTTTATAAAGTTCCAAATTATCTAAAATGACCCCTGTTCCTTTAGCTACACAAAAAATAGCTTCATCAGCTACAAAACTCGGTACTCCCGTAACTTTAGTAATTAATTCATCAATATTTCTCAACATTGCCCCACCGCCACTTAAAAGCATCCCCCGTTCCATAATATCAGCAGCTAATTCTGGCGGAGTTTCAGCTAAGACAGATTTAATCGCCTGAATAATATCTTTCAAAGGAGGAGCTATGGCCTCAGCAATTTCGTTAGAATTAATAACTATATTTTTAGGTAAACCCTCAGTTAAATCTAACCCCCTAATTTCTAATTCTTCTTTTTGTTTGAGGGGTAAAGCTGTCCCGATTTGAATTTTAATTTCTTCAGCAGTTCTTTCCCCAATAGCCAAATTATATTTCTTTTTTATATATTCTGAAATTGCTTGATCCATTTTATTGCCAGCTACTCTAACCGAAGCAGCAGCTACAATTCCGCCTAAGGAAATTACTGCTATCTCGGTAGTACCACCACCGATATTAACTATCATATTGCCTTGCGGAGAATTAATAGGAACACCAGCTCCTAAAGCTGCTAAAATTGGTTCTCGAGCCACATAAGCTTCTTTGGCTCCTGCTTCTCTGGCTGCATCAATCACTGCTCTTTTTTCAGTAGAAGTAACACCTACCGGCACAGAAATTACTAGTTCTGGTTTAAAAATCTTAAAAGAACCGACCGCCTTATCAATAAAATACCGCAGCATAGCTTCGGTAATCCGATAATCAGCAATCACCCCGTCTTTTAAGGGTTTATAAGTTTTTATCATTTCCGGCGTACGGCCCAGCATTTCTTTCGCCTCTAAACCAATGGCTAGTACTTTATTTTCATCCACTGAAATGGCTACTACGGAAGGTTCATTAATAACAATGCCTTTCTTGGGAATAAAAACTAAAGTATTGGCAGTACCCAGATCAATGCCTAATTGACGAACAACCATAAATGTTCCTTAAATATATCACCAAAAGCCGAGAGAGTCAATTTTGATTTTTCCTTATTATTTGACCGTACTGATCTCTACTGAAAAGCCCCTTTTGATAAGCTATTCCGCCATTCACAATTACTGTTTCAATCCCTTCTGGATATTGGAAAGGATTCTCTAAAGTAGCTGTATCTTTTAATTTTTCTGGATTAAAAATAACTACATCAGCAAAATAATTTTCTCTTAGATAGCCTCTATTTTTAAATCCGATTTTCTCTGCTGCTTTGCCAGTAATTTTATTTAAAGCTAAAGGCCAAGAAAGTAATTTTTTTTCTTTTACGTATTCACTTAAAAATCTAGGAAAAGTACCAAAAGAACGGGGGTGAACCCAAATACCTTTTTTAGCACTGTCTAAATTGTAAATTCCACTATCAGAACCAACAAAAGAGTAAGAAGAGAGAAAAGCCTGATCAATATTTTCCTGCGAAAGACTTTTAGTTAGGATTAAAACTTTATTTTCGCAAAGTTCTAAAAGTTTTAAGAAAGCATCCTCGAGAGGTAAACTAAAATTCTGAGATATCTCTCCCAAAGTTTTACCAGCAAACCACCAGCGGCTACCGCTATCAGCTATGACTAGATCTGGGGTTAAACATTTCTTCTTTTTTAAGTCATCCTTCAATTTCTGACAGACTACTGGGTCGTGAATATTTTTTAAAAACACCTCTCGCCCTTCTACTGTCGCCCAATCAGGTAAAAGCAAAGAAGCAGCTTTAATATTAAAATCGTAAGGAAATAAATCAAAGTTTATCAAATCAGAAGAGCCATTTTTTTCTTTTTCGTTAAGTTCTCTAATCATTTTTAAAGCCTTACTAAAATCAGGAAAATTTTCTTGACCTTCTACCTTAAAATGCGAAATTTCTAAAGAGATTAAACCTTTCTCAGCTACTTCTAATACTTCTCGGACACTAGCTAAAAAGCCAGAGCTTTCATTTCTTAAATGAAAAGATAAATAGCCATTTAATTGTTTTACTAATTGAGCTATCTCTAAAATTTCTGAGATACCTACTGCTTGTTCTGAATCATAACCTAAACCAAAAGAAACACCAAAGGCGCCTTCCTTTAAAGATTGATTTACCAGAGTTTTTAATGCTGCTAATTCTTCGGAGGAAAGAGACCGAAATTCATCTTTTGTTATTTCGTTTCGTAAAGTACCCCAACCAATTAAAGTAGCAAAATTTAAGGGAAGTGATTTTTTCTCCAAAAAATTAAAGAATTCAGCTACCGTCCTCCAGCCCACATTTACATTCAAAGATTTAGCCCATTTACTAAGAGACACAAGAGAACCAGAAATTAAAGGAGCAAGCGAAGCTCCACAATTACCACCTACCACAGTAGTAATTCCTTGTCTAATAAGATTTTCTGCTTCATGAGCCTCAAGTAAACTTAAGTCGTGATCCACATCTGAATTAAGATCAATAAAACCAGGCGAAACAAATCTCTTCTCGGCGTTAATTTCTATTTTTGCTTTTTCGTTTTTCAACTTACCCAAAGCTACTATTTTTTTATTCTTAATAGCCAAATCAAGATTTTGTGGTTCAGCCAAAGAACCGTCAAAGACTAAACCATTTTTAATTAAAAGATCATACATAAATGTATTTTTATACAGTATACTGTATACAGACATTATACTCTATTTCTGAATTTTTGCTAAGAAGAGCAGATTTTTAAATAAAAAAGCCACGGTTAAAGGACCTAGACCACCGGGCACAGGAGTTACTAAAGCTGCTTTCTCTTTGACTGATTCAAATTCGCAATCACCTACTAATTTTCCTTGTTCGGAAACAACAGCTGCGTCAAAAATCACTACTCCCTCTTTAAGTAAATCACCGGTAATTAAATTAGGCACTCCGGCGCTAGTCACAATGAGATCAGCTCTCTTAATTAAATCACTTAGGTGTTCTGTTTTACTATTAGCGATCATAACCGTAGCTCTTTGATTAAGAAACCACAAAGCAGCTGGTTTCCCAACTAATTGTCCCCGACCAATCAGGAGAACCGTTCTCCCCTCGACTGGAATTTGATATTTTTCTAATAAAAACTTAATCGCACTAACCACTGGTGGTAAAATTTTTAACCGATTAACGTAAAAAGTACCCAAATTTCTTTCACATAAAACATCCGGATCTTTCTGAGGTAAAATCGCGTTCAGTACTACCTGAGTATTAATGTGGGAAGGTAAAGGTAATTGCACGACCACACCGCGATTATCAGTAACACGACAAATGGTTGATACTTTTTGCCTCAATTCTTTAGTTTTAATATTTTCTGGATATTGAGATAACCGAAAATCAATCTCTAATTCTTTGGCGATTTTTTCTTTTTGTTTAATAAATGATAAAGAAGCAGGATCATTACCAACCAAAACAACTGCCAAACGAATCTTTTTAGCAATTTTCTTTCTTTCTTCTTTTAATTCTTCAATAATTTCTGAAGCTAATTGCTTGCCATCAATAACCATAAAATTTATTAAATTTCTAATTATACTAATTATTCTAATCAATGTCTAATGTCTAAATGCCTAATTTCTAATTTAGAAATTGGGAATTATGATTTGATTAGATTAATTAGAAATTGGTCATTAGGTTAATTCTGGCTTTAAAGAGATTTTTTGTCGCCTCGCTCCTTGCAATGACATAAATAAACGGATTGCCATTGCGGACACAGCAAAGCAATCTAATAATGCAGAATGCGCCTTACAAAACCACTTCTTCGTTTCTCTTTACCATTTTTACATTTTTGTGTATTTTTTTGAATTCCTCTGGGTGTTCGGTATGAATAGGGATAATTACAGCTGGTTTAATTTTTGAGATAAACTCTGCCAATTCTTTACCAGAGATATGGCCGGAAATGTGAGCCCGTTCAAATTTTCCTTCTGGAGTTAAACCCTGCATTCCAAAATGGTTGATCCAATTAATAAATCTTTCCTCCGATATTTCTGATTCTTCTGAATGAGGTTCAGTGATAGCCCGTAAAAAATAAGAATTTTTATCAGGTTGAAAATCTATCAATTCCTGAATTTGATAAAAATTTAAAATCACTAAATAATCTCTCTGATGTTTTCTAATTTCAGAACTTGTAACATATGGATATTTCTTTAATAAATTCTTTTCCCAACTTTTTAAGTTTCCCTTTTTCTTCTCATAAAGCACTATTTCGCTAAAATCATTAATCTTTAGACCGCTTTCTCTAAGAAGGGCTAAATAAGCAAAATAATTGTAAGGCAAAGCAATAGTTCTTTTATTAGCCCGAGCCACTGCTTTTAAAGTTTGAAAGCGAGTGACATCAGCCAAAGAATAATCAGCTACTACTAATCCTTTTACCTTTTTAATGTCTTTGTTGGCGCGCTCGAAAACATCTCGTTCTCTCAGGACAGTTTGCTCTGTAATTCTCGTTCCTTCGCAGAGAAAACAATCGATTTTTTGTCTACCGAGAAAGTCATAAATTTGAGTTAATTGCTCTTGAGGAATTTCAGATAAACGAAAATCGCCAGAATATAACACATTTTTAGAACCCTCAATAAAATACATCAAGGCTCCAGGAAGAGAATGGTCAACAAATAAAGGAGTAATTTTTAAATTTTTTATGTGGAAAGGTTTTTGAGAAGTCAAAATCTGAAACTTTCTTAATCTTTTTTTCCGTTGTTTGGCAGGTAATTCATGGGGCACACTTATTTCTACTATTTCTGACTCTAAATTGGGAGGCTTAATGACTTTATACGCATCCAAAACCATTTTAGTATCTTGGCTCAAAAAAACAGGAATTTTCTCATCTAAAAAAGACAGATAACCAACATGATCAAAATGCCCGTGAGAGATAAGAACCGCATCTAGCTGAATTGACTCCTTTCTTAATTTATTAAACAACTCTGGTTCTTCTGTTTGAAAAAGTGTTAACAAATCTTCACGATACAAACCTCCTTGATTAGGCAAAAGTCCGAGTTCTAAATAATCTTTCAGGCCATGGACAGAGCGAGGATTAACAAATTCCTCAAAATATTTTGAGGCTTCTTTGTAACTTTTGCCAAAATCTAAAAAAACAGCAGTATTCTGATCCTCCAGCAAAATTTTATTACCGCCAATCTCATTAATCCCGCTATAAAAAGTAAGCTTCATA
>JAUPUN010000026.1 GCA_030917555.1 Patescibacteria group bacterium
AGCCAAATCTTGGGGCTCTGGTAGATTCAATTTAGACATACTTGTATTAATATTAATAGCTATATTACCAATTTACTAATTAATTGTCAAATCCCAAAATCGCCAAGGCGGAAATAAATTTATAAGAAAATTTTATCCTTAGATATTTCATTACTTCTATTATAATTATAGCAAGTCTGCAAATAAAAATAAATAAAAAACAAACCCCTGTGGGTTTGTTGTAATAAAGTTTAATCTGAATTATTTGATCGCCAAAGCTTCTTCAAGACGATTTATTCGTTTCTCAAGCGTTTCTATCTTTATGGAGTGTTGTTTTAATAGAAAATTTTCTATTCGATCGAGACGAACATCTATTTTATCAAGCTTTTTGTTAGTCTCATCAAAACCTTTCTTTACCATTCTGGCTAAATCTTCAATGGTAATATTTTTTTTAATTAATTTTATTATTTTGTTATAATATTCTACTATTAAAATTATAGCAAATAATTTAAATTCTTTGCAAGTGAGGGGGTGCCCCCGGCGCGACTCGAACGCGCAACCTTCTCCTTAAAAGGGAGCTGCTCTACCAATTGAGCTACGGGGGCGTAAAATTAATTTGAAACATTAAACCGTTAACAAAGTTTTTTTCTAACTACTCGCAGCATGCTTCGCAGCTGCTCTTCCTGGGAAAATACTTTTAAGGTATAGGTATTAAGGTATTTTCCCGCTGAAAGCCAAGACTTTGGCTTTCAGCCCAATTGAGCTACGGGGGCAAACTAATAAATCCTAATTTCTAAATTCTAAATCCGAAACAAATATTAAATTACAAGAGGAATTCCAGCTAGCGCAGGAATGACAGTAGTAAATACAGAATACTGCCTACAGGATACAAAATACTAATTTCTATCCATTCTTTTTTCAATTGGCAAAATTATCAGATTAATCAGTAAAACTAATCCTGTTGTCACTACAGCTACTGAGTAAAATCCTACACCAACAGCTGCGCCAATAGCTGCAGTCACCCACATAATAGCTGCAGTAGTTAATCCTCTTAATTTGCCTGATTGTTCTTCGAAAATAATTACTCCAGCTCCCAAGAAACCTACCCCTACTACCAATTGTCCGATAATTTGACTTAAAGTCTTAATCGAATCAGCATTCACTAGAGAATCACCCACTGTCATCATTAATCTAGGGATCAAAACAAATAAAGCGGAACCTAAACAAATCAAAGCAAAAGTTCTCATACCGGCTTCTTTCTGAACTAATTTTCTCTCTAAACCAATAACTAAACCTAAGCCTGTAGCTAACAATAAATCCTTTATTATCACCAAAAGACTTGTCGTCATAAAATTAGATAAAATTATTATAGCAGAAAAAGCTTAAAAATCAAAATTAAGCTCTCCCGCTGTATTGACCAGTTTCAGTATTAATTAAAATAATTTCACCTTCTTTAATAAAAATCGGAGCTTCAACTTTTAAACCAGTTTCTAAAGTAACTGTTTTCATAGTGCCAGTGACAGTATCTCCTTTAATAGCTGGAGGAGATTCTGTTACTTTAAGAGCAACTTTTTTAGGCATATTAATACTAGTTAACTCTTCGCCTAAATAAATCAGTTCTATTTCAGAATTAGGTTTTAAATACATTACTTCCTCCCCTACTTCTTCTAAAGGCAAGGCGACCCGTTGATTATTATCTTTTAAGCTAAACACAGCATTTTTTCTATCTTTGTAAAGGTAAATTGCCTTTTTATAACTTAATTCTATCTCTTCAAATCTTTCGCCAGTTTTAAAAGAACGGTCTAAAACTTTATTGGTTTTAAGATTTTTTAAAGTTACTCTTACAAAAGCTGCACCCTTGCCAGGGTGTACAAATTCATAATCAACGATTTGCCAAGGCTCATTGTCAATTTTTAAAACCATTCCTTTTTCAAACTCTGAAGTAGAAACCATGTTATTATTTTATTATTACCCAAACATTTTTTTGACTGGAAAGGTTAATAAATCATTGATATCTTTAACATCTAAAAGTAACATTTCCAATCTATCTATCCCTAAAGCGTTACCGCTGGTTTTAGGCAATCCTGATTTTAACGCTTCCAGGAAGGTTTTGTCAATAGGAATTACTTCTTTTTTCAGTTTTTTTCTAATGTTCTGCTCTTTTTTTAATCTTTGTTCTTGCTCTTTAGGGTCAGTTAATTCTGAAAAAGCATTACATAATTCTACTCCTCCTAAATAAACTTCAAATCGTTCCGCATAAAAACTTTTTTGAGATTTTCTTTTAGCCAAAGCAGCTTGAGGTAAAGGATAATCATAAAGAATGAGAGGACCATTTTTAGGCAAATTGGGTTCAATTTGATTTAAGAAAACCAAATAAAACCAATCATCAAAATTCCTTATTTTTTTCTTTTGGTCTATCTGAATACCAGCCCACTTCTTAAAAGCCTGTTTGATAGTCATGCTAGGCCAAGGTAAAGAAACATCAATTTTCCGATTCTGAAAATAAAAATATTCTCGGTGATATAATTGCTGTACTAAAAAATTAACTAATTCTTCAGTATCTTTCATCACATCTCGATAATCAGCCTTAGTGCGGTACCATTCTAAAATGGTAAATTCCGGATTATGCCAACCCCCAAAAGCTTCTTTTTGACGAAAAGCTTTGGTAATTTCAAAAATATTAGTAAAACCTTGGCTTAGCAATTTTTTTAAGGAGTACTCAGGCGAAGTAATCAGATAGCCTTGATATTTTTTATTTTTCTCATCAAAAAACTCTACTTTAATAGGATCAAGGTAGGGTTCGGTAGACATACCTTTAACTAAAATCGGAGTTTGCACTTCCAAAAACCCTTTTTCTTTAAAAAACTGACGAATTAAATCTTTAATCTCAGCTCTTTTTTCTTGTATTTCCAAAAAACTTAACATATTCCTTCAGCTTAACTACTCTTTTCCTCTTTGCTTTTTGAAAGATAAAGAATCGTTTTGATCACGCTATCGGGATTCAAAGAAAGAGCTGTAATTCCTGCTTGAACTAAGAAATCAGCAAATTCTGGATAATCACTTGGCGCTTGACCGCAAATACCTACATACTTATTTTGTTGACGGCAAGCTTGAATAATATCTTTAATCATCTTTTTTACTGCTTCGTTGTTTTCGTTACCTATTTTAGCTAAGCCAGCATTATCTCTATCAATACCTAAAACTAATTGAGCAAGATCATTAGAACCAATACTCATACCGTCAAAAATCTCTAAAAATTCTTTAATTAATAAAGCATTAGCTGGAATTTCTGCCATAACGTAAATCTTGGCATCTTTGAGATAGTTTCTAATAATGTCTTTAACTTTTTTACCTTCTGCTGGAGTGCGGCAGAAAGGCACCATCACGCTAATATTATTCAAACCAAAGGTTTCAATTACTCTTTTGAGAGCTAAACATTCCATTTCAAAAGCTGGTTTAAAACGAGGGTCATAATAACGGGAGGCACCTCTCCAACCCAACATAGGATTTTCTTCCTGAGGTTCAAATAAGGACCCTCCGATTAATTGCCGATACTCATTAGTTTTAAAATCAGAAAATCTCACGATTACTTCTTTAGGATAAAAAGCAGCTGCAATTTGAGCAATACCCTCAGCTAATTCTGTAATAAAATACTCTTTTTTATCTTTGTGTTCCACTGTCATTTTATCAATTTTTCTAATGATTCCATTTAATTCTGATTTTTTGATTTCTTGCCTACCCAAGTTTTTTCCTAGCAAAAATTTGGGTAGATGAAACTTTTGACTTTTGATTTGTTTATAATAGTATAATGCCAAAGGATGTATTTTTATTTTTTCGGCAATAATAAATTCTTCTCGTGCTAAACCTACTCCGTCATTAGGTAAAAAAGAGGTTTGAAAAGCAATATCTGGCGCTCCTAAATTCAAAGAAATTTTAGTGCTTAATTTAGGTAATGTTTTTAATTCGTATTTTTTTACTTCAAAAGGCACTTTGCCACTAAAAATTTTCCCCTCTGCTCCAGAGCTACAATCAATTGTTATTTCCTGATTATTTTTTAAGATCTTAGTGGCTTTGCCAGTACCTACAAGGCAAGGAATGCCTAATTCTCTAGAGATAATTGCCGCGTGACAATTTTCAACTAAAACTGGCGTTAAACGACTGGTAAAAACAAGATAATTGTGATTTTTTTCTACTTCGAGATTATATACTTTTTGTTTTTGTACTTTTTTCTGCAAGGTAACTCTATACATTTTTAAGGGTGAATTAATTATCTTGGTCAATTGATGATTTTCCGGGCTGCCTGCGATTTGAGGAATAACATAATTTTGAATTTTCTTTGCATCTATTAATAAGTTCTGATTAAGATAGCTAAGTATTCTATCTTGACAATTTGCTCTATATTTAAGATCAGCCAATAAAGATTTGGCATAAAAGAAACGGGTGTCCATTATTATTCTTTGAGATTTGCCTTTTACGCGTGCGGTATAACTGAAAATTTCGTCGAGTTTATCAACAATTTGGATATTAAAAATGTTTCGATTGAAAGTAACCTGATAATTAATACCAAGTCTTAGCAAAATGATTACGATAGCTTCAAACAGATATTGCTGAGAACAGAAAATATTAATTCTGTTAGCCCGACCATTATAGGTACCATCACCATCAATTACACCAGCTAAGAAATTAAACAAAGCCTCTTCCTTGGCAGTCATTAAAATA
>JAUPUN010000027.1 GCA_030917555.1 Patescibacteria group bacterium
AGTGGAAGGCAGACTTGATAAACGAAATGGAGAATATCAAATTGTGGGAGAAAGAATCGAAGAAATTAAGCCTTTTGAAGCCTAATCAGTGAATTTAGAAAGTTCATTCTTATTTTTGAGCCCAATTTTTTATTAGATAATTAGAGAGAGCGAAGCTAAAGTAGGGGTTGATTTTTCATCATTTTTGTAGTTAAATAAAGACAATAAAAATATGCCTCAAAAGAAAAAAGGGTCATCTTTCAATACTATTCGTCATTCTTTAGCTCACGTTTTAGCATTAGCTCTAAAAAGAAAATATGGAGAGGTAGCTTTTGGAGTGGGACCAGTGATTGAAAATGGTTTTTATTATGATGTAGAAATTAAGAATCATGCTTTATCTGAAAAAGATTTGCCAGAAATTGAAACTGAAATGAAAAAAATTATTGAGGAAGGTTTGCCCTTCCAAAAGAAAACTCTCTCCCTAAAAGAAGCAGAAAAATTATTTCAAAAATTAAAGCAACCTTATAAAGTAGCTTTGCTTCATGATTTAAAAAAATATGGCACTACTAATCTGAAGGAGTTAGATTTACCTGCTCAAAAAAAGGTCAGTCAGGTTACTATTTATCAAACTGGGGAATTTATAGATTTATGTCGGGGACCTCATGTGAAAAATACTAAAGAATTACCTTTAAGCTTTAACTTGATTAAAGTTTCTGGTGCTTATTTTAGAGGAGATGAACACAACCCCATGCTAACTAGAATTACTGGCGTGGCTTTTCCAACTGAAAAAGAGCTGACAGCTTACCTGAATTTTCTGAAAGAGGCAGAAGAAAGAGATCATCGGGTTTTAGGTGAAAAATTAGACCTCTTTCATTTAGATGACAATTTAGGTCCGGGTTTAATTCTCTGGCATCCTAAGGGTGCTCTCTTAAAGAAAATTATTGAGGAATACGCTTTAAGTGAGTATTTAAAAAATGGTTATGAATTAGTTAATACTCCGCATATTGCTCAATTTAAGTTATGGCAGATTTCTGGTCACGCTGATTTCTATAAAGAAAATATGTATCCCAGAATGCACTTGAAAGAAATTAATGAAGAGGAAAAAGATGATTATCAGTTAAAGCCCATGAATTGTCCTTTCCATATTTTAATTTATAAAAATAAAATCAGAAGCTACCGGGATTTACCTTTAAGATATACTGAATTAGGCACAGTTTATCGTTATGAAAAATCAGGAGTACTGCATGGTTTAACTAGAGTAAGAGGCTTTACTCAGGATGATGCTCATATTTGGTGCACTCAAGAGCAATTACCTAATGAAATTTCCCAGGCTTTGAATTTAGCTTTAAAGATTTTAAGAAAATTTGGTTTTCAGGATTTTGAGGTTTATGTTTCTACCCGCCCCAAAGATTTTATTGGGCAAAAGAAAGTTTGGGATTTGGCTACCAAAGCTTTAACCAGTACCTTGGAGCAAAATAAAATTAAATATTTAATTGATAAAGGTGGCGGTGCTTTTTATGGGCCTAAGATTGATATTAAAATAAAAGATGCTTTGGGTCGGGCTTGGCAGTGCACCACTATTCAAGTTGATTTTAATCTGCCAGAGCGCTTTCAAATGTTTTATATCGATAAAAATGGCAAAAAGCAGCAGCCAATTATGATTCATCGTGCTCTTTTGGGTAGTCTGGAAAGATTCATTGGTGTTTTGATTGAACATTATAAAGGCGAATTTCCTCTTTGGTTAGCTCCGGTTCAAGTAAAAGTTTTACCTGTTTCAGAAAAAAATTTAAAAGCTGCTCAAAAAATTAAAGAAGAACTTTTAACTCAAGGTTTTAGGGTAACCTTAGATTTAGGAGAAGATACTTTGGCTAAAAGAATCAGAAATACTGAATTAGAAAAAGTACCTTATGCTTTAGTAATCGGAGAAAAAGAAGAGAAAACTGAAACAGTAGCAGTGAGAGGTCGGGGTAAAGGTGATTTAGGTACTTTTAAATTGTCAGATTTTATTAATTTGCTTCAAAAGGAATTACACTAAACGTTATGAGATATTCTCCTCAAAAAATAGAAAAAAAATGGCAAAAAATTTGGGCTAAAAAGAACTATCAAATTTGGCACGCCAGTGACCTGCCCAAAAAGAAACATCTTTATCTTTTAGATATGTTTCCTTATCCTTCTGGAGAAGGTCTTCATGTCGGTCACGTAGAAGGTTATACTGCTTCAGATATTTTATCCCGTTATTACCGGATGCAAGGTTATGAAGTACTTCATCCCATGGGTTGGGATGCTTTTGGTTTGCCAGCAGAAAATTACGCCTTAAAAACTAAAAAACCGCCTCAGGAAATTGTGCCTCAAAATATCAAACGCTTTAAGGAGCAAATGCAGTCTCTGGGTTTTAGTTATGATTGGCAAAGAGAAATTAATACCACTGATCCTGATTATTATAAATGGACTCAGTGGATTTTTCTTCAATTGTTCAAAAAGGGCTTAGCTTATGAAGAAGAAACTTATGTTAATTGGTGCCCTTCTTGTAAAACAGTTTTAGCTGATGAAGAAATTGAGGAAGGTAAATGTGAAAGATGCGGCACTAAGGTTGAAAGAAGAAAATTAAAACAGTGGGTTTTAAAAATTACTGCCTATGCCGAGAGATTGCTTCAAGATTTAGATTTATTAGATTGGCCGGAGCGAGTGAAAACGATGCAACGGAATTGGATTGGCAAATCAGAAGGCGTAGAAATTGAATTTAAAATAGCAGATACTGATAAGTATTTGAAAGTTTTCACTACTCGGCCTGATACTCTTTTTGGAGTGACTTATTTGGTTTTAGCTCCAGAGCACCCCTTAATTCCGGAAATTACTCCTTCCAATACTCAAAATGAAATTAAAAGATATTTGGCTGAATCTCTTCAGAAATCTGATTTTGAAAGACAGGCTAATCTGACCGAAAAAACCGGTGTTTTTACTGGTGCTTATGCTCTTAATCCTGCTACCAAAGAAAGAATTCCAATTTGGGTTTCAGATTATGTCTTAATGGGCTATGGCACAGGCGCTATTATGGCAGTGCCGGCTCACGACGAAAGAGATTTTAGTTTTGCCAAAGAATTTCATTTACCTATTAAAGAAGTAATTGCTCCAGAGGGCAAACCTCATTTAGAAGAATTAGAAAAACCTTACAGCGGCGAAGGAATTTTGGTTAATTCTGGTCCTTTTACTGGTTTAGATTCCCAGACTGCTCGGGAAAAAATTGCTTTATTTGTTAATGCGAAAAAGGTAGTGAATTATAAACTAAGAGATTGGATTTTTTCCCGACAACGTTATTGGGGTGAACCAATTCCTATTATTAAGTGTCCTCGTTGTGGCAATGTGCCGTTAGAGGAAAAAGATTTACCTTTAAAATTGCCCCAAATTAAAAAATATGAGCCCACTGGTAATCAAGAATCTCCTTTGGCTGATATTACTTCTTGGGTAAAAGTGACTTGTCCCAAGTGCCATGGTGAAGCCTTGAGAGAAACTAATACTATGCCTCAATGGGCTGGTTCTTCCTGGTATTATTTACGTTATCTTGATCCTAAAAATAAAAAATTCTTAGTTGAAAAAAAGAAAGCTCAAACTTGGCTGCCAGTTGATATTTATATCGGCGGAGTAGAGCATGCAGTTTTACACTTGCTTTATGCCCGTTTTTGGCACAAATTCTTATTGGACTTAGGTGTGGTGACTACTCCTGAACCTTTTCAGAAATTAATTAATCAGGGCGTGATTTTAGGAGAAGACGGAGAAAAAATGTCTAAGTCTCGTGGTAATGTTGTTAATCCTGATACCATTATTCAGCAATACGGGGCTGATAGCTTAAGAATGTATGAAATGTTTTTGGGACCTTTGTCTTTTTCTAAACCTTGGAGTTCTCAGGGTATTATTGGAATTTTTCGTTTTTTGAATCGTATTTGGGATTTAGTCACGAGTGAGCCTCAAAAGAAAGATGGATTAAAATTAACCAAAGAAGCCCAAGAGAAATTAAAGAAAGAATTGCAGGAATTAGAAAGATTAGAACAACTGACCATTAAAAAAGTAACAGAAGATATTGAAAATATTCATTTTAATACTGCGATTAGTGCCTTAATGGAATATGTAAACAGATTGAATGATTTTCCCAAAGAATATTTACCTAAGAAATATCTCAAAACTTTGGTGTTACTTTTGTCTCCTTTTGCTCCTCACCTAGCTGAAGAATTAGGAAAAACTTATCTTCACCAGCGAGGTTTAATTAGCCAAAGTAAATGGCCTAGTTATGACAAAAAATTAGTAGAAGAAAAACAGTTTAAATTATTAATTCAGGTTAATGGTAAGCTTAAAGCTACCCTTGAGGTGAATAAAGGAATTTCCAAAAATTTAGCTCAAAAATCAGCTTTACCTTTGGTTCAAAAATATCTAGGTAAGAAAAAAGTCAAAAAAGTAATTTTTGTGCCGGATCGGTTGATTAATTTTGTGATTTAAGTCTTATGAAAAATGTGGTAGTGATTGGCGGAGGCACAGGAGTTTTTACAGTTTTGAGTGGTTTAAAAAATTATCCTCTCAATCTTACAGCTATTGTGACCATTGCTGATGACGGCGGTTCCTCAGGTTTATTAAGAGAAGAATTCGGGATTTTGCCTCCTGGCGATATCAGAAGGGCTTTAGTAGCTCTTTCTTCCTCTTCGCCTCTTTTAGCTAAACTATTCAGCTACCGTTTTTCAAATGGCACTGGTTTAAAAGGCCATAGCTTTGGCAATTTATTTTTGACTGCCCTAGAGAAAGTTACTGGCGATTTTAAAACTGCTATTAAAGAAGCTGGTAAAATTTTGGATATTAAAGGCGAAGTGATTCCAGTTTCTTTAGAAAATACCAGATTATTTGCTAGATTGGAAAACGATTTGTTGGTTATGGGCGAGTCTAATATTGACGTCCCCAAGCACGACGGTAATTTGCTTATTAAAGAAGTTTTTTTAAATCCTCAGGTAAAAGCCAATCGAGAAGCTCTGGCAGCTATCAAAAAAGCAGATTGGATTATTATTGGCCCCGGAGATTTGTATACCAGTATTATTCCTAACTTTTTAGTTAAAGGAGTAAGAGAAGCTCTAAAAAAATCTAAAGCCAAGAAAATCTATGTTTTAAATATTATGACCAAGTTTGGCGAGACCAATTCTTTTACGGCAGACAAGTTTCTCTCAGTTTTAGAAAAATATCTGGGTAAGGGAGTAATTGATTACATTATTATTAATACAGAAAAGCCTAAAAAACAGTATCTTGAGAAATATAAAAAAGAACAGGCTGAACCAGTCAAATACGATAAAAAATATTTCAGCCAGTTAAAAAAGCCCAAACCTGTCTATGCCAAATTAATACGTAATGGTCCTTTATTACGTCATGATCCTAAAAAACTGGCCTCAGTAATCTACCAAATAATAACTAACAACTAACAACTAACAACTAATAACTAACAACTAACAAATAACCACCGTGGAAAAATTTAGATTTTTGAAATGGAAAGTATATTTAGATGCTAAAGAGTTATTTCTATTCATTCTGCAGCTGGTAAGAGATTTGCCACGAGAGTATAGATTCGAATTAGGCAATCAAATTATCAGATCATCCTTATCCATTCTTTTGAATATAGCCGAAGGTAGCGGGAAAAATTCCGATAAAGAATTAAATAGATTTATTGATATTTCCTTCGGTTCTTTGAATGAAACGTTAGCTGCAGCCGATATTTTAAAAGATACTAAATTGATAACTAAAGATGAGTTTGATAAAATTATGACATTAGTAGATGAAATTTCTAAGCAATTAGGCGGTTTTAAAAAGACTATGGTGCATTGATTGTTTTTGTTGTAAGTTATTAGTTGTAAGTTGTGAGTTAATTTTATGACCGAACAAGAGTTTACAGCTTTATATCAAAAGAATCTCGATAAAGTTTTTCGCTTTATCTATTTTAAAGTTGATAGTCCAGAGACTGCTCAGGATTTAACTAGTCAGGTTTTTTTAAAATTTTGGCAAAATAACCAACCAGTCAAAAATCCTCAAGCTTTTCTTTTCCAAACTGCCAGAAATCAGGTTATTGATTTTTACCGCCAGAAAGACAAAACTCCAGTTTCTCTTGAGGAACTGCAGGAGCAAGGCCAAGAAATTCCGCAACCCAGTTTTGCTGTTCAAATTGAATTAAGTTTTGAACTGGAAAACTTAAAAAAGGCTTTACGCAGAATTAAAAATGAATACAGTGAGGTAATTATCTGGTACTATCTTGATGATTTATCAGTGAAAGAAATCGCAGAAATTTTAAATAAAAGAGAAAATAACGTGAGAGTTTTATTACATCGCGCTTTAGAGACTTTAAAAAAGGAAGTGAATGAGAAAAACTCAGTTTAAATCAAAAGTCAAAATGCAAAATTCAAAATTTAAATTCAAAATTCAAAAGCGATAATCTAAAAATTTTGACTTTTAACTTGTAATTTTGACTTTTGACCTTTGAATTTTGATTTTTTTGTCCTCCTGTAACATTTTTCCTTCTTTTTCGTCTTAATTAGTGATGACCGAGAAAGAGCTTTTAGAACAATTAAATCAATTAAAAGAAGTAAAACCCAATCAAGCTTGGGGTTCTTGGCTTTTAAGTCATATTTTAAGCCAAAAAAGCACAGTTTTAACTCCTCAGCCTCAGGTAAAATGGGCAGGTTTTTCTTTTTTAAAACATTATCAAAAGGTATTAATTCCAGCTTTTTGTGTTTTCTTGTTTGTTTCTAGTTTGGCTTTAGCTCAAAACAGCTTGCCCGGTAATCCTTTTTATTCTTTAAAAACTTTAACTCAAAATGTTAGGTTAGCTTTAGCTCCTCAGTCAGAAAAGCCAGTAGTACGTTTGGAAATTGCTCAGGCCAGACTGGAAGATTTAAAAAAGACTAAAGATCAGGAAGAAAAAGTAGCTAGCTTAACTCAAACTATTAAAAAAGATTTAAATACTATTCCTCAGGAATTAAAGAATATTCCTCAAAAACAAGTGGCTTTGAAAACTTCTCAGAGAGTTCAGGAAAAAACTCAGAATTTAACCAAATTAGTTGAAGAAACTAATCTGAAACCAGCTCAAAAAGAAGAATTAACTAATACCGTGGCTGAAACTCAAAATCAGGTTTTAGCTTTAATTTCCGAAACTACTGAAGAGCTTAATCAATGTCCTAATTATTTACAAAATAAGTTGAATGATTTACAAAATTATTTTGTCAATCAGGCTCAAGAATTAACTCAGTGGTCAGCTGAAGATTTAACCAAAGTGAAAATGTCTTTAAGTGAAGCCACTAATTTAGTGAAAGCCGGAAACTGCTTAGAAGCGATAGAAAAGATAGAAAGTATTAACCAACTTTTGCAAATCCATTCTCTGGATACTTCTAGCCCTCAGCTGGAAGTACAAGGAGTTCAGGTCGAAACTTCAACTTCTTCTACCGGAGAATAGGGTTGATCCCTTTTTTAGGGAGAAAATGGCTATTGCCTTTTCCAGTTGGTGGATGTCACAGGACGTCCTTCACCAACTGCCTGAGTTTCAGGCAAAGGCAGGTCGATAATAGTCCTTACCCCCATCTTTTAGATCTTATGTACTATGTGTATATCCTAAAAAGTAAAAAAGATAAAAAGTTGTACCTAGGGTATACCAAAGACTTAAGGAAAAGATTAAAACAACATAATAGTAAAAAAACATTTTCCACCAAAGATAGAGTTCCTTTTTCTCTTGTTTATTATGAAGCATTTGCTTCTCAAAAGGATGCCTTGGCAAGAGAAAAACAATTGAAACAGTTTAAGAGTGCCTATGGTCAATTGAAAAAACGAATTAAAGAAAGTCTTAACGCATAAGGTTTAAAAGATGGGGGTAAAAAACATTAATAAATAAAAATAACTAAAATGTCGAAAAAATTAATTGCTCTGACTTTAGCTGTAGCTTTTGCTTTGCCTTTTGTGGCTCCAGCTCAGGCTGCTACTGTCGAAGAGCTACAAGCTTTAATCAATAGCTTGAATCAACAAATAGCTGCTTTGCAGCAACAGTTAGCTGGCTTAACTGGCAGCTCTGCTACTACAGGCACTTATTGCTTCACTACTGATTTAAAGCAAGGAATGACTTCAAATGATGTCAAGAATAAGCAAATAGTGTAATGAGTAACTCCTAACTCTGGTTAAAATGGACCTTTAACTTTAGCTGCTGTGAAGCAAATCCAAGCTGCTAATGGTATTCCTACCACTGGTTATGTGGGTACTTTAACTCGAGGTGCTTTAAATGCTAAATATTGCACTCCTATTACTCCTCCTACTACTCCTACCACTACTCCGACAGAAACAACTCCTACTACAGTAGTTGCTCCGAGCTATGGTACTTTGTCGATACAACCATATCCAGTTTCCAATGCCCAGACAACTCTCTATGGTGGTCAAACCTATGACTTAGTGGCGGCTCAATTTAAAGCCACTGGCTCTGATATCACTGTAAAAAAAGTGGCGATAACTATTAATCATGTTGGTAAAGATGCTTTTCCTTGGCAGGCCTTTACTAATTTGGCTTTATATGATGGTTCAACCAAATTAGCTGAAATTGTTCCCAGCCAAACCAATGCCATTGAAAATAAATTTGCCGAGGATTACACCTTTAATATCTCTGGCTTAAATTGGGTTGTTCCTAATAACACGACTAAAATCTTGACTGTTAAAGGAACAACAGTTGTGAACCCGGTTACTAATGTGTCAGATAATAATGAGGCTTGGAAAGTTACCATTGAAGGAGACCAAATGGTTTACACTGATACTGCTGGTGTGAATTACTCAAGTGCTGGTAATGATATTCCCTCTCAGAACCTTTTCTTCTCTACTACTGGCGCTCAACAAGCCACTGCCACTGTTAGTTTGGCTACGGATAACCCTAAAGCCAATAACATCATCATTTCTTCTAGCGCTTCAACTAGAAGTGAAATTATGAAGTTCAGGGTAGAAGTGAAAGATTTGAATGCCACCTTTAATAGTGGCAGCTTAGCAGAGATAACTATTGGAGCTGGGTTGTCTACTTCAACAGCCATAACAGCCGTTGAATTGTGGGATGACACAACTTTGTTAGCTTCTGCTGCTCCTTCTTGGACTAGTGCTACCACCGGAACGGTTAGTTGGTCTAACTTCAGCTTGCCGATTGCCGCTGGCGCCACTAAAACTTTAACTGTAAAAGTTGTTCTTCCCTCTGTAGCTTCTAATTTTGCTGGAGGAGATACTAAATTTATCCAGATAACAGGAACCGTTTCTTTGTCTGGTATTGATGCCAATAGCAATGTGGTAAATACTTCTGGAACAGCTACTGGTGAAAAATTCTATCCGTTCTTGCAAGCTCCAGCTTTTGCTTTGAGCTCTGCTACCTTAACTGCTTCTGGTTCTTCTAGCTCTACAGTTTCTGATATGGGAACGGCTAAAATTGTTTTTAACGTGACTGCTCAAGGTGGTGATGTTTATCTGCCAACAATTAGTTCAGCAAGTGGTAGTACTGCAATTGATATAGTAGCAACAGTTTATAATGGCGGAGTTGCTACGAGCACTGCCGCCTCCTCTACTGCTTGGACTTGTTCTAATGTGACTGAGATTGGATCGACTGGAACCGCTGCTTATAGAATTTCTTCTGGTGCAACTGCCATTTGCGAGGTTAATACAAACTTCACTATTGCTTCGGCGAACGCTGGTTTTTATGAAGTTAAGATAACGACAATCCCTTGGGATGCAGATGGTACTTGGACATCGGGATTGATTAATCAGACTTGGGTTGTTGATAATCTGAAGACTGGCTTGACTTACATTAGTGGTAAATAACCTTTCCTTGCAGGTTTCTCCCCTCCTTTCTTTGAAAGAAGGGGGGTTACCCCCTCCTTCTCTGAGAAGGAGGGGGTTTTGTTTTTTGATTCTTTTTGTGTTATTATATTTTTAATGTCTCAGCGGAATTTTTTAATTTTAGCTTTGGTTATTTTTTTGATACCCAGTTTTTCTTTTGCTTGGTCCCAAAACCAGACTTTTTTTGTGGACCCAAATTATGATGTCTCTGGCAGAACCCAAATTTCTACTCAATTAATCAAAACCACCAATCAGTTTTATTTTTATGTAGATTCTGATTGGTATGAGCATTTTTCAGATAAAAATCAATTAGCTTCAGTTTTGTATTCTTTGGCTACAGAATTTGAGTATCAAATTTATCCTAATTTAACTAATTTATTAGGTTTTGAAGATACTCCTGGAATTGATAATGATAAGAGAGTAATAATTGTTTTAGAGCCTTTGCAAAATAATTACGCCGGTTATATTAGATCAGGAGATGGTTTACCTTTAAAACTGAATCCAACTTCTAATCAAGGCCAGATTATTTTTTTAAATGCTAATTTAATCACCAAAAGTCCTTTGAACTTTTTGGAGTATGAATTAGGCCACGAATTTGGTCATTTGATTGTTCTAAAACAAAAACCTCAAGCTGAAACTTGGTTTCAGGAGTTAATAGCAGAATTTGCTGGTCAAATTTCTAGCTCAGATGCTAGTGAAATTACTAAAAAAAGAGCCCAGTCTTTTCTCTACACTACAGAAGTAAATTTACTGGATTGGAAAAATACTGAGAAAGATTACGCCAAAGTTTATTTATTAGCCCTGTATTTAAGGGAACAATTTGGTCCTAGTTTTTTTCAAGAAGTTTTAAGAGATCCTAATAACGGCGTTTTAGCTTTTGATGCTGTTTTAAAGAAAAGAGGTTTAAGTTTTGAGGAAGTTTATTTAAATTGGCTGATTACTAATTTGTATAATAATTGTGAAAATAATTTAAAATATTGCTATCAAGATTTGAATTTAAAAAATTTCTCAGTTGTTCCTTATTCTTATTATCTGCCGATGCAGCAAAAAAGTTTATTGAGCGTTACTGATTCTCTTAGTGGTTTTACCGCCAAATGGCAAAAACTTAACGGTGGTTTAGGTACAGTTGAATTAAAATTTACTCTTCCAGAAGCTACTCCTATTGGGAAAATTCCTTATCTTTTAGAGGATAAAACTGGTAAAAAAACTTTAGGATTTTTAGATTTCTCTAGCTCTAATATGCAAACTTTATATGCCTCTAATATGGGTAGTCAAAATGTAGCTATTTACTTTATTCCTTTTCTGGGGTTGGAAGGTAAAATAGGCCAAATGTATTATTATTCTTGGGAGGCTACTAATTTAGATTCTAGCAATCAAACAGAAAAAGAAATGATTCAGGCTTTAGAACAAAAAGTAGCAGCTTTGCAGCAGCAACTGGCTGATTTAAAATTGCAATTGGCTTATTTACAAACTCAAAAGGGTAATTTACAGTGTACTGGTTTTAGCGCAGATTTGGCTTATGGCATGACTTCTCCTGAAGTCAAGTGTCTCCAGCAGTTTTTGGCGAATTTAGGGCCGGAAATTTATCCTGAGAAGCTCGTTACTGGCTATTTTGGGCCCTTAACTCAGGCAGCAGTAAAAAGATACCAGGCCTTGAAAGGCATTGTGGCTACTGGCTATTTTGGACCATTGACTAGAGCCCAAGCGAACCAGGAATTATAAGTCAAATATCAAATGACAAATTTCTAATGTCAAATAAAATTTCTAATATTAAAATATCTATTAAAATCCCACCGCTATGCAAACTAATAAAAAATTTGATTTAGAAGAGAGAACTCAACAATTTGGTGAAAATGTTATTGAGTTTGCAAAAAATATCCCCAAAACATCAATAACTTTGCCTTTAATTTCTCAATTAATAAAATCAGCAACTAGTGTTGGGGCAAATTATTGCGAAGCAGATTGCGCTGAATCTAAAAAGGATTTTGAACATAAATTAGGCATTTGTAAAAAAGAATCAAAAGAAACTAAACATTGGTTAAGAATGATAGCTAAAGCCACACCAGTCCTAAAAGATGAATCTCGCAAATTGTGGAAAGAAGCCAATGAATTGAATTTGATTTTTTCGTCAATTATTAACAAATCACGAAAGAAAATAATTTAATATTCGGAATTTGTCATTTTATTTGTCATTAGATATTTGGAATTTGTTATTATTTATATGAATTTACCTTACAAACAAATTTTATTTTGGCTTATCATTGCGGCTTTGTTGACTCCTTTTTTTATTAATACCCAAACCTATTTTCCTTTTATTATTACCAAGGCTACGGTTTTTCGAGTGCTGGTAGAAATAATGCTGGTTTGCTGGTTAGGCTATTTAATTAAAAGTCAAAAAACAAAAGAGATTTTTCGCCATCCTTTAATTATTGCGGTAGCAGTTTTTGGTTTGATGATTTTTTTGTCTGCCATTTTTGGGGTGAATTTTGAGTGGAGTTTTTTCTCGGGCAATGAAAGAATGGAAGGAGTGTTTGGTATCTGGCATTTTATGCTGTTTTTTGTGATTTTAGCTACCACCTTCAAGAAAGAGGAGCTGGAAAAGCTCTTACAGTCCCAAATCTATATCAGTTTGTTTTATGCTTTTCTAGCTTTATTAGCCTATCAGGGTGTGGGTCAAGTAACTTCTGCTATGACTAGCAATCGTTTGGCTGGTTATACTGGCAATCCTTCCTTTTATGCTACATATGCTTTGTTTAATGCCTTTTTGGCTTTATATTTTGCTTTTGAAGAGTATAGCAACAATCATCAGTTAATTAATCGCTGGTTTGTAATTTTTCTGGGAGAAAGCTTGCTCATGATTCTGACTGGTTGCCGGGGAGCTTTTTTAGCGTGGCTGGGAACGCTCTTTTTAATGGGCTTAATGATTTTTTGGAAAAGTTCAGACAAGCAACTGAAAAAAGTTTTAGGTATTTTGATTGTTGTCATTTTGGTTGGCTGGGGCAGTCTATTTGCTTTTAAAGAGACTGCTTTTGTTAAGAATAATTTTGCTTTAGCAAGATTAACTTCTTTTTCTTTAACTGATCCAACTACCGTGAGCAGGTTATTATCTGCCCAAACTGCTTTTCGGGCCTTTTTAGAAAAACCATTTTTTGGCTGGGGAATTGAAAATTATCAGACTGCCTATATTAAATATTTTAATCCGACAGTTATTAAGTATTTGCCTGGAGATTTCTTTTTTGACCGAGCTCATAATAAACCCATGGAAGTTTTGGCTACCAGTGGAATTTTTGGTTTTCTTTCCTATTTGGCCATTTTTGTCATAGCCTTAAGAATTATTTTTCAAAAACAAAAACAAGAACCGCAATGGTTTTTAAGCGGCTTAGCTTTGGCTGGAGCTTTAGTGAGCTATTTTCTGCAGAATGTTTTTATTTTTGATTTTCATGAAAGCTATTTAATGTTTTATTTAACTTTGGCTTTTGTAGCGAGTTTGGCTCCGGTGCCGGTAAAAGCAGAAGTTCCTGCTTTAAAAACATCAGCTCATTCAGATTTTGCTCCGGAGCTCTTTAAAGGTTTTATTTTCCTGGCTACTCTTTGTTTAGTGATTTATTCTTTAACTTTTTGGGTGATTAGCCCTTATCTTGTTAGTAAAAATATTATTAATGTGATGAAATTAGTTGCTAATGGTCAAGGTGAAGCAGCTTACGAGTTAGCTCAAGATCTGTTTAGACAGCCAACCTTTTTAAGGCATGATGCTGTGATTGGTTTAGATAAGTTTATCAGTGCTTATCAAAATAAATTAGATGAAGCTACTTTAAAAAAATTAGTAGATTTGCTTTTAACTAATGCTGACTTGAGTTTTCAGGAAACGTCTAATTATTTAATTCTTTTAAGTAAAGCAGACTTAGAAATAATTGCTTCTCGCTGGGATGAAACTGCTTTAGCTAGAGCTGAAGAGAATTTTAAGCAGGCCATTGAATTAGCTCCTAATTTTCCTCAGCCAAGATTATCTTATGCCAGGTTATTAATTAATAATAATAAATACGAGGAGGCCAAACAGCAATTAGACGTTGTGATCACCTTAAATGACAAATTGCCTGAGCCTTATTATTTCTTATCAGCGTTAGCTCAAGCTCAAGGTGATTTAGATAAAAGCAGAGAATTTTTAATTAAAAGTATTGAATTAGGTTTGCAATTAAATGATAAGAATACTATTTTACAGATAGTAAATAATTTAGTGCCTTTGAAGCGTTATGATTTAATTGAAAAATTATATCTTCAAGCCATTCAGCTGGACCCTAAGGATGCCAGGCTTTATGTTTATTTAGCTGCTGATTACGGTAAATTGCATAATAAAGAAAAAGCTATCGAGTATGCCTTAAAAGCTCAGCAGTTAGACCCGAGTTTAAAAGAAGCTAGCCAAGAATTTATTCAATTAATTCAGAATGAGGAGTGGGAGAAAATTCCAGATTAAGGGAGATTGACTCCCTCACTTGGAAAAGATAAACAAATTCATGAAATGAATTTGTAAGTAGCTACAAGTATTAGACTAAGTGAGAATATCGCTAGAAATCTTAGTGCATAATAAACAGTTTTGGCGAAGCCAATCTTTTCCAAGTGAGGGATTGACAAAGAGAAATAGGTGAGTATAATAGGAGTGCTTTGGTTTAAGAGAAGGGAAGTCCTTCTTGACAAAGTGATTTTATTGTGCTATACTTGTTTTGTGAAATAATTTAAAAACCCATTAGTCTGTGGGCAAACAAGCTAAACATTTTGTGGATGGCTTGATGGAATTCTTTGTCGATGGGTATTTTGGTTCCGACTGAAATATACCTCGATTGAATTCTTAATCCCTCTTGATGAGGGGACTTTGCCTACAGGCTAATGGGTTTTTTATTAAAGTTCGCTTTTGTTTTCTCGCCTTGGCAGGGGAGGAGCATGTTACACCTCTCCCTTTTTATTATGGGGTTCATAAATGAACCCCAATTTTAGATCCCTCCCCTGAAGCGGCTCGAAAACAAGAGCTCACTTTCTTAATAAAGAGCGAACCCTTTTCTCTTAAGCGATCTTATGAATTAAATTTTTAGAGTGAAAAGATATTTGCCTTGAGAAATGCTCAAGCGACGAGCGGGTATGGTCCCCTCACTTGGAAAACACAAGATTTCATCTTTTTTGGGCGAAGCCCCTCACTTGAAAAAGATTGGCTATTAGCAAAAAACAATAAAATCGATCTGTTTCTAATGAGGGGCGAAGCCCAGTGCTTTCCAAGTGAGGGGGAGCGAGGAGCTTGCGCGAGTCCAAAATCCTCGCTGGGGATTTTGGACGTTTTCGAAAGGCAAATATCTCTGAACGATTGTTGTCTTTAGTGGAATATCTTGAGCGAAAGAGAAAGGGGTGAGCGACGGGTTGACTTGCTTTGTTAAATCTTGATATAATAGAAAATATCTAATGACCAATTTCTAATTAACCTAATCAAATCTCCCCAAAGGAAAGCCTACGGCTTCCTACAGGGCAAGCAATTCCCAATTCGCCAACTGGCTGTTTAGAAATTAGACATTAGACATTAGACATTAGATATTGATTAGAATAATTAGGTTAATTAGAATAATTAGAATAATTAGAACAATTAATTTAGTATGAATAACAAGCCGACGATTTTATTAGTAGAAGATGA
>JAUPUN010000028.1 GCA_030917555.1 Patescibacteria group bacterium
AAAACAATTGAATAGAATACTAAAGGGTTGGGAACCGTTGCTGCCAGTTGATTTAGCTCAGTTTTTGCTGGGTTTTTTCATCTTTTCTTTTTTATTTAGCAGGAGTTATCTTTTACCAGAGTTGAATTTAACTCAAGCTGGCTCAGGTGGGGAATTAATTCAGGAGGAGGGTCTAGTAGAGGCTCCTCTTAACTCAGTTTTTTTTACTCAGCCAGCTTTTGCTTATTCTGAGGCTCTCTTAGGAGATGGTTCGGCTTTAAATTTAGTAGAGAAGGAACCTCAATTAGGCTCAGCCGAAGATTTTTTAATGATAGTAGAAAATGACAGTTTTTTAAGTATTAATTCTCCCCTTTCTTTTTATCTACCTACTGCTAAAAGGCATGGTCTTATTACTTATACTGTAAAAGAAGGAGATACTGCTGGGAAAATTGCGGCTAATTTTGGAGTAAGTTTAAATACGGTTCTTTGGGCTAATAACTTGAAGTCTGGTTCTTTACTCAAGCCTGGTCAAGAATTAGTGATTTTACCAGTTTCTGGAGTAAAACATGTAGTACAAAAAGGTGATACCCTTTCTAGTTTGGCTAAAAAATATCAAGCAGTACCAGCTGAGATTTTAGCTTTTAATGACTTGCCAGATGAAAAATCTTTAAAAATAGGACAAGAATTGATTATTCCTAATGGTCAATTACCTTCGAATGTTTCCTTAGCTTCACAAGCTGGGTTAAGCCCAATGACTAGCGATACTTCCAATTTACCTAATCTCAAGGGATATTTTGCTTATCCTACTTCAGGTGGTTGGAACCACGGCATTCTTCATAATTATAATGCAGTGGATATTTCTAATACTTGTGGTAGTCCTATCTACGCTTCAGCAGATGGGATTGTTGTAGAGGCTTTAAAGGGTTGGAATGGTGGTTATGGAAATTATGTGAAAATCCAACATTTAAATGGAACCTTAACTCTTTATGGACATCTGGGAGATTTGTATGTTACTAGTGGAAAAAAGGTTACTCAAGGTCAAACTTTGGGTACCATGAGTGATACTGGTAAGGCCACTGGTTGTCATCTCCATTTTGAAGTTAGAGGAGCACAAAACCCCTTTGTTTTAAAGAAATAATTAAGTCAGATTCCAAGAAAATTCTGTTTTATATTGGAGAGCTTCAGCTACCTCTTCGTATTTAATAATTTCAGAAGCATCTAAGTCGGCAATAGTTCGAGAGATTTTGAGAATCCGATGATAACTTCTAGCAGATAAACCAAATTTATCTAGAGCTGTTTTTAAAAGATTTTCTGCTTTTGGTTCTAAACGACAATATTCTTCCAGATCCTTTAGTTTCATTTCACTATTAGTAAAAATTGGTTTTTGGGATTTATTTCTTTGTTGAAAGCGGAGAGTTTGAATTTCTCGAGCAGCTAAGACGGTTTTCTTTAAATCAAGCGATTCTAAGCTCGATTTTTTACTAATCAAATCATCGCTAGTTAATCTAGGGACTTCAATTATGAGATCTATTCTATCAAGTAATGGTCCTGATACTTTTTTACGATATCTAATAATTTCACTGGGACGACAGAGACATTCTTTTAAAGTGTCTCCAAAATAGCCACAAGGGCAGGGATTCATAGCTGCTAGGAAAATAAATTTAGCAGGAAAAGTAATCTTTGATTGAGCACGGGAGACACAAATCTCACCTTCTTCTAAAGGTTGTCTTAAGCTTTCTAAAACATTGGTTTGAAATTCTGGCAATTCATCTAAAAAGAGCACTCCCCGATGTGCTAAAGTAATTTCTCCTGGCAAAGGATAAGTACCACCTCCAATTAAAGCAGCCGGAGAAGCGGTATGATGAGGTGCTCGAAAAGGTCTTTGAGTAATGAGAGGTGCCTCAGGATTTACCAAGCCTAAAAGGCTATAAATTTTAGTTACTTCTAAAGACTCGGTTGTGTTTAAAGGCGGCAAAAGGCCATGAAAAGCTTTAGCTAAGAGGGTTTTGCCAGAGCCTGGAGGTCCAATCATTAAGAGATTGTGACCGCCACTGGCTGCAATTAAAAGTGCCCTCTTAGCTTTTTCCTGACCTTTAATTTGACTAAAATCTATTTCTGGTAGTGAGGTTGAAATTTCTTGAGGAAGGGCAATGGTAGGCTCCAAGTTAATTTGACCTTCGAGGTATTTCACTAATTCTCTGAGTGTTTTAATTCCAATCACTTTTAAATTTTTAGCAGCGCTAGCTGCTTCTAAAGCATTTTCTTGAGGCACAAACAGATATTCATAATGGTGTTCTTCTGCCCACCAAGCAGCACCTAAGACGCCCTTGACTGGTCTAATTTCTCCTTCTAAGGTCAGCTCTCCTAAAAAAATTTTCTTTTCCGGATCAAAAGCAGGCATTTGTTGAGAAGCAATTAAAAAACCCAAAGCAATGCCGAGATCATAATAAGAGCCAAATTTTTTTAGATCAGCTGGAGCTAAATTTATAGTTACTTTTTTATTGGAACGCAAAGGAGATTTAGCTCCCATATTTTTGAGAGCAGCTGAAACTCTTTGTTTAGCTTCTTTAATAGCAGGATCAGGGAGACCGACAATATTAAAGGCATGAAGTCCTTCTGAAACATCGACCTCAATTTCGATTGGGAAAACCTCAAGACCTAAAAAAGCGGTGGTATAAATTTTTGCTAGCATATTGAACCACCGCTTTTTCTCGCCTTCTGGCGATAAGTTATTTTCTAATTGTTTTTTTGGTTAGCGCACTTGAGGCAGATTTTAGCTGCCGGATTGGCTTTTAATCTCTCTAATTCAATTTCTTTGTGGCATTGCTCACATTTGCCATAGCTACCGTCATTTTTTTTAATTTTTTCTAAAGCTTCTTCTACCTCTTTTAATCTTAATTCTAAAGCATGCTCTATAGCCAAAAGATTGGCATAGCTTTCGATTTCTGCGGCATTTTCGTCAGAAGCTAAAGGCCTAGTAGCTACATCTAATTCTGGGAAACGGGTATCATAATCGTAGGAAATTTTTTTATCTTTATCAGCAAATTTTGAAAGATCCTTTTCCAAAAGGATCTTTTCAGCTTCTAACTTTTTTTGTAATTCTTTTAAGAGTTTATCTTCCATAAGCTTCTTCTATTGTACGGTGAGTTTTGATAAAAGTCAATTATATTTTTAAAAGTAGTTTATGTCAAAAATTGACGTTTTAATTGAAACTTGCTAAATTAAGGATGGACTTAAGCGAGAGTAGTTCAATGGTAGAACGTCTCCTTGCCATGGAGAAGGTTGCGGGTTCGAGCCCCGTCTCTCGCTCCTAAGCAAATCCGCTTTAAGAAGCGGATTTTTGTTTTAATTCTTCAACTAAATTTTGAGCTTCCAGGAGAATCAATCTATTTAAATCACTAAAATAATCATTGAGAAACTTAAGTTGTTCTTCTTTAGTGCCAGAATCAAATACTTGGGCCATTTTGATTTTATTTTCTTCTGATAAATTTTGGTAAGCTTTCATTAAAGCTCGTTCTAAAAGAAGATCAGAAAAATTAGAAACTGTTTCTCTTAATTCTTCTGGTAAATGATCTAACAAGTTTTGGTCCATTAATGTTTTTTTATTATGAAATTATTAATCGTTATTTTTTCTTTCCTTCCAAATTAGTTCCTGTGGTTTTTTCTACTAGTTTAACTTCGCCTAAGAAGATTAAAATTAAAAGCATCATTAAAGAAAAACCTGTAATTTCACCAACTGTCTTCCATCCTCCCATTTGTTGGAAACTTGATTTTTTTCCTTTCGTTTCTTCCTTTTTGATAAGTTCTGCTGCTTGTGGTATTACTTGGGGCTTATTTTTTTCTTGGTTTTGTATTTCAGGGACTTTATTTAACAATAAATCTAAGTTTTTATTATCTTTTATTAATTCTGGGAGATAAATTTTTGTTGCAGGAAGATTCAATAATTGTGCTATTTTATCGGCATAGTCCTTTAATAATTCGGCTTTTTCTTGAGGGGCGGTTTCTTTAGAATTTAAAATTATTTCAGCATTTCCGACAAGATTTAATAATTGATTTTTAATGTCTAGTTTTTCTGGTTGCTTGTTTAATTCAGAAACTTTTTTTTGAATCACATCTTCTACATTCTCAGGATTTATTTCATTGGGATTAATTTCTATTTTTTGATGTTTTGGATTTTCTTCTGGATTTTGTTCTGGAGTTGGCGGGAGGTTTTTATCAGGGCTAGAAACTGAATGAGAAATTATTTGAGAATTATCAAGAGAATGTGATTTAGTATCATCTTCGTGATAATCCTCCCAGTTATTGGGATTTTCGATACTCATATTTTGTTCTCTAATTTTATAATTTTTGATTAAAAACTAAATGAAAAGTTTGTAGCAGTATTCTAGTTTTTCTTATTTTTTCTTGGATAATTTTTTTGTTAGGAGGATCAAATTCACTTTCTAATTGGATATAATATTCCCCTAGGTTATTTCCTAAATTATTCATTATTTCCTTTTGAACATCTTCAGATAGTTGCTGAAATTTTTTCTGTAATTCACTTTGATATTGGCTAAATTCTTGGGGATTTTCAAACACTAAAGGCACTTGGTCAAGATTATCAATTACCGATATTAAATCTAATTCTTCAGGTTCTAACGTCTCTTTTTGTTCAGTTATTTTGTCCTCAAGATTTTTTGAATGAGAATCACCGGATTCCAGAATTTGTTTTTTCGGATTTTCTTTTGGTTGGTACGGCTTTTTGTCAGGCTTGGGAGTCTCTGGTGGTAAATATTTTTCAAATCTTCCCATCTTGGTTGTTTATTCCTTTTTTAATGATTCTAATTTGTTGCTCAGGTCAGCAATTTGGCTTTTTAGGACTACAATTTGGTTATCTAATTCATCGTTTAATTTCTGATCTTCATCAGAGAGGAGCTCTTTACCAAAAAGTTCTTCTTTGTGCTTTTGGCTGAGTTTTAATTCTTGTTGGAGTACTTCGAGCTCCTGTTCAAGATTCTTAATTTCATTCTCGGGACCAGGTTGAGGGTTAAAATTTTCTAGCTGAGTCATATTTTATTAGTTGATAGATTATTTTATTTTTTATTTTTTGGTTTTAATGATTTCATCAACTAAACCATATTTTTTGGCTTCCTCAGGAGTAAGCCAAAAATCACGGTCAGTATCTTTTTCTACTTTGGAGACCGGTTGATTAGTATGTTTCGAAAGTATCTGATTTAATTGAGTTTTAACTCTGACAATTTGCTTGGCGGCAATTTCTATTTCCGTAGCTTGACCTTCAGCGCCACCCATCACTTGATGAAGTAAAATTTCTGAATTGGGCAAAGCAAATCTTTTACCTTTTTTACCGGCAGCTAAAAGCACTGCTGCGCCAGAAGCAGCCATCCCCATGCAGAAAGTAGCTACATCAGGTTTAACATACTGCATAGTATCATAAATAGCTAAAGTTGAGGTGACAGAACCACCGGGAGAATTGATATAAAGCAAAATATCTTTCTTAGGATCTTCATGCTCTAAAAATAATAATTGGGCGATAATAGTATTGGCTAGAGCATCATCTATTTGACCGCCCAAAAAAATAATCCTTTCTTTTAAAAGGCGAGAGTAAATATCATAGACTCTTTCTCCAATATTAGATTTTTCTATGACTGTTGGAACTAAGACCAAATTGTTGTTTGACTCTGATTGTAATTGAAACATAGAATTGATTATTAGCTAAGTACTCTATTTTACCTCTTTTTTAAAAAGGCGTCAATTAAGCAGATTCATTTTCTTTGCTTTTTTGTTGAGTTTCAGTATACTAAAAAAGGAAATCATTTTATGCCAGAACTTTCTTTAATTATTCCTACTTATAATCGTAGCGAGATCTTGATTCAAAATGTTTTAGCTTTAAGGCAGAAATATCCTGAGGCTGAAATTATTATTATTGATGATGGTAGTACTGATCAAACTAAGGGGAAGGTTCCAGCAGTTTTAGGAAAGCAAGTTATTTTTCAAAGTAATATCTCTAATAAAGGAAAGGGTTTTAGTTTAAGAAGAGGGGCTCTTTTGGCTCATGGCCAGTATGTGATTTTTACTGATGATGATTTGCCTTATGGCTTAGAAGGGATAGCTTTAGTTTATCAAGAACTTAAAAAAGGAAAGCCGGTAGTAATCGGAGAAAGAGCCTATTTTGTAGACAGTCTGCCTAAAAAAATAGCCAGACCAGTGTTTAACTGGTTTTTTAAGCCCTTTTTAGGAATTCAAATGAAAGATACTCAGGCCGGTCTGAAGGGTTTTTCCCACGAAGCAGCACAAAATATCTTTAGAAGGAGTATTGTAAATTCCTTTGCTCTTGATTTAGAAATTATTGTGCTCTGCCAAAAATTGAATTATCCGATTACTAAGGTGCCAGTGGTTCAAAAAGATACTACACCGTCCCATCTTTCTTTCCGGCAAATGTTTCAAATTTTTTTAGATGTTTTTAAAATTAAATTCCATCGCTATGAATAAAACCCAGTGGCTACGTTTAGGTACTATTATTGTAGTTTTAGTTTGTGTTTATACTTTTTTAATTAAGCAAATTCCTTGGGATCTAATTTTTCTAGAGACAATGGTTTCGGGAGGTGATACCGGTTCTCATAACTATGTAGCTTGGTATAGTAAGAATATTTTTCCTAAGCTTAAATGGTGGTCGCCAGATTGGTATGCTGGTTTTCCCTTTTTATATTTTTATCCTCCTTTATTATATTATTTTAATGATTTATTAAGTTTTATTATTCCTTTTAATGTTTCTTTCAAACTAATTACTCTCTTAGGTACTTTTCTGTTACCCTTAGCTATTTTTTTCTGCCTGCAGCTCTTAGGTTTTAAATTTCCCGTTCCTTTAATAGGTTCTTGCCTAAGTTTAAGTTATTTATTTTTGGAGGCCTTTTCTATTTATGGGGGCAATCTGCCTAGCACTTTAGCTGGCGAATTTTCTTATTCTTTTGCTTTTAGTTTATTTTTCCTTTTTGTTGGTTTGCTGTTTCGAGACTTGAGAAGTGAAAAAATATCTGCTTTTACTATTACGGTTTTGGTATTAATGGTTCTTTCTCATCCTTTTTGTGTGATGGTGGCAGTTTTAGTTGCTATTTTGATTTTTATTGGTTCTATTTTTCAGAAAAAAATCAAAGAAACATTTAGCTTTTTATTTAAAATTTTTGGATTAGGTTTTGGCCTAACTGCTTTTTGGTCTTTGCCATTTTTAGCCTTAATGGGTTATACCTCTAAAATGACCTGGAGCAAAGTTGTGAAATTAGGGGAGATTTTTCCAAAAGCCCTCTTGCCTTTAGAGCTCTTAGGCTTAGCTACTTTAGTTTTTGCTCTGTTTAAAAAAGATAAAAAAATAATTCCTTTACTCTTCATTTTAGTTGCTAGTTTTATTCCTTATTTATTTTTAGACCAATCAAGCATTTGGAATACTAGATTTCTACCTTTCATTTTATTAAGTTTATTACTCTTAGCTAGTTATGGTTTAGGCACTCTCTTTCAGGTTATTAGTAGTCTCTTATTTAAAAAAGGACCCAAAAAACAAATTTTACAAACCGCTACTCTTTCTTTCCTGGCCTTTCTTGTTGTAGCTTATTTAGGGCTTGTTTCTTTGCCGAAAAATATTTCTTATCTTCCTTTTTGGTTCAAATGGAATTACGAAGGGTTTGAAACTAAAGCTAGTTGGCCTGAATTAAAACAATTGTTCTCGTTCTTGCAAAATTTACCCCCAGGTAGAATTATGTGGGAATACCGAGGAGAATATGATACTTTTGGTACGCCAAGGGTATTAGAAAATTTACCTATTTGGACAGGTCATCCGACTTTTGAAGGGTTGCTAATAGAATCAGCTATCTCTGGATATTTTCATTTTATTAATCAAGCAGAAACTACTCAAACTCCCACGTCTGCTATTGCAGGTTTAAAATATCCGTCTTTTGATTTTTCACATGGCGTTACTCACTTACAATTATTTGGAGCTCAATATTTCTTAGCTTATACTCCAACTATCAAACAATTAGCAGCAGAATATTTTGAAAAATTAGCTGAAATTGGTTCTTTCGCTATTTATCGCATTCCAAATTCTGATTTAGTTCAAGTGATTCCCCGATTCGAATTAAGACCAAAAGAGAAAACTTGGATTGATGAAGCGATTAATTGGTATGAAAACTTAGATTTTTCTAGCTACCTTGTTTTTTATCAAAATAAAAAAGAGTTGGCAGAATTAAGCCATTTAGCTTCTAAGCCATATCAGACAGAAGGCAATATTACTATAAAAGAAATAACAAAAGATTCTCTGACTTTTGAAACAGAAAATATTAATGAGTCTCATTTAGTAAAAATTAGCTATTTTCCTGGCTGGAAAGTTAAAGGAGCGAAAGGGCCTTACCTGATTAGCCCTGCCTTTATGATGGTAATTCCAACTCAAAAAGAAGTGACCTTAACTTTTGGCTATAATTTTTGGGATCGATTAGGTTTTACTATTTCGATTTTTGCTCTTTTTTGGGCTGTTTTTCCAGCAATTCGAAAACTTTTTCGTTTTTTATTAAGCCTTCGGCAAAAGTTTTTAGTTCCTCGAGATTAATTTGATTTTTTAGTTCAGGGTCAGGAAACTGGCTTAAAATTTCATTAACCTTAGCTTCGATTTCTTCTTGGCTAACAGTAATATTTTCTTTTTGGGCTATTTCTTTTAAGACCAAAGCCATTTTTACTCTTTTTTCTGCTAAAGGGGTAAACTCTTGTAATAAATCTGCCTCAGTTTTTTTAATTTGTTTTAAATAATCTTCAAATGAGAGTTGAATCTCTGAAAGTCTAATTTTTAATTCATCCAACATTTTTTCTTTTTCTGATTCGATTAAAATTTCCGGAACCTCGAAGGGGTTTTGATTAATAATTTCTTCTAAAACAGCTAAACGCCATCTCTCGTTTTCTTTGTCTTGCTTTTCTAGTAAAAGACCTTCTTTAATATTTTGTTTTAATTCTTCTAGATTCTTAAAATTTCCTAGGGATTGAGCAAATTGATCATCTAAGGTAGGGCTTTTTTTGGTTTTTTGAAGCCAGGTCAAAGATTCTTGAATTTCTGCTTCAGTTACTGTAGCTTTCTTTCTTTCTTTTTGTTTGTTCTGGGCAATAATTTGGTAATTTTTTAAAGGCCATTTGGGTAAGATGGAAAGAGTTAATTTAAATTCTACGAGAGACTCAGGAATAAGTTTAGTTAGGGTAACTAAAGGTTGCCCTACAGGTTCTAGGTGATGTTCCTTAATTAACTGGGGATAGAATTTATCCAAAGCCAAGAGAGCCATCTTTTCAGTTAACTCGGTGGCTGAGACTTGCTGAGCTATTAAATCTAAAGGAGCTTTGCCTTGGCGATAACCTTTTAAAGTTAGATTAGCTCCTAATTCTTGAAGGGCTTGATTTTTAAAAGACGCGAGATCTGTTTGATTCAAAGTGAGTAGAATTTCTAATTGTGATTTTGGCAAAGAATTAATTTTAATCTCCATAGTAATTTTTTAATTTTATTCCTTAAGGTCTTCTTTTTCTTCGTTAGCTTCAGCTACGCCACCAGCAATTTCTTCCTCTGGTGCTACTGCTGAGCGGACATCGATTTTCCAACCAGTTAATTTAGCTGCTAATCTAACATTTTGACCATTTTTCCCAATAGCTAAAGAAATTTGATCAGGAGGAATAAACACTTTTACCTCCCTTCTTTCTGGAATTACTTCTGTTTCTTTAACTTGGGCTGGGCCTAAAGCTGCTGCTACATATTTAGCAGGTTCTTCAGAATAAGGAATAATATCGATTCTTTCACCATTTAATTCGTCAATAATAGTAGCTACTCGAGTTCCTTTTTGCCCTACGCAAGAACCCACTGGATCAATATTTTCATCATTAGAACTAACTGCGATTTTAGTACGATTACCTGGTTCTCGGCTAATAGATTTAATTTCTACTACTCCTTCAGCAATTTCTGGCACTTCCATTTCGAAAAGTTTAGATACGAATTTAGGATGAGCCCTAGAAAGAATAATGGCCGGACCCTGACCCTTATCTTCTAGCCGAAGCACATAGAATTTTTTTCTTTCTCCTACTTGGTAATGTTCGCCTGGAATTCCTTCATTTGGAAAAAGAACTCCAAAAGTTTTACCTAAATCAACATAAATAACTTTTTTTTCGATGCGTTGGATTAATCCACTGACTACTTTGCCTTCCTTTTCTTTAAATTCAGAAAGGATAGCTTGTTTTTCTAACTCATGAAATTTTTGCAAAATAACTTGTTTAGCTGTTTGGGCAGCAATACGACTAAAATCTTCTTTTACTTCTAAAGGAAAGAGTAATTCTTCACCTGCTTGGATTTTGGGATTAATTTTTTGAGCCTCTTCTAAAAGCAAATGTTTTTCCGGATTAAAAAGGATTTTTTTGTTTTCATTTTTATCGAAGGTCGCTTCTTGAACTTCTTCCGGAGTAAAAATTTCATTTGGATCAACCGCAATTTTAACTTGCCAAAACTGCGTAGCTCCAGTTTGCGGATCTATTTTAGCTTTAATGATTTGAGACTTTTTGCCATACTCTTTCTTATAAGCAGCTGCTAAAGCAGCTTCTATTGCTTCAAGAATTTGTTCTTCTGGCAAGCCTCTTTCTTCAGAAATTTGGCGTATAAGAGGATTTAATAATTTTAAATCAATCATATTAATACTTTTAAAAATAAAGATCGCGCTTGCGATCTTCTGGTTCCATTATAGCATATCTCTTGGTAAAGTCAAACAGCTGTACCAATCTTAGCAGAAAAAACTTGAGAAATGATGCCAATCAATAATAAATGTGATAAACTTTCAAGGATTAAGACAATAAAAAAACACGAAGTTAAATTTACCAGCTTTCTGGAAATTGCAATTGTAATATAATAATATCATAAATCTTAAATTCTGTCAATAATAAAAATGAATCAAAAATCAATTGGCGACTTTGGAGAAAATATTGCTTTTAATTATCTTTTCCAGAAACATTATCAAATTATTGCTAGAAATTATAGAAAAAAGTGGGGGGAAATTGATTTGGTGGGTTTTGATCCTCGAACTCAGGACACTGTTTTTTTTGAAGTCAAAACAGTTACTTCAAAAAATAAGCAAGTGCTGCCAGAAGAGGAATTAACCGCAGAGAAAATTAAGAGGTTAAAAAGAGTTATTTTAAGCTTTTTAAGTCAATACCATTTAGAAGACAAGCCCTGGAGATTTGATTTTTTAGCCATTGATTTAGCTGATTTTCGTAAGGATCCTAAAATTAGCCATTATCAAGGTGTTTATTTAGAATTTTAAGTGATTTGTTTCACATGAAACATTGTGTGAAACAAAGTGTGAAACATTTTTGCACTTTAACTAACAAAAAATGGCTTAACCATGCGACTAATAGCTTTTGAAGTCTTAGTTTTAGCTCAGTTAAGCCACAAAAAGCAAAGTGTTGCCCTATAAAATTGTCACACGTGAAACAAATTAATAATTTTTAACAATTCTAGGCAGTAAAGGGTTAATTCTAGTGACTACTTCATAATTAATTGTGCCGATTAATTGAGCCAACTCTTCTACTGTAATTTTCTGAGTTTGGGAATGACCAATTAGGATGACTTGATCACCTAGCCGAATATTTTTTACTTGACTAACATCTACCATTGTAAGGTTCATGCAAATTCTTCCTCTGACTGGGCATTTTTTATTATTGATAATTACTGTGCTTTTATTTGATAAATGTCTATCATAACCATCCCAGTAACCTACTGGAATAATAGCTAATTTAGTCTTCTTGGTAGTAGTATAAGTTCCGCCATAACCTATTTTAGTATTTTTTGGTAAAGTTTTTAAATCAATAACTCTAGTATACCAAGATAAAGCTGGTTTAAGCTTAAGTTTTTTGCGAGCTGCTTCTGAGGGATAAAGACCGTAAAGACTCAAACCTAATCTAATTCCATTAAAGAGAGTATTAGGATAGAGTAAACTACTAGCTGAGCAAGCAAAATGTTTTAAAGAGAAAGAGATTTCTTGGTTTTCTAATTCAGAAACGACTTTTTGAAAAGTAGCTAATTGAAATTTAGTGTAACGGGGATCATCTTCACTAGAGGCAAAATGGCTCCAAACCCCCTTAATTTCTAAATGAGGAAGTTTTTTGAGCTGCTGGACAAAAGGAAGAGCCTGAGAGGCTAGAACTCCAGTTCGAGAAGCGCCAGTATCTATTTCTATCTCTATCTTGACAGTTTGATGAATTTGTTGTGCAATTTTATTTAAAAATTTAGCTTGGAGTAAATTGGAAACAGAAAAAATAACTTGATTTTTTAAAGCTAAAGCAATTTTTTCTGAGTTTAGTTCATAAAAGCTTAAAATTAAAATAGGTTTTTTGATTTTGGCCTTAATTAAAATAAGGGCTTCTTCTAAATTGACTACACAAATTCGATCAACTTTTTTATTCCTCTCGCAAATTCTGGCTATTTCTAAGAAGCCATGACCATAGGCATTAGATTTCAAAACCGGCATTAATAATCTCTTAGGACCAATTAATTTTCTAAATTGAGAAAGATTATAATTGATAGCCCTAGCATCAATTTCTAGCCAGGTAAGATTTTGCTTCATATAATTAAAATAAAATAAAATAAAATAAAAGAAGGTGGACCTAGGGAGAATCGAACTCCCGTCTTCACAATGCGAATGTGACGTCGTGCCACTAGACCATAGGCCCTGACTAGTTGCTGCTATCATTTATTAGGTTTACTCATCCCTCTTTTCAGTCGGGCTGGTGGGACTTGCCTACAAATAATCCGGTTAACGCCGGATTTTCGCAGGCCGCCCCTCGCGGTCGCCTACGGCGACATCGCTGCGGTCTTCAAGCCCCACACGTAAACCAAGCAGTTGGTTTACTCATCCCTCTTTTCAGTCGGGCTGGTGGGACTTGAACCCACGACCTTCTGCTCCCAAAGCAGACGCGCTAAGCCGCTGCGCCACAGCCCGAGAACAAGTGCCCCTACGAGGAGTCGAACCTCGATCTAGACCTTAGAAGGGTCCTATTCTCTCCATTGAACTATAGGGGCCTTGGGAAACCCCAGGCGGGAAACGTGGGCCAGGAGTAAAAACGCCTAACCCACGTTTAACGCGAGGGGTAATAAAATATCTTAGCACTTTTTTACTTGAAAGAAAAGATGAATTAGCTTATACTAAAGATATGCTATGTCACAATCTTATCGTATTCAAGGAGGTAAGAAGTTAAAAGGTGAAATTTCTTTAGCTGGAGCAAAAAATGCTGCTACTAAAATTATTGTAGCTGCTCTTTTAGCTCAAAGTAAATCAGTCCTTTTTAATGTGCCGAGGATTGGTGATGTAGAAGTAACTTTAGAAATTTGTCATTCCTTGGGTGTAACTTATAAATGGTTGGATTGTAATACTTTGGAAATAGATCCAACTACTTTAAAAACATATCGGGTGCCTTTAGAAGATAGTGGGAAAAATAGAATTCCTATTTTGTTTTTTGGTCCTCTGCTTCATAAATTTCAGCAAGCAGAAATTCCTATTTTGGGAGGATGTAAAATTGGAGAAAGGCCTGTTAATTTCCATCTAGAAGCTTACCAACAATTAGGAGCAGAAGTGTCTTGTGAAGGAGATGTCTATTATGTAAAAAGCAAAGGATTAAAAGGAACCACCATTAAATTAGATTACCCTAGTGTAGGAACAACAGAGAATATCCTTTTAGGAGCTAGTTTAGCTCAAGGTACTACTGTCATTCAAAATGCTGCTATTGAGCCAGAAATTGAGGATTTAGCTTTATTCCTTCAGGCTATGGGAGCTATTATCTATCAAGATGTTAATCGAACTTGGATTGTAGAAGGCGTCAAAAAATTAGCAGGAGCTACTTTTAGAATTATGAATGATAGAATTGAAGCAGCTTCTTTTGCCTCTTTAGCTTTAGCTAATAAAGGGGATATTTTTGTCAAAGGAGCTGAACAACAATATCTGATTACTTTCCTTAACTGGGTGAGAAAGATTGGGGGTCAATTCGAAATTTTAACTGATGGAATTAGATTCTTTGGAAATAATAATTTAAAAGGTGTGGCTTTGGAGACTGATGTGCACCCTGGTTTTATGACAGATTGGCAACAGCCTTTCACTATCGTCTTGACTCAAGCAGAAGGAGTATCTATTATTCATGAGACAGTATACGAAAACCGTTTTGGTTACACAGAAGCTTTAAATAAAATGGGTGCCAAAATTTATCTCTTTAAAGAATGTTTAGGAAGTAAACCTTGTCGCTTCCAGCACCGAGATTTCTGGCACAGTGCTATTATTGTAGGACCAACACCGTTGAGAGGAGCTAACATTGAGGTACCTGATTTAAGAGCAGGATTTTCCTATCTGATTGCTGCTTTGATAGCCCAAGGAGAATCTGAACTAACTGGTATAGAAATCATTGAAAGGGGTTATGAAAATTTGAAAGAGAGGTTGACTAATTTAGGAGCTGAAATAGTTTAAACTGATGGTGGCTATGGTGTAATGGTTAGCACGGCAGTCTGTGGAACTGTCAGTGAGGGTTCGAATCCCTCTAGTCACCCTAATTAAAACTGCCCCTTTAAGGGGCAGTTTTAATTTTCTTATGGTCTTATTTTTTGTTTGCGCATTTGTGCTAGACGGACATCCCTGATTTTGGTTTCGAAACGAGTTAAAACTAATTTGCCTTGAGGATGAAATTCTAAGTAAGCCCAAAGACAACTAGCTAAACCTAAACTTAAAATCAAGGAAAGTTGGATTGTTTTTGGTGCGCCAGTCTCGATAGTAGAAGCTCCAGCTACTAAACCATAATTTATGGTGGCAGTATCGGTTAAACTATTAATATTAGAAGCAGTTACTCGAGCAGTGTTGGTATAAGTAAGTACAGTGCCTGGATTATTAGCTAGAGCTTGGAAGGTAATAGTTTTAGAAGTGCCGCGGGAAATGGTACCTAAATTAAGGCCAGTAGTAATGGTATCTCCTTGAATAACACCGTCTACTTTAGTAGTGCCAGCTCGATAAGTAAGTACTGATGGTAAAGAATCGGTAACAATAACTTGCGAGAGATCATTGGAGCTGCCTGCTGTTACTGTAAGATAGAATTCAATTACTTCACCTTGAGTTACAGTAATAATTTTACTATAAGTTCTTTCTCCGAGGGAAAGATTGCGACCCAATTTAGTAAAACTTAAATTAGCAGTAGGGGAAGCAACATAAATAGTCAGACTGCGGCTGATAGTACCATAAGCACCAGAGCAAGTTAAGGTGTAAGTAGTCTGAGCAGTAGGGCTGACACTTTCATAATAAGCAGTATTTTTGGTGCCACTCCAACCATTAGAAGCTACGCAGTAATCGACATTAGTAGCGTTCCAACGGAGATAAGTAGCTTCTCCTTGGGTTAAAGTATAATCATCAGCCCAAAAAGACAAAGTTGGGGCTGCCGCCACACAATTATTGTAGCAGCTAGCTAAAGAAGTATATTCTCCATTACTAGCCTGAACACATTGATAATTACTATTACAGGTGTATTTAGTAGGAGCCACACAATTATTGTAGCAGCTAG
>JAUPUN010000003.1 GCA_030917555.1 Patescibacteria group bacterium
CGCAAACCAAGCAGTTGGTTTGTTCCTCGCCACAAATTTACTTTGTTCATTTGTGGGCGAGGTGGGACTCTCCTACAAGTAATCCGCCTGATGGCGGATTCTCGCAGGCCGCCCCTCACCATGCTCCTCACTCTTGTTCGTCGCATATGGCTGCGGTCTTCTCGTCCCAACGCAAACCAAGCAGTTGGTTTGTTCCTCGCCACAAATTTACTTTGTTCATTTGTGGGCGAGGTGGGACTCGAACCCACAAACCTTTCGGTACAGGGTCCTAAACCCTGCGCGTCTGCCAATTTCGCCACTCGCCCCTACTCTTCTTCTACGGCTAAAGTTTTCTTTTTTGCTTTCTCTAACTTAGGCAAAACAATAGTCAAAAGACCATTTTTTAAAGAAGCTTTCGCTTTATCAGCATTTACTTCTTGAGGCAGTACTATGGAGCGAGAAAAAGGTCCCCAGAAACATTCCTGATAATAAAATTTTTCTATAGAATCCTTCTCATCCCGCTGCCTTTCACCCTTGATACTAATCAAATCATTAGCAATAGAAATATCCAAATCTTCAGCTTTTAACCCGCCAATTACTGCCTGAAGCACTAATTTATCTTTAGTTTCATAAAGATCAATAGCTAATTCACCCTCTTCTTGAGAAGCAGGCCAACTAGGCTGATTATTAATATTTACAGAATTTTTTGCTTCTGCCATAGTTTTATAAAGAATATTTTAAAGGTTTTTTTATCTTTTTTAAAAGGTCGAAAGCCCAGAGAAGAAAGATACCAACTATAAATAAAATACCGCTTACCAACAACACTGCTAGACTGCCAAATTTAATAATAGCAAGATTAAAGAAAGCGTGCAAGGAGACGCTCAACACAAAACCTAAAAGTAGATACTTTCTTTGACGTTTGAGTAAAGCTTGAGCCCAACAAAAGCCCAAAAAACCGCTGGACAGAGCGTGAAGTAAATTAGCCCCAATAAAACGTAAACTCATTATTTCTAAAATCGGTAAAATTAAAGTACTACTCTGGATTTCCTGACTAGCTGCTAAAATATTCTCTACTAAACCAAAACCTAAAGCCAGTACTATTAAATAAATCATAGCATCAATGGCTTCATTAAAATATCTATTTTTTTTCATTAAAAAGGCGGTACCAAAAAATTTAGCTCCTTCTTCAATTGTAGCAATGCCAAAATAAGCTATGATAAGTTGAAAAAGAGTCGGTGTATTTTGAAAAGAAATACCAAATAAATTTAAAAAATAATTTTCTAATAACCAAACTAGTGGAGTAATAATCACACCGACTAAAAAAGTCAAAAGCAACCATTTTAAAGGTTCTGGCTTTTTAAAATCTTGCCAAAGAAAAAAGATAAGCCAAAAAATAATAGGCAAAATACCAAAGAAACTAGCAAGAAAAAAAGTTAGGGCCATTGACTAGTCATTAAAATTTGTTCTTTTGAGGAGTGTCTTTCTTTTAATTGTTGCCAAATAGTTTCAGTCACAAAAGGCATAAAAGGATGAAGCATTTTAAGGCAATCGTTTAGAATTGTCTCTAAGACATAAAGGGCCGCCTCTTGGTGATCATTTTCTCTGATTCTGATTTTCATTTCTTCAATAATTTTATCAGCAAAAGTATGCCAAAAATAATGATACAAAGCTTCACCAGCTAAAGAAAAACGATAGTTATCTAAATAAGCAGTAATTTTCTTTTTAAATTTACCGAAATCTTTTAAGATTTTTTGATCTCTTCGAGTTAATTTCGGTTTTTTAGAGGAAGTTTCTTCTAAATTCATCAAAATAAAACGACTAGCATTCCAAATTTTATTAGTAAAATTCCGGTAACCTTTAATTTTTTCCTCGGAAATCACTAAATCTCGGCCAGGCGTATTACCAATAATTAATGCTAAACGAAGAGCATCAGCCCCATAAGTTTGAACTACTGCCAAAGGGTCAATGACATTACCTTTAGATTTAGACATTTTTTGCCTGTCTTTATCACGTACCAAACCATGAAGATACACCACTCGAAAAGGTACTTTACCAGTGCGATATAAACCCAACATAATCATTCTTGCTACCCAAAAAAACAGAATATCCCAACCTGTTTCCATGACACTGGTAGGGTAAAAAGTTTTAAAATCTTGAGGCTGATTAGCCATCAAAGTAGCATAAGGCCATTGGCCGGAAGAGAACCAAGTATCTAAAACATCAGGATCTTGCTCTAAATGCTTGCCACCACAATAAGGACATTTAGTAGGCTTCCTGCTTACACTAACTATAATCCCTTGTTTTTGACGGCAGACCTCAGTGGCTTGATCTTGACAATACCAAACTGGGATTCTAATACCCCAAGAAATCTGACGCGAGATATTCCAATCTTTTAAATTATTTAGCCAATGTTCTAGTACTTTTTGATAATTTGAGGGTATAATCTTAATTTCTTGTTTTTTTAAGGCTTCCAAAGCTAAATTTGCTAACGATTTTTGTTGAGAGCCAAAGGGCTTATTAGTTGCCACAAACCACTGATCCATTAACATGGGCTCTATGAGAGAACCGCATTTATAACAATGCCCAACTTCATGAAGATATTCCTCCTCTTTAATCAGAGCTCCTTTTTCTTTTAAAATAGCTAAAGCTTTTTCTCTGGCTTCAGGAACTTTTAAGCCAAATAAAGGGCCAGCCAATTCATTAAATCTACCATCTTTAGCTAAAGTAGCTCTGATTGGCAAATAATGTTCAAGACCAATCTCAAAATCTGTTTGATCATGCGCTGGAGTGATTTTTAAAACACCGGTGCCAAAATCTATTTTAACTCTCTTATCACTAATAATAGGAATTTCCCTTCCTAGTAGAGGATCTTTGGCAATTTTACCCACCAAGGCCAGATATCTTTGATCATGAGGATTTACTGCTAAAGCTACATCACCAGGGATTGTTTCAGGCCGAGTAGTAGCTACAATGATTCCCTCTGAATCGTCTTTTAAATCATACCGTAGATAATATAATTTAGCGGTTTCTTGCTCGTATTTTACTTCTAGGTCAGAAAAAGCGGTTTGGTGCTTAGGACAATAATTTACTAATCTCTGTCCTCGATAGATTAAACCATCTTGCCACAATCTCTCAAAAGTTTCATAAACAATTTTTACAATCTCTGGATCTAAAGTAAATTTCTCACGTGACCAATCACAAGAAGCGCCTAAAGTTTTCAACTGTTCTCTGACAATTTTCCTATTTTTTTGAGTATAATCCCAGACTAAGCGATAGAATTCTTCTCGGGAAAAAGAAAAACGACTTTTCCCTTCTTGAGCTAATTTTTTTTCAAATACTACCTGAGTTTCAAAACCAGCATGATCAGTTCCTGGCAACCATAAAGTCTTCTCACCTTTTAAACGATGATATCTAATCATTAGATCTTCAAGAGAAACAAAAACTGCGTGTCCTAAATGTAAAGGGTCATTAGCATTAGGTGGAGGCATAATAAGAGAAAAGGGGCGACCTTTACTTTTCAATTGGTCAGGACTAAAGCCTCCTGATTTTTCCCAGATTCGATAGATTTTTTTCTCAAACTTTTGCGGTTCATATACTTTTGGTAGTTTTCTGGTCATAAAAATAAAAATAATAATTAAGATAACCTTAAATTAGCTTCAGCAGTTACTTTCTGCCAAGAATTCTTTGGAAAACGAAGTGACTGTTTTTGCCAGTGGAAAAAAGCAGCTAAAGCAATCATCATAGCATTATCAGTGGTATACTCTAAAGGAGGTAAAAATAAATTAAATTTATCATTTTGTTTTAAAACTGATTGAAATTTTTCTCTTAACCTTTGATTAGCTGTTACGCCACCTCCCAAAATAATTGAAGATACTTGATATTTATGAGCTGCTTTTAAAGTTTTGGCTACTAAAACATCTGTAATAGCTTCTTGCAACTCAAAAGCAAAAGCTGGCCTTAATTTATTTTTCTCTATTGGACTCAACTTCTGCCAGGAATAAAGAAGAGCTGTTTTTAAGCCGGAAAAAGAAAAATCATAATTGTGTGAATTTAACATAGGCCGAGGCAAAGCTATTCTAATTGTAGTGGTAATTCCTTCGGCTGCTTGTTTTTGATATTTTTCTGCTTCAGCAGCAATAACCGGACCGCCAGGATAACCTAAGCCCAAAATTCTAGCACCTTTATCAAAACATTCACCTGCAGCGTCATCTAAAGTTTCTCCTACTACTTGATACTGACTAATCTTTTTTAAATAAATCAATTGGGTATGCCCACCTGAAACCAATAAGCAAATAGCGGGAAATATTGCTTGAAAACCATAAACCACGTGCGGTTTATGACCCTGAACCCTATGTGGTTCAGGGTTGGTAATTGATGATTGGTAATTCTCGGTTTTCGGCGGTAGCAGAAAACTGAGTAAATGCCCCTCTAAATGATTAATGCCTAAGATGGGTTTTTCCCAAGCCCAAGCTAAAGTTCGGCTAAAATTAACACCCATTAAAAGCGCTGGGATAAGACCAGGCCCCTCTGTCACGGCTAGAAGATCAACTTTTGTTTTTAATTTTTTAGAAGAACCGTAAGTTTCGCGCGCTAACCTTTGAAAAATAATAGGTAAATTTTTTACGTGCTCTCGAGCTGAAAGCATCGGAACTACTCCACCATAAGGAGCATGAATCTTAATTTGACTTGTTACAATACTTTTAATTGGGTTTAAAAATAGCTGCCCTTTTCGTTGAGAAATCTCAAGAAGCGCTAAAGAAGTTTCATCACACGATGTTTCTATTCCTAAAATTATCATACAAAATAAGAGAGTAGTTATAGATTGCGAGCTTCTAGTGGCGTCAATGGGATTTGAACCCATGTTACGGGATTGAAGGCCCCGTGTCCTAACCAGGCTAGACGATGACGCCTAAAATAGTGCTTCTATCATAACAAAAAAATAGGCTTAGCTCAAGCAAGGCTAACCCAAAACAAAAATTCAAATTAAAAATTAAGCAAAACAGCTTTAACAGCTACTCTTTTATAAGCAACTCCCACAGGCCAGCAACTTTGCAAAATTAAAATCGGTTTCTCTTCCGGAGGAAAAACAGTCTCAGTTGTCTCGCTCCCTTGTGGCCAAGGTAAAAAAATTTTTTGTTCTTCTACCTGAAAAATTAAAGGTTTGCCTTCCCAATAGACATAAATTAAATCTCCCTTTTTCAGTTGAGATAATAAAGAAAAAACTGATTTATATCTGCCTGGCTGCCAAGGATATTGAGAAGAATGCCCTAAAATAACAGTATAACCTTGCCCAGGAGCTGCTGAACCAGGATAAAGAACCACTCCTTGCCTCAACTTTTGATAAATTAGTTTTTCATCAGGACTCGTTACCGTCCAAATTGGAGCTTTAATACCAAATTGAGGCAATTCTAAAAGATTATTTTCTTGAGCTTCTCTTGGTAAAGGAGGTAAAGTAGTTGTTACTGGCAAAGAAACAGAAATACGAGAGGTATTACTTTGAAAGGGTTGAGGAGGTCGAGTTAGTTCTGTTTTAAATGCTAAAGCAATTTTTTTAAGCTGATAAGGTAAAATACTCGTAAATAAAGCACTGTCGAAAACTATTAAAAGAATTAAAAAAATTACTACAAAAATTTTTAAAAATAACACTAAACGACGACGTTTCATAGTTTAAGAAAATGCACTAAACCACAGGAATTATTAACTGACCAATAAATCGTTCTAAATGAAAAGCCCAAAAAGAAATACCAATGAAAATAACAATGAAACTGCGCAAAACTAATTCAGAGGTATTAAAAGGAATACTTCTTTGCTCTAGCAAAATACCTCCTAAGACTAAAACACCCAAGGCAATTAAACCAAAAGCAATGATTTTATTAAACTGATTCAGTTCGTTTCTTAAATCAGAGGTCACTAATGATTCAACTATAATATTTGTCTTGGTGGAAGTTGGAGTAACCAAAGTGGTACTAGTGACACTAGCTGAAGACACCGGAGCAGGGGTAGTTTCCTCTTTCATCTTTTCTTCGCCCAACACTGCCTCTTCAGTTAGAGACTGAGCAATTTGAGTGGATTGAGTAGTAAGAGTAGTAACTGAAACTCTGGTGGTAGTGGTAGTAAGCAAGGACTCTTTAGAATTGATTTCACTAGTTACTACTTTAGGATTTTGAGGAGTACCAAACATTTGAACCACTAAGGGTTTATTTAATTGAGGATTAGTAGGATCAGCTGGTAAAACTGCTACTCCTATTTCCTGATAGTTTTTATTAAGAAGGTTCTCTCGATGAGACGGAGAATTTAACCAAGCCCTTACTACCTCTTCACTATCCAAAAAATTCAAAGCTAAATTCTCTCCGGCATAATGATAACGATAACCAGCCTGAGCAATCCAATACCAAGGAGAGATACCACTAGGACTCACATGAGCAAAGTAATTTTTTTGAAGCATATCCTGAGCTTTAGCTTGAGCTGCTTGATCTAAGAGAGGATTTTCTTTAAGAGGCGGTAAGCCATATTGCTGTCGAACTTCATTAGTTAAAGCAATAATTTTTTGAGCGTTTAATTCGGCGAAAAGCTGAGATTGCTGAATTAGAATTAATTCAAAACTCACTAAGACTTTGGCTAAAACAAAAAGAAGAATCAAAATAGTAATTACTTTTTCATTAAGCAAATAAGGCTGGAAATGATTCGCTTTAGTAGGCCAAAAGATATTTTGAAAAACACTTAAAAATTTCATAATTTTAATTTAGCTTTTCATCTTAAGGGTATTATAGCATATTTTTATATATTTGACAAGAAGTGAATTTTATGATACAATTTTAATGCTTTCGCTAAAATGGTTAGTTAAAGAAATCAAGCCTCTTTATTCTTGACATAATAATAATAATGTGATATAATTGATTTACCAATTTAAAATTTAAAAATTATGAAAAATTTCTTAAAATTATTTCTTTTCAGCGGTTGTATCGTTTTAGGCGCATTTTTTGTCTTTTCTCCTGCGCAGGCTTTAACTATTGCTGATTATCAAGGTATTCCTAGTGCCTGTCCTAATAAATATCCCAATAATACTAAAGATTGCACAGTCTTTATTAATAGTATTACTGTTAATGGTTTTATAGATAATGATACCAGCTATACTGCCAGAACTACTCCGGTTCCTTATGGTTATCTTAAGCCCGGACAAACTATTACTATTTCTTGGACTGATAACACTGACGGTTGGAATGATCCACAAGGAACTAGCCTTAATAATTATTTAGTCAAATATGGTTGCGGCAATAGCCTTGATTTAAATAATGATGACTATACTATTGGAGAATCTGTTGGAAGAAAATATATTTCTTGGACTGTTCCTACTAATGTCTCTGGCTATCAGTATTGCAAAATCTGGGTTTATGCTAAAGGAATCAATCAAAATAATCAACCTACTTTAGGAGTTTCTAATACTCGGGCTTTTAGTATGCAAGCCCCAGCTGCTTGTCAAATTAACAGTTTTACTGCTTCTGCTAATAATATCCTTAGCGGTGAAAATGTCACTTTGAGCTGGAGCACTTCTCATTGTAATGCCTGCACTGCTGTGTCTAATCCTAATAATTCTTATTGGACTGGTGCTAAAAATACTAGTGGCACTAATATTATTTATAATTTAACTCAGGATACTGGTTTTACTCTTATTTGTACTAATGATTCTTCTCCTGCTCAGAGTAAAAATTTAATTGTCAGTGTTACTACTCCTCCTACTAAATACACCTGTAATAGTAATTATCAATGTGTTCAGGCTAGTAATGGAGAATATACTTCTTTAGCTAGCTGCTACAATAATTGTGTGGCTCCTACTAAATACACCTGTA
>JAUPUN010000029.1 GCA_030917555.1 Patescibacteria group bacterium
CATCCAATCCATCACTGTAGTACCTTCATCAATATCTCCAATTTTATGAGTAATACCGGTGTAATACAAAACTCGCTCAGTAGTAGTAGTTTTACCAGCATCAATATGAGCAATAAAACCAATATTCCTAATTTTTTCTATAGGGTATAATTCTTCCATGATTTTTTATTTTCTCATCAAATGAGCAAAGGCGCGATTTGCTTCAGCCATGCGATGAGTATCTAATTTTTTCTTAATAGCTCCTCCTTCATTTTTGGAAGCAGCAATTAATTCTTCAGCTAAATTTTGAGAGATTGATTTACCTTTTTTTGATCTGCTAGCCTCAATAATCCAACGGAAAGCTAAAGTAACTTTCCGATAATCTGGTACTGCCTGAGGTACTTGATAATTAGCTCCACCGATTCTTCTGGTTTTCACTTCCATCTCAGGTGAAACATTCTCAAGAGCTAAGTTAAATACTTGTAGAGGGTCTTGTTTAGTTTGCTCTTTAATTAAATCCAAAGCTTGATACATTAACTTTCTTGCTACTGATTTTTCCCCATCTTTCATGAGATAATTAATAAAACGGGTCACTAGAGGACTCTGATAAACTAAATCTGGTTCGTAATTTTTTTCTTCTCGATGTTTTCGTCTCATAATAACTTATAACTAATAACTAATATTTATTTTGGTTTCTTAGCACCATACTTGCTTCTTTGCTGTTTGCGATTTTCTACTCCTTGAGTATCGTATTTACCTCTCACAATATGATACCTTACTCCTGGTAAATCTTTGACCCTGCCACCCCTGACTAAAACAATTGAGTGCTCTTGTAAATTATGACCCTCTCCCGGAATATAAGCAGTAATTTCCATTCCGTTAGAAAGCCTCACTCTAGCTACTTTTCTTAGGGCGGAATTAGGTTTTTTAGGAGTAGTAGTAAACACTTTCAAGCAAACTCCTTTCTTAAATGGTGAAGGATGATAAGTTGGTCTATTTTTTAAATTATTAAAAGAAAAAGAGAGGGCAACTGATTTGCTCTTCTTAACAATAGGCTTACGCCCTTTTCGTACTAATTGAGTAAAAGTAGGCATAACAAAAAGTAGTTTAGCAAATAAGCAGCTAAACGTCAACCCTTCTCTTAAGGGATTCCTGTGAAGAGAAATTGCAAACCAGAGATTACTGGAGAAATTAATCCCCAACCAAACATTAAAAACAAAAGCAAAATTAAGAAGCTATATTTTTCTAAAAAGATTTCCAATTTGGCATTAGGCCAAAAATAAAACAAAATTTTGGAACCATCAAGAGGAGGAAGAGGTACTAAATTAAAAATAGCTAAAACTAAATTAACTTGTACTATGATCAGAAAAAACGGATTAAGACTTTGGAAAGCAGTAAAATAGTGAGAGAACCTAATAAAAATTCCGAAAATAAAAGCTAAAATTAAATTACTAGTTGGTCCAGCTAAAGCCAATAAGGCTGAATCTCTGGCTGGATGTTTTAATTTTAAGGGGTTATAAGGTACAGGTTTAGCCCAACCAAATAAAATTGGCGAACGAGTCAGCGCCAAAATTAAGGGCAAAAGAATAGAACCAAATAAATCTAAATGAGGCAGAGGATTTAAGGTCAACCTGCCCATTTTTTCAGCAGTATCATCTCCCAATTTTAAAGCAGCCCAGCCATGGCTTACTTCATGAATAATTACAGAATATAAAAAAATTAATAAAACAAAGATTTCGGTCATTTTATTAAACTAACCTTATCTTAGCTCACTCTTAAAAAAGAGGCAAGATTTACCTGCCTCTTTATTTGAAAATAAGCTTTCAAGGTGACGAATTTAAAAAATAGAGCAGTGGATCAAGTAAGATATGAAGTTTTTGGTGGCAAGAATCACACAAAACAACTAGGTTATCGTCACTATTATCTCCCCCTTGACTTAGAGGGATGACGTGATGAATCGTCAAGTTTTGTGTAGTACCGCAAAATAAACAATGTGCTCCATTTTTTAATTTCTTTTTTCTCTCTTTCGGGATTTTATTCTGACGATGTTTTGATCCTCTACTTTGATAATGATTCCTATTTATTTTGAGTGTATCAGCTAAGGCGTCTATTTCTTTCGAGGGACCGATTCTTTTTCTTAAATATTTCATTTTTGCTTTCCACCCCTTTCATACGCTAAATAGAAAGCATTAGCTAATTCATCTAAAATGGTCTCATTGGTATCAAAAAAAGACAAACCTAAGGCTTCTACAATTAAATCTCCATCCTCTAATAGCGGAAGAAAATTAAAAACATTAGTTAGAGCTTGTTCATAAGGAGCTAGCTTTATTCTTAGTAGTGCCTTGATTAACGAAAGCTCTAGAGCAACATCATTATCTGTCTTTGATAGCATAATTACAGGATTTGCCTTCCAAATTAACTGCGTCAAAGTTTGCTCCCGGAAGCCTTTCATTTCTTCTCCAGGAATCACTGTTACTCTTATTACTTTGTTGATCCCCAAAACTTCTTTCCAAAAATTTTGTCTTTCAGACAGCGCTTCTTTAGTCATTAATCACCTCCTTAAAATAAAAAAATTTTGTAAAGGTACTCTAAAACTAACTAATTATATACTAATTTTTACTAATTGTCCAGCAACTTAACCTTTCATCCTGAAAGCATTTCTGATCATTTTATCTTTGACCCTTGGAGGTAATTTAGTTTTTAAAACCAACTGATTAATTAAATTAATAGTCTTATCATAAGTAACTCTATCTACTGGGTAAGGAGTGGCATCTTTACCGCCATGAGCAAATGAATAACGAGCCGGATCCTCATAAGAAGGTTTAGCCCCATAAATTACTTCTGCCACCAAAGCTAAAGCCCTGACTGTTTTTGGCCCTACTCCATAAGTAGCCAAAAGACTTTCGTAGTTTTTTGGTTTTTCCTCTGTCAGTTGATATAGAATTTTTTCTAAATATTTATTTCCTAAAAAGTCTTCTTTTAACACCGGATGTGTTTTAAATTCCTTATTTTCTAAATTAAGTAAGGTTAATTGTTGTTTTCGATTTCCAATTTTTATCATTTGACTTAAATCAGAAGAATATTTAGTCAAGAGTTTTACTTCTTTTAAAAGACTCTGGAAATTTTGATTTACTAATTCTACGCTTACTTCCTGAGTGGTAACACTTTGTTGAGCTACCAAATTCAGAACTTTTTCTTTCTTTTGTGCCACGATTCCCTGATGAGGTTCAATTACTAGGGAATCAGAGCCTGCTAAAGAATGGAATTTCAGGCTATCAGAAAACCAGTGATAACGCCGAGCTGTCACCTCTTTAGTATTCATTCCTTGCTGTACTACTGCCCAGCTTCCTCCGCCAGCTGGCGGATGGGAAAAGAAGAAAGTGTGGTGATAAATCTGAAAACCATCTTGCACCAAACTGTTATCTACTTTAGCTACCATTTTTGAATTATAAACCAATTGGTTAGCTTCTTCGAAAGGTAAATTTAAAACATGTCCCCAACCTAAAATTTCTTGAGGTGTCTTTCTGGAAGTTTTTCCTTTTCCGCCACAAATAAAAATACCAAATTCTTCTTCTCTGCCTCTGACTGCTTCTTTTAAGGCAGCGGTTAAAGTAGTGGTTAAACCCGAAGCATTCCAATCAAAAGCTAAAACCGTGCCTAAAGATTGAAACCAAACTGGATCAGCAATTCTTTTAATAAATTCATCTGGCCCATATTCCTGAATCATCACCTCAATCATTTCTCGCGATAATTTAACCATGCGCTCAAAAAGCCATTTTGGGCACTTGCCATAATCTAAACCAAAGGTAGCTATTCCACGAGAATACATAATAATAAAATTAGTCTAAATCTTCTGGTTTAATTTGTCTTAATTTCTTTTTTTCTTGCTGTTCTCTTTTTTCTTTTAATCTTTTCTCCTGTGAAGATAATGTTTTTTTAGTAGCAAGCCTTTCTTTTTCTTCGCTTAAAGCTTGATTTACTAAATTTACTAAATTCTCATAGGCACTTTCACGATTGGCTATTTGACTTCTCGTTTCTTCATTTTCCACTATCAAGTCACCTTCATTATTAATTCTATTTTTTAAGGATTTTCTCACTTTCTCTTTTTCTTCTTCAGTCAAGACTTTACTTTCTTCAAATCTCCACCTAATTCTTACTCCGCTATTCACTTTATTCACGTTCTGACCGCCAGGTCCCGAAGAACGAAAAAATTCATATGTTAATTCTTCCTCAGGGATGAAAAATCTCGATTCGGGTTTGTTATTAAAATTCTCACCCATACTTTTATTTTTCGGCTTTAGCTGCAATGCTGCCTATCCAAAGAGTAGCTATAACTCCAATCACTGTTACTACCACTGCATAAATAAGCATAGGTATTAAACCTTTGGCCTCTCCAAATACTTTCTCAAAAAGAGCAGTAATAGCTCCATTCCAAGCTAAAGCAGCTACTAAACCAAAGGCTGAAGTAATTAAATTGGACATTTTATCGATAATTTCATTCTTCATAATGTTTCTTTAATTAAATTTGATTATCATCGACTTTTATTTATTTATTTTACCATTTTTGAGCACTCTTTTCACTTTATTTAACCCCTTACCTTCTCTTAAAATCTTCACTTGATTCGAGGTTAAATCAATTAAAGTTGAGGGCTGAGAAATAAGTGTCCCTTTATCATAATAAAAAACTTTATCTTGAAAATATCTTTTAGCTTCTTTGATCGTTGCGGCTGGTTTTTCTCCTTCAAAATTAGCACTTGGCGCCACTAAAGGTCCAGAAATCCGAAGAATTTTTAACAATTCTTGATCATGAGGCATTCTCAAGGCTAAAGTTTTTATACCCCGATGCAAATAAGAAAATTTTTCTAAAGGACACTTTAAAATCACGCTAACTGATCCTGGCCATAATTGTTTCAAAATTCTTTTTTGGAAAGGATTCAACCTGATGCGAAAATATTGTAAGTCATTAATTGAAGAAATTAAAATAATCATCGGCTTTTTAAAATTTCGTTTTCTGAGGCGGTAAATTTTTTCTACCACTTCTTTCTTAAGAGCGCTCCCGCAAATACCGTAGATGGTATCGGTTGGAATGACTCCAAGAGCACCTTCTTTTAATAAAAGCCCAACTTTTTGATAACTATTTTTAAAAGAACCGTGATACCCACCTACCTCATAATTATTTTTAATCACTCGATGGCAAGGAATTAAAGAATTGTAATTCTGAGCTAAAATTTGACCAACTGCTCTACTTGCTTTTTTGTGGCCAGCTTTTTGAGCTACCTCTTGATAAGTCAAAAATTGACCAGCAGGAATTTGTTCTACTACCTTTAATACTTTTTGAGAAAAAGGTACCATCTAAATTTGGATTAATTTTTATTCTAAAAGCAAAAATAAATACATTAAACCGCTTCCAGCTATCATAGCTCCAAAAAAGAGACAGGATTTTTTAAAAGATTTCTGTTCTTTAATTAAAGGTACTAAATCAGAGCCAGCAATGTAAATAAAGCCGCCAGCGATTACTGGTAAAAAGAAATGTAATTGCACTAAATTAAAGTTTACTACAAAAGGTAAACTAACACCCAAAAGAGCAGTTAAAGCCACTAAAAGATTTAAAAACAAAGCCCTTTTGGTAGGTAAACCAGCATAAAGCAAAACTCCAAAATCCCCAATTTCTTGAGGCACCTCGTGAAAAATAATTGCTAAAGTGGTAGTAAGGCCTAAAGAAAAATTAGT
>JAUPUN010000030.1 GCA_030917555.1 Patescibacteria group bacterium
CAATATCGGTATTATTCCCAATCCCTTTATTATATAATTCAGCTTTTTCTAAAATGGGCGGTTCGCATCTTTGAAAATTATAAAATTCTAAAGTCTTCTTAGCAATTTGAAGAAGATGGTCATAATAAAGATTATCTTCAGGAAGCAAATCCTTCATTCCTCGAGGCGGTTGCAAAAAATGTCTTTTATTATGAGACACTTTAGTAACCTCAGAACTATTCGTATCTTTAGCTGATTGAGATGATTTAGAAATCATAAAAACTTTTAAGAAGTTAAAAAATATTTAAAAAATAGCAAACCTTTGAGGTGGCCATAATCTTAGCCAAACTCTACCCACAATCGCATCCTTAGTAAAAGCACCCCAATTTCTAGAATCATAAGAAGCTACCCTATTATCTCCCAAAGCGAAGTATTGCTGAGAATTTAAAGTCAAAGTTAAATTACCGGAAGTAATGGTACCAACTGGCAAAAAATCCTCTTCCAGCTCGATTTTTTGACCATTGACAGTGGTAATTGAAACTTGACCATTTTGAATTTCAACTGTCTCGTTAGGTAAACCGATAAGTCTTTTAATATAATATTCGTGAGGATGATTGGGAGCTTTTAAAACAATAACTTCGTATCTTCGAGGTTCCCTAAGACGATAAGATAATTCATCAATAATTAAATAGTCTTTAGTATAAAAATTAGGTTCCATACTACCACCCTGAACAATAAAAGGCTGAATTACAAAATACCTAATCGGAATTACAATCAGTAAAGCAATACAAATCATTTCTAAATTTTCTAATAAAATCTTTTTCCACATAATTTTTCCAGAAAAATTCAATCAATCATATCATAAGAATTGCCGAAAATCAAATTTCCTGCTAAATTAAAAGCATGAAATTTAAGAGAAAAAAACTGCTTTTTTGGCTTTTTGTTAGTTTCTTAGTGGTTTTAATTGTAGTACTTAATTGGGGCATGAACCATCCACGCCAAATTAATCTTCAGGCTTCTTCCTCCTCGTCACCAAACATTAAGTCACCTCAATTAGAAGCAATCAATATCCTTCTCTTGGGGATACCAGGTTCAGGCTTTAATGGAGCTCTTTTAACTGACAGCATCATGCTACTGCATTTAGATTTTACTCAAAAAAAAGTAACTGCGATTTCTTTCCCGCGTGATCTTTGGGTTCAAATACCCCATAGTAACCAACAAAGCAAGCTTAATGCTCTTTACGCTTTAAGCAATAATCAAAAAAAGAGTTTTCCACAAACTACTTCTTATCAATTAATTCAAGAAAAAATAGAAGAAATTAGCAATCTTAAAATAGATTATGTTGTTATTTTTGATCTGACTGGTTTTAGCAAATTAGTAGACGCTTTAGGAGGTATTAATATTTGGCTAGACCAAGAAATGTTTGACCCTAATTTAGTAAATCCTCACAATACCTCTGAAATGTTTGAACTTCATCCCGGCTGGAATTATTTAGATGGAGCTACAGCGATAAAATTTGTTAGAACTCGTTATGCCCCTAGTGGAGATTTTTATCGAATGAATAACCAACATCTTATTCTCAAAGCTTTATGGGAAAAAGTGAATCAATTGTCTCATGTTTGGAATTTAATGAGCTGGTTAAAGATTTATGAATCTTTAGCTAATCATTATATAACTAATTTGAATTTTAATACTTTATGGGAAATATTTAATTTGTTTAAAGATCTCAAAGAAGAACAAATTAAATTTTTAAGTATCACGAATAGGCCACCTGATAATTTATTAATCAGTGCTTCTAGAACTGAAACTCAAGACAATGCTACTTCTACTGTTTATCTACTTTTACCAAAAGCAGGTTTTGAAAATTACCAGGAAATTCAAACCTATCTTCAAAATAATCTTTAAATAATTATGGCTCAAACTTTTCTTCTACTTGGCTTAGGAAATCCTGGAAAGAAATATGAAAAAACTCGACATAATATTGGAGCCAATTTTATCAAATGGTTTCAAGGTCAATATCCCCAAACTGAGTGGAAAGTCCAAAAAAAGAATTTAGCTCAAATTGCTGAAATCCAAGAAAATAATATTGATTTAATCTTGGCTTTTCCCTTAGTCTTTATGAATGAAAGTGGTAAAACAGTTAGTCGCCTCAAGAAATATTACCAGATACCTCTTTCTCAAATCATTGTTATTCATGATGATAATGATTTAAAAATAGGCACTTTTAAAATTTCTTTTAAGAGAGGCTCTGCTGGACACAAAGGAGTCGCTTCTATCATTGAAAATCTAAAAAGTAATGAGTTTTATCGCTTAAGAATAGGCATTCAACCCCTGGCCTCAAAGAGACAAAAAGCAGAAGATTTAGTTTTAAAAAGTTTTTCACCTAGCGAACAGCAAATAATGAAAACTAATTTTCCTTTAATGAAAAAACGATTAGAGCAAGAAATTTTATACGAAGGAAAGGCTTAAATACTGAAACAATAAAATTACCAAAGCAAACTGTAAACCATTTAACGAGAGGTAACTGAGAAGCCAATAAATCTCTAAATTTACCAAGAGATAAACAAGATAGTTAAGAGAAACTTTTTTATCTAGCATCACGAAATTGAGATAGGTTAAAAGAGCCAAACCGCTGGTATAAAAAATAAAGCTAACTAGAAAAGGTTGATTGAAATAAAAATAAATTCCGCTAGCACTAAAAATCCAACCAGTGCTTATTAAATAAGCCAACCAGGAATTGGTCTTTTTTTGATTAAGAATAATCTTTTGAAAAATTAAAACTAAAAATAAGAAAAGTCCTAATCCTAACCAAAAAGGTTTTAACCAGTTACTCAGAAATTCTAATTCTATAAACCCAATAATTAAGTAACAAAAATTCAACCAAGACAAACCAAAGAGAATTTTCCAACTTAAAATAATTAATAAAATCAGGATGAGGGCATTGGCTAAAGAAAGTTGAGAAAACAGAACTAAAAGAGAAATTAAAGCATAAAGGGAGTAAAAGAAAAGACTCCTTTTTTCAGTATTGGTAAAAGAAGTAAAAGTATTTTTTACTTGCCTAGCCTGTTCTAACAACCACTGCTTAAGCATAAAATTAAACAGACGCTGCCTTCAAGACAAGAGTATTATTTTTTAATTGCACTACTACTTTTTGTCTACCTTTAATTTCATTAGCAATAATTTTTTCCGCTAGAGGATCTAGGATTTCTCTTTCGATTAACCGTTTTAAAGGACGTGCTCCAAAATTAGGATCATAACCTTTTTGGGCTAAATATTGCCTTGCCTCTTGAGTTACTTCTAATTTAATATTCTTGTTTAAAAGACGCTGCTCTACTCTTTTTAATTGTAAATCCACAATTTTTTCAATATCGTGAGGGGTTAAGGGATTAAAGATGATAATTTCATCTATTCTATTTAAGAATTCAGGCCTAAAATGATCTCTTAAAGCCTCGAGAATCTTGGTTTTTAAAGTATCCTTCTGATTTTGAAGTTCATTTTCTTTGGCTACTCTAAAACCTAAACCAGCCATTTCTTGCACATACTCCCCTCCTAAATTAGAGGTCATAATAATAATAGTATTTTTAAAATTCACCACTGTTCCTTTTCCATCTGTTAAGCGACCGTTGTCTAAAATTTGAAGAAGAATATTAAAAACATCAGGATGAGCTTTTTCTATCTCATCAAAGAGAATTAAACTATATGGCCTATGTTTTACTATTTCAGTTAATTGACCTCCTTCTTCATAACCAACATAGCCAGGAGGAGAACCAATTAAACGACTCACGGCATATTTCTCCATATATTCTGACATATCAATTCTAATCATTGCCTTTTCATCAGAAAACATAAATTCTGCCAAAGCTCGAGCTAATTCTGTTTTTCCTACTCCAGTAGGACCAAGAAACATAAAAGAACCGATAGGTCGATCTTCTTCAGAAAGACCAGCGCGAGCTCTCCTAATAGCCCTACTAATAGCTTTAATTGCTTCTTCTTGGCCTACCACTCTCTGAGAAAGTACGCTTTCCATTCTTGCTAATTTTTTGCTTTCATCCTCCAGCATTTCAGCTACTGGAATGCCTGTCCAGCGAGAAACAACTTTAGCTACATCTTCGCCACTTACTTCTTCTTTTAAGAATCTCTTTTCTGGCGGTATTTTGTCGAGAACATTTTCTTTATTTTTAAGTTCTTTAGTAAGCTGGGGAATCTTGCCATATAAAATTTCTGCCACTTTTTCCAAATTGCCCTTTCTTTCTTCTTCTTGAGCTTCTTGTTTTAGGTCTTCTATTTGTTTTTTTAATTGACTGATATCATTAAAAATCTCTTTCTCTTTTTGCCACAGAGCTACTAATTCATCGTATTTCTTTTTAGTCTTTTTTAATTCTGATTCTAAATTTTTAGCTCGTTCTTTTAGAACAAGATTATTTTTCTTCTCATTTTGTTCCTTTTTTAAGGCTTCTTTTTCTAATTCTAAACTTTTTAGCTTTTTTTCTAATTCTATAATAGCTAAGGGAGTACTACCTATTTCTAGACTTAAGGAAGAAGCAGCCTCATCTATTAAATCAATAGCTTTATCTGGTAAAAAACGAGAAGTAATATAGCGACTAGATAATTGAACTGCTGCTATTAAAGCCTCATCTGAAATCTTTAAACCATGGTGAGCTTCATATTTTTCTTTTAGACCTCTCAAAATATTAATAGCATCTTCTTGAGAAGGTTCTTCTACTACAATAGGCTGAAATCTTCTTTCAAAAGCTGGATCTTTTTCGATATACTCTCGGTAATCTTTATAAGTAGTAGCACCTATTAAACGTAGCTCACCTCTAGCTAGAGCCGGTTTTAAAAGATTAGAAGCATCAATAGCTCCTTCTGCAGCACCGGCTCCTACTAAAGTATGAATTTCATCAATAAAAGTAATGATTTTGTTATCTTTTTGAATTTCTTTCAATAATTTCTTAAAGCGCTCTTCAAATTCACCTCTAAATCTAGTCCCAGCAATTAAAGCGCCTAAATCTAAAGAAATAATTCTTTTATTCTTTAAAATTTCTGGTACTTCATCATGAGCAATCCTTTGGGCTAACCCTTCCACGATAGCAGTCTTTCCTACTCCAGCTTCCCCAATTAAAATGGGATTATTTTTAGTGCGACGAGATAAAATTTGCATCACTCTTCGTAATTCCTCTTCTCTGCCGATTACCGGATCTAATTTGTTTTCTTTAGCTAAAGCTACTAAATCTTGACTGTACTTTTCTAGAATACTTCCGCTGGTTTCTTGAAATTCATCTGTTATTTTTTCTCCTTGGTTATATTCACTAATTGCTTTAAGATATTCTTCTTCTTTAATATTATATTTGCTTAAGATATCCTGAGCAGAATTTTTGCCAACCAAAATACCATAAAACAAATACTCGGGAGAAACAAATTCATTTTGTTGTTCACTGGATTTTCTGCTGGCTAATTCAATTACTTGAATTATTTCTGGAGAAAGATACATTTGACCAATATTATCACCACTGACAAAAATTCTTGGCAATTTAACAATTTCTTCTAAAACTTCTTTGAGAAGATTATCAACATCTATTTGAAAAAACTTGGTAAGAATTTCTCTCACAGCAGAATTATCTTCATCAATTAAGGTATATAAAAGATGAAGGGCTCTCATTTCACCCTGATGTCTTTCCCAAGCCATTTGTTGTGCTCTTTCTAGAGCTGCTTGGGCACTAGCTGTAAAACGACCAATTGGCATATTAGTTATTAGTTATTAGTTATATTACCAACCTAAATTTTTTCTTTTGCAAAACCTGAAGCGGATAAAGTTGTTATTTGTTAGTTGGTCTTTCTTCTAAGACTACCTGAACAGTAAAAGTTTTATTATCTCTTAAAACTTTAAGAATTAAAGTTTCCCCTACCTGATATTGTCTAATTAGAGAAGCCAAAGGATTATCTTCTGTAACTTTAATGCTATTTACTTCGAGAATAATATCATTTTCTTTGAGGCCAGCTTTTGCTGCTGGAGAATTTTTTTCTACTGCTGGTTCTCCTTCTTCTCCTTTAGTTAAAAGAGCGCCATAATCCACTGGCAAATTTTTGTCTTGCTGAAGATTGGGAGTAATTAAAAGATAGCGTACCCCTAAATAAGGAACTTTAATTTTGCCGGTAGTAACTGCTTGGTCTAAAGAATTCTTTAATACATTGATAGGTAAAGCAAAACCAATGTTTTGAGCAGAAGAAACCATGGCAGTATTAATTCCTACCACTTCACCTGAAAGATTTAAAAGGGGCCCTCCTGAATTACCAGGATTAATAGCAGCATCAGTTTGAATTACATTATCCAAGGTAACTATTTCACCGGCATCGGTAGTAACAGAGATATTGCGTCTGAGACCAGAAACTACCCCTACTGAAACAGTATTTTTAAATTCTCCTAAAGCATTGCCAATAGCAATCACTGTTTGACCTAAAACCAGCTTATTAGAATCACCTAATTTTACAGGCACAAGATTAGTTTTATTAATCTTTAGGACCGCAAAATCCTCTACTGGATCTCTAGCTATTACTGTAGCTTCATATTTCTTGCCATCATTCATTAAAACTGTATATTGAGCGCTGGAGTCAGCTACCACGTGTTTATTAGTAGCAATAAAACCATTGCTATCAATTACAAAACCAGAACCAGCGCTTACCTGTTGGGGTTTAGTACCTTCTTGACGATATTGAGGAATCATAAAACCTAAACCAAACGGATCAATAAAGTATTCACGTAAAACCGGCAAATCTTTGGTGGCAATAATACTTACTACTGAATTTTCACTGTCCTTTACTACTTTTTCTATTTGACCTTCATAATCAGAGAAATAAACTTCTTCTGCTGTCTTCTTGGCATTTTCTTCCTCAGTCCGAGAAGCCAAAAAAGATTTACTAGCTAACCCGCCCAAAAAACCAAAAACAAAACCACTAATTAGGGCAACCAGTAGAAAAGAAAGAAGATATTTACGAAAAAGTTTGTCTTCCATATTTTTTAATGGTAAAGCAATTATAGCATAAAACAAAGGACAATTAAAGATTGCCCAGCTAAAATTTAATTATGTAATATTACTAACGACCAAAATTTCTTTTCCTACGTTGAAATTCTTTGAGGGCTAAATCTAATTGCTTCTCATCGAAATCTGGCCAAAGTACTTTAGGAAAATAGAGCTCTGCATAAGTAGATTGGAGAGGTAAAAAATTAGAGAGTCTCATTTCTCCTGAAGTCCGAATTACAAAATCTACCTCAGGCAATCCTTTGGTATCTAAATAATTTAAAACTAATTCTTCAGTAATTTTCTCAGCAGGCACTTGGTCTTTGATAATTTTTTTAATTGCCCTTACTACTTCATCCCGACCACCATAATTTAAAGCAATATTAAGAATCATCTTATCATTTTTTTTGGTAAGACGTTGAGCTTTTACAAGAGACTTCTGTAAATTAGAAGGCAAACGATTTAAATCACCTAAATGCCTAAATTGAATTTTCTTTTTATAAAAAAGTGGAGCGTATTTTTGACTGAAATCCAGAAAAATTTTCATCAAATGGTTTACTTCCTGTTCTGACCTTTTCCAATTTTCAGTAGAAAAGCCATAAAGAGTTAACACTTTGATTCCTCTTTTTAAAGAATAGTTAATAATTCGTACTACCATCTTAATGCCAGCTTCATGGCCTGCTTCTGGTGGTAACCCTCGTTTTTTAGCCCATCTTCTATTGCCATCAATCATAATAGCTAAATGTTGAGGCAATTTTTCTGAACTTGTTTTAGTTGTCATAGAAGTTAAGAAAGAGAATTAATCCTGGTTCTTCTAAAACCAGTCCCAGCAGGAATTAAACGTCCAATAATAACATTTTCCTTTAAACCTATTAAATAATCTACTCT
>JAUPUN010000031.1 GCA_030917555.1 Patescibacteria group bacterium
CTTAAAACAATTGAAATCATCAATTTACTAGAGCAAGTTTATAATGGTGAAGAGCCAGATAATGCATTAGCAGAAAGTAAAGTAGAAAATCCGTGTGGTGAGCTTCCTGAGGTTTTACTAAAAGCATATAAATGGATATGGGGTCAAGAAGATTGCAATTATCCTAATGGGGAAGGAAGAGAAATGTCAATGAAAGAAATTAGAAAATTAAGAGATTATTTAAAATCTCAAATATAGCTTAACTAAAAATATGATTAAAAAGTTTAGGTCTAACAAAATGATTAAAATTATAGGAATTGTTATTGGGGTGATAATTATCCTGGGCGGTTGGGCATGGTTAACTGTTTTGGGTCATATCCCAAATTTTTTACATATTCAATTACTGGAGCCTAAACCCGCTTATCCTATCTGCGAAGGAGGCGTACCTTGTAAACCCGTAATTTATTTCTATCCAGATAAAATACAGGATACAAAAGTAATTTTGGATTATGAGGGACAAATTGGTGTTTCTTATCCCCAATATAATTCTGAATTAAAAGGTTGGGAGGTAGTAGCTTATCCAGATGGTCACTTAATTAACAAGGCAGACGGTAAAGAATATAGTTATCTGTTTTGGGAGGGTAAAACAAGCGCACCTATTAACTGGGATTTAACCAAAGGATTTGTAATTAAAGGAGAAGATATAGCTGTATTTTTACAAGAAATTTTATCACAAATGGGTCTTACTCCAAGAGAATATAATGAATTTATTGTTTATTGGTATTCTCAAATGAAAGATAACACCTATAATCTGATTCATTTTGCTAATGAAGAATATTCTAATATTGCTAAACTTACTATTACTCCTAAACCAGACTCAATCTTAAGAGTGTTTATGGTATATAAACCACTAAAAGAAAAAATATCTATTGAGCCTCAGATTATTACGCCATTTGAAAGGAAGGGATTTACTGTTATTGAATGGGGCGGTACAGCAATAAAATAGTTTATCGGAGTTGAACTTCCATAAATTAAATTTATCTTAGGATGAACAAATACGCTAAAAGAGAAAACAATCTGTATGATCCTCACAGTAAAGAGCCTTTTAATATCAGTAGATCTGCTATTGAGATGTTTGTAGAATGCCCTCGCTGTTTTTATTTAGATAAAAGATTGGGTTTAGGCAGGCCCAGTCTGCCTGGTTGGACTCTTAATAGCGCTGTGGATAAATTATTAAAAAGTGAATTTGATATTTTAAGAAAAAATGGAGAAAGGCATGCTTTAATGAAGGAATACAAAATTGATGCTGTGCCTTATAATCATCCTGATTTGCCTGTCTGGCAAAATAATCGTTCAGGCGCTTCAGTGATTCATGCTCCTACTAATTTTAAAATTACCGGCGCCATCGACGATATTTGGCTTAATAATCAAACTAAAGAACTTCATATTGTTGATTATAAATCAACCAGTATTGAGGGAGAGGTGTCTTTAGATGGGGAATATAAGGAGAGCTACAAAAGACAGGTAGAAATTTATCAGTGGATTTTTAGACAAATGGGCTTTCCAGTTTCTCAGACTGCCTATTTTGTTTATGTTAATGCTTTGAAAAATTTACCAAAATTTGATGGTAAATTAGAATTTAAAAGCACTATTCTACCTTACCAAGGAGATGATTCTTGGGTTGAGCCAACCATTTTTAAAATTAAAGAATGTTTAGATTCTGAGGTTATTCCTGCTCCTAATGAAAATTGCGAATATTGCGCTTATCGCCGCTTTATTGCGCAAGAATTAGAAGAAAAATGAGATGGTTGGACTAATTACGAAAGTATCTTTGAAGAGAATATTTTATGGAAAAATTAAAACTGTATCAATATCATAAAAATTTTCCAAAAAAGTTTGATCAAGAAAAAAAGAAAATCTCTAAAGCTATTGGAAATTACGGAATTTATCATATAGGAAGTACAGCTGTGGAAGGATTGGGTGGAAAGGGGATTATTGATATTATGATTGGTGTTAATAATTGGGAAGAAGCCAAAGATATTGCTAAAAAATTAAAAAAGATAGGTTTTAAACACGTCCATCGTAAAATAGAAAAAGGAGAGTTATTTTTAAGCAAGCATCAAAAAGCTACCTTAGATAATGTTCATATTCACATTGCCAAAAAAGAAAGTAAGGTTTATCAAGACTTATTTAGCTTTAGGGATTATTTAAGAAAGAATAAAAAAGAAGCGCAGGAGTATTTTAGATTAAAAACTGAAGCACTAGCAAAAGCTAAGGGTAGTCGAGTTAGGTATAACAAACTTAAAGCAAGATATATAGAAACAGTTTTAAAGAAAATTAAAAATTAAGATGGATAAAGCAGTAAACGTTCTTTTTTTTATCGGAGTTTTTTATCGGAGTTGAACTTCCATACTTCCATAAACTTCCATAAATCGTTAATGCATTCATAATAAAACAATGGCTGAAATTTTGTGGCATAATTTAAACTTTAAGGAAGCAGCTGAAATATTAAAGACTGATCTCGAAAATGGGTTATCTGAGGAAGAGGCTAGCAAGCGCCAGAAGAAATTTGGTAAGAATAAACTTCCGGAAGAAAAACCGTTGTCAAGGTTTAAAATCTTCTTGGAGCAATTTTACAATCCCTTGGTTTATATTCTAATTATTGCTGGCACCATCTCCTTAATTTTAAAAGAATACACTGATACCCTTATTATTTTTGTTGCTCTTTTAGGATTTGAGCAGTAGCTTTAATTCTTTCGTCATCTCCTTCCGGAAAAATAATTTTAGGAAGATTCATTTTATTGTTTTTTTAGCATTTTTAAAACTTCTTGCGCTATCATTAATTCTTCATTGGTTCTAAGAGTTAAAACTTTAATTTTTGAGCTAGGTGCCGAAATAATAACATTGTGATGATAATTTTTTTGGCGATCCAATTTAATGCCAGCAAATTGAAAATAAGAAATAACATCTTCTCTGAATTTGGCTGAGCCACTGCCAATGCCGCCAGTAAAAACAATAGCCTCAGCACCATCTAATAGTCCCAAATAGCTACCTAGATATTTTACTACACTTCTTAAATACATTTGATAGCACAAGAAAGACTTCTCGGTTTTCATTTTGAGAATTTCTTTAAAATCTTTTAAACCGCAAATTCCTAAATAACCAGATTTTTGATTTAAAATTTCATCCACTTCTTGAGGGCTATAACCGAGGTTTTCTATTAAAAAGATAGGAAGAAATGGGTCAATACTGCCAGAGCGAGTAGTCATAATTAAACCTTCGAGAGGAGTAAATCCCATGGTAGTATCTACTGGCTGATTATTTTTGACTGCAGTGAGAGAACTGCCAGCTCCTAAATGACAACTGATAATTCTGTCAGCTTTATTTTTTAAAATTTGTTGAGTTTTTTGAACGATATACTGATGAGAAATACCGTGAAAACCATATTTTCTAATTTGGTGCTGTTCGTAAAGCTCTCGGGGTAAAGCATAAAGAAAAGCTTCTTGGGCTAAAGAAGAATAAAAAGCTGTATCAAATATTGCTATATTAAGAGCATGAGGTAATAATTTTTGACAAGTTTCGATACCTAAAACATTAGGAGGATTATGAAGAGGAGCCAAGAGAGATAAATCTTTAATAGTTTTTAAAACCTGATTATCAATAATAGTTGTTTCTTTGAAATTTTCGCCTCCATGAACTACTCGATGTCCTACTGCTTTAATCTCGTTTAGATTTTTTAAATAGCCTTGTTTTTTGAGTTTCTGAAAAATCAGGTTTAAGGCTTCGTAATGATTTTTAGGCCCTCCTGTTACTCCAATTTTAGGTTCTAATCCTTTAGTTTTTAGCTTTAAATCAGAAAAAAGAGCGTATTTAATAGAAGAAGAACCAGAATTTAGTACTAAAATAAGGGAAGGAGATTTAGTGGTCATATTTCTGTCATTATAGCATAAATTTGGTCAAGGAGGGATTCTTTTAACAATTAAAGTAAAAATTGCTATAATGGAATAAGTTCAGATTTGAATATGATTTTAAAAATTACTACCAAGGGATTTGGTGATTTCTTTAATCTTACTGATTTAGTATCCCAAAAACTGACAGAAAGTAAAATTCAGAATGGACTAGCGATTTTATTTTTAAAAGGTACTACTGCTGGTTTTTTGATTATTGAAAATGAAGAGGGGCATTTGAATGATTTAAAAAAGATGTTTGAAGAAATTGCTCCTCCAGAAAAAGAATATCGACATAACAAAAAATGGCAGGACGAAAATGGTGACGCTCATTTAAAGTCAGTTTTTTTAAAAAATGATTTAGTGATACCCGTTCAGGGAGGAAAATTAGATTTAGGAATGTGGCAAAGTATTTTTTTAATTGATTTTGATCATAAACCTCGAGAAAGGGAAGTGGTGCTTACTATTATTCCCATTGAATAAAACAATATGAACGCTTTTATTTTTAGTTTCTTAAGTACTCTTCTTGTCAGTTTAATTTCTTTAATTGGCGTAATTTTTGTGGCCTTTAAGGTTCCTCTCCAGAAAATTATCGAGATTTTAGTAGGTTTTGCTACCGGCGCTTTATTTGGAGATGTATTTTTGCATGTACTGCCAGAAGTCATTCCTGAAATAGAATTTCCTCTCTTAGGACTCTTGATTTTACTTGGTATTTTTATTTTTTTTGTTTTGGAAGAATTTATTTCATGGCGTCATTGCCATTTAGAAACTACTAAAGAGCATCCCCACCCCGTGGCTTTTATGAATCTTTTTGGCGATGCTGCGCATAATTTTTTTGATGGTTTGGCTATTGGAATAAGTTTCTTAACTAATTTTTCTTTAGGCCTTACTACCACTTTAGCAATTATTTTTCACGAGGTGCC